>CAIMUX010000122.1 GCA_903844735.1 Candidatus Eiseniibacteriota bacterium
CCCTCCTTCTTGAAGCCCACGACTCGGAAGGGTAGACGGGGGCTACGGGGGAGTCATGCAGGCTTGCCGAAAGGACACCGATGATGGCCAGGTGCACGATTCCCAGAGCGGCCCCGACGGCGGCGCGCGACGTGACCCTGCTTCGAACTCCCGCGCGTCTCCCATCATCCGTGGCCGGGAGGGTGGACATGACCGCGATCGTCGTGCTGATGGAAGGCGCGTGTGCGCCGTTGCTCTATACCATCGTGGAGGAGATCCGACGCGAACGAGCGTTTCGTCGCCGTAACCGGGTGTGGATGGCCGCTGGGGAAGCAAGTCCCCACGGCGTGCGGGCGCCGGCCACTCAGGGCACCACTACCGGTACCGCGCGATCATCGGGCTCTGGCTAGGAGTGGGGGACGGTCGAGCGGAACGCACCCGCAAACCCCCATTCCACCGCCTCAGCTTTCCAGAGGCACGACCCGCTCGGCCGCCTCCATGGCCTGCCGCGCCCGTTCCATCGTTTCGGCAAACCAGCCGTCGAACCGAGCCTCGAGGCAATCGAGGTTCGAAGTTGCCACCGGGGTGATCGAGGTCGCGTCCAGGCGTGCGTAGTTGAACGGCACCCGGGGCAGGAGCATCCCTGAGAGAGGCCACGATCCGTCACCGTCCGAGCTGTCGACCGCAACCTCCCGGTAGGCAGGAACGACGCGGCGAATCTCCTCGAAGATCTCCGCCGACGAGGCGTACTTCATCTTGAACCGGTAGCCCATCTGCGCCGCGATCCGGGCTAAGAGCTCCCAGGTCTCGACGCCCGATGGAGGCGGCACAGCCTGCTCGAGCCGTTGCACCATGCGAGCCTGGTTGGTCAAGGTGCCGCTCGTCTCCGCAAGGGCACAGAGCGGGAGAACAGCGTTGGCCAATTTCGCCGTGGCGGTGAGGAATTGATCCCCCACAACGAGGAAATCGGCGCCGCAAATCCCTTCGCACAGGTCGCGCGGGAACGCTTCGTTGCCGACCGGATCCTCGCCGAGAAGCACCGCCACCTTGATCTTCTTCTGCCGGAGCTTGGACACGAGATCGGCGTCGGCGCCTCCGAGATCACGCAGGGAAACGCACCACTCCTTCTCCAGCATGGCCAGGCCGGCCTCGTCGCCGGTATGGATGTATCCAGGCAGCCACGACGGGTCGCCGCCCAGATCGGACAACCCCTGCCCGTTCGCCTTTTCGCGCAGGACCAGGAAGCCACAGCCCATCGCTTCGGCAGCCTCGGCGAAGAGACGCACGTCCTCAACGATCCGCGGGCCGCGATAGTCCCTGTTCGCAACCAGAACCTTGATGATGCTCTTCGCGAGGATCGCCGCGGCGGCGCGGAGCGACTCCGGGTCGAGTCCCGCTTCCTTCGCGAGTTCCCCGAGAGTCGCCGTATCCAGAACCGTCGCAAGACACGGGTTCACCTCGGCCGGTACGATCCCGGAGTCCGCCGCCGCCTTGACCAGTGCCAAGACCATCTTGGCCTGCTTGCCGTCTTCACAATGTAGGTGGACATCGGCGAAGCGTGAGGTGCGGTCGACCCGCGGGCCGATGCTGATCAGCTTCGCTCCCTTGCGGATCGCCTTTTTCACCATCAGGTCCACGGTAAAATGTTCCTCACTGAGGGCGGAGTTGACGACCACGATCGCCTGCGCGTCCTCGAGGTCCGCATAGCCGGCCGTGCTCACGATTTCCGGACAGCGCAGCTCGCGATTCACAAGGGCGGCAAGACTCGTCACCTGGTGTGTGCCGAGGGCCACGCGGGCGAACTTCTGTGCTACGTAGATCTCCTCGTTAGTCAGGCGCGAAGAGACGAAGACCGCCATCTCGTCGCCTGTGTACTTCCGGCGCAGCTCCTTCAGCCGCAGCGCGACGTGGGAGACTGCGTCATCGAGGTCCGTCTCCTGCAGCTCTCGCCCGGAACGGACCCAGGCGGTGACGAGCCGCTTGGGGTCCTGCACGTGCTGATAGCCGAACCGACCCTTCCGGCAGTGGTTACCGGAAGTCGGCCCGCCTTCGCGTCGCGACATCTTGACCAGCGACGTGCCGTGGACGTCGTGATGGAGCCGACAGCCCACGCCACAGTAGCCACACACGGTGGGTACGGGCCGCGTCGGCCAGGGACCCGGCTTGATCAGCGGCACCCGCTCGGCGATCGCCCCGGTGGGACAGGTGCCGATGCAGAGTCCGCACGTCACGCAGTCGGTCTCGAGGAGACCGCCGCCGAGGGCCGGCTTGACAACGGTGTTAAAGCCGCGGTTGATGAAACCGTAGGCGGCCACACCCACCACCTCGCTGCACATCCGCACGCAGCGGCCGCAGAGGATGCACTTGTTCGGATCGAGATCGATGACCGGATGTCGCCGATCGACGCGGTATTGCGTCGCTTCACCAATGAAGTTCGAAATGTCGACGCCGTACTCGGTGGCGTACTGCCGCAACTGACAGTTGAAGAGCGCGGTACAGCCGCACTCGAGGCAACGGTGGGTCTCCAGCTTGAGGTCGGCCGCGCTGTAGCCTTGCTCCACCTCGACAAACGACTTGACCCGCTCCTGCGGAGCCAAGACGGGCATTTCCCGACGGGCATGGCGGTCTCCCTCGGGAAGATCCTCGGCCCGCACCTTGCGGAAGGAATCCTTCTTGCTCACGAACTCCCAAGGCTCGGGCTCGGCCTTTCCCTTCACCAGGTAGGTGTCGATGGCGTGCGCCGCCTTACGCCCCGCCGCGATCGCCTCGATGGCCGTGGCGGCGCCGGTGACGACGTCGCCTCCCGAAAAGACACCGTCGACGCTGGTCTCAAACGTCTGATCGTTGACCTGAATGGTCTGCCAGCGAGTGAGGTTCAAAGTCTCGCCGAACGGCAGGAAGTTAGGGATGTGGCCGTCGAGCAGCTTCTTCACCTCGGTGTTCTGCCCGATGGCCGCGATCACCCAGTCGCATTCGACTAAGAACTCGCTTCCCTTGATCGGCTTCGGGCTGCGTCGGCCGCTGGCATCGGGTTCGCCCAGCTCCATGCGGAGGCACTCGAGCGCCTTGACCCGGCCCCCCTCTTTGACCACCCGCACCGGCGCTACGAGGAGGTCCATCTGCACTCCCTCGTGCTCCGCCTCCACGATCTCCATCTCGTTGGCGGGCATCTCGGTTCGGGTCCTCCGGTAGAGGAGCCGGACTTCGCGGGAGTCGAGGCGGAGCGCCGTGCGTGCGCAGTCGATGGCGGTGTTGCCGCCGCCCACCACCAGGACGCGCCCCGGCAGCGGTTTGGCCCGGTGCAGGCCGTACTCGCGCAGGAACTCGATCCCGGGGATGACCCCCTCGGTCTCTTCATCCTGCACCCGCATCTTGGAACTCTCCCAGGCGCCGATGCCGAGGAATACGGCGGCGAAACCTTGCTCCTTGAGTCCGGCCACGGTGAAGTCACGCCCGAGAGCCACATTGGTGTTGAGTTTCACACCAAGGTCGAGAACCTGGTTGATCTCGAGGTCGAGGGTCTCCTTCGGCAGACGGTATTCGGGAATGCCATAGCGAAGCATCCCGCCCGCCTCGGGCAGACTCTCGAACATGTGCACGCCGTACCCCTTGATGGCGAGGTAGTAGGCACAGGAGAGCCCGGCCGGACCGGCCCCGACGATAGCGATGCGGCGCCCGTTGGCCACGGCCAACGCCGGCTTCCAAGGCTTGGCCTTCCCCAGATCGAGATCGGCGATGTAGCGCTTGATATAGTCGATGCCGACCGCTTCGTCCATCAGGTTCCGCCGACACCCGGTCACCTCACAAGGACGGGTGCAGACCCGGCCACAGACCGCGGGCAGAGGGTTACGGTCCTTGATCAGCCGGATAGCGTCCTCATACTGCCCCAGCGCGGCCAGGGCGATGTAGCCCTGGATGTCGATGCCCGCCGGACAAGCCAGTTGGCAGGGACCGATGCAGTCGGCAAAGTGGTTGCTCAACATCAGCTCCAGCGAGGCCTTCCGCGCACGGCGCACCTCCGGGGTCTCGGTCTGCACCACCATGCCGGCAAACACACGGGTGGAACAGGCCGGGAGAAGGGTGCGTGCTCCCTGCACCTTGACCACGCAGACAAAACAGGAGGCGAACGGCTCCAGTTGCCCGTCATGGCAGAGGGTGGGGATGCTCTTGATCCCGTTCTCGCGCGCCACCTGAAGGATGGTGTGCCGGTTGTCGGCGATGACCCGCTTGCCGTCTATTTCCAGTTTGACCAGGTCCATGGCTTCCTCACTCCTGTCAATTGCGGACGATGGCGTGGAACTTACAAGTCTTGAAACACTCGTCGCACTGGATGCACTTCGCGTGGTCGATCTGGTGCAGCTTCTTCTTCTCGCCGGTGATCGCCTGCGAGGGGCAGACCCGACCGCACGCGTCGCATCCGTTGCACGCCGCGGTGATGTCGTAGGTGAGAAGCTTCTGACAACTGTGCGCCGGGCACTTGCGGTTGGTGATGTGCGCCTCGTACTCCGAGCGGAAATACTTGAGCGTGGTCTGTACCGGGTTCGGCGCGGATTGCCCCAGTCCGCAGAGCGAGTTGTTCTTGACCAGCCCCGCCAACTGTTCGAGCAGTTCAAGGTCGCCGTCCTTGCCCTCCCCCCCGCAAATGCGGGTGAGGGTCTCCAGCATCCGCTTGGTCCCGACGCGGCAGAACGTGCACTTGCCGCACGATTCCCGCTGGGTGAACTCGAGGAAGAACCGGGCGATGTCGACCATGCAGGTGGTCTCGTCCATGACCACTAGCCCACCGGATCCCATGATGGCTCCGGTTTTGGTGATCGACTCATAGTCGATGACGGTGTCCTGAAGATCGGCCGGGATACAGCCGCCGGAGGGGCCGCCCATCTGAACAGCCTTGAACTTCCGGTCCTCTTTGATCCCGCCGCAGATGTCGAAAACGACTTCGCGGATCGAGATGCCCATCGGCACCTCCACCAGTCCCCCGCGCTTCACCTTGCCGGCCATAGCGAACACCTTGGTCCCCTTGCTGTTTCTGGTCCCCAGCGAGTTGAAGGCGGAGGCGCCGTGGGAAACGATCCACGGCACATTGGCGAAGGTCTCGACATTGTTGATGTTGGTGGGGCAGCCCCACAACCCCTTGGTCGCCGGAAAGGGAGGACGGACCCGCGGCATACCGCGCTTCCCCTCGATAGAGCCGATGAGGGCGGTCTCCTCGCCGCAGACGAAGGCGCCCGCGCCCTCCTTCAGCCGCACCTGGAAGGAAACGTCGGTTCCCTGAATCTTCTCTCCGAGAAGACCGCGTTCCTCGGCTTGGGCGATGGCGATCAACAGCCGCTCGATCGCCTTGGGATATTCGGCTCGGACATAGATGTAGCCGTGGTCGGCGCCGATAGCGAAGGCGCCGATGGCCATCCCCTCGAGCACCGCGTGGGGATCGCTTTCCAAGACCGAGCGGTCCATGAAAGCACCGGGGTCTCCCTCGTCGGCGTTGCAGATGATGTACTTGTGCGCGCCTGGAGCCAGGCGGGTGAAGCGCCACTTCATCCCCGTGAGAAAGCCCGCACCCCCGCGGCCGCGCAGGCCCGATTCGACCATCAGGTTGATGAGCCCGTCGGGGTCGTTCTCGGCCAGGACCTTTCGAAGCGCCACATAGCCGCCGGCGGCGAGGTAGTCGTCGATCCGCTCAGGATCGATCGTGCCGCAGTTGCGCAGCACGATCCGATTCTGGCGCGCCAGGTAGGCAGCCTCGGATCCGGCGCCGACATCGGTCCAGACCAACAAGTCGTCCAAGACCTTTCCCTCGGCGAGAGCGGCCAGGAGCGGCTCGACCTGGTCCTTGCCCACGCCGCCGTAGAGGAAGCGCCGGCCGTCGTCCATCCGCACCTCGACCAGCGGCTCTCGGTAGCACATCCCGACGCAGCCGGTCTTGGCCAGCTCGACCTTCGGCCCGCCGTTGCCGGTGCGAGCCTCCAGCTCACGCCATGTGTGCTCCGCCCCGGCGGCGATACCGCAGGTCCCCAGCCCGACCACGATTTTCATGGCTGCACCACCCCCCCCGCGGCCTCACGGTATCCCTTGACGATCTTCTTGATCTGCTTAGGCAAGAGATTCCCATAGGTGTCGTTGTTGATCATGATCACCGGTGCTAAGGAGCAGCATCCAAGGCAGGAGACGGTGTCGAGGGTGAACTGCCGGTCCGGCGTGGTCTCGCCGTTGGCCACCCCAAGCTCTTCCTCCAGTGCCTCGGTGATCCCTTTGGCCCCGCTCACGTGGCAGGCAGTGCCGTGGCAGACGCGCACGATGTTCTTGCCCACCGGGTGGAAGCGGAACTGAGCGTAGAAGGTCGCCACCCCGTAGATCTGAGACAGCGGCACGCCCGACTGTCGATGGATCTCCAGTATCCGCTCGCGGGAGATGTACCCGTCCGTCTCCTGCACCTTCTGGAGGGCGGGGATGAGCTTCCCCTCCTCGCCGCCGAAGTGCAGAGTCCGAAAGTCCAGTTTCCTATGGGAAATCATTGTGGGCTCCTCGTGAGGCTAATCGTACGGCGTCTCAAACATCTTGTTCATCATCCGCATCATCTGGTCGATGTCGCCGACCCCGCCCAGGGCGTGCCCCTTGCACCCGGCCCGGCAGCAGAACTCCAGATACCCACCGACTCTCATGTTGAGCGACGCCATGGGGGCGCCGCACAGCTTGCAGGTCAGTGCGATGGTCAGCGGCGCCTCGCACTTCGGGCAACGGAACTCCACCGTGTCCCCCGGCTTGACCTCAAGGTCGGACTCCATCGTGTAATCACCGAAGATGGCCGAGAGCCTCATCTCCCCCTCCCGCTGAGGATCCCGCAGATAGGCGTCCAACGGGAGCTTCGTCCCTTCGGTGAGCAGGGCGTCACACTGCGGGCAACATAGTTCCATGACCAGCATATGCTTGCTCATCTCTCGTTCCCCCTCGTTTCGGCCGGCGTCTTCTCCAGGTTGGCGATCCGGACGAAAACGCAACCATCCTCGGACGACTCTCCGCTCAGGCAATCCTCCGCATGAGTCCCGCAGTCGGGCGCCCCGCAGGCTCCACAGTCCTTGCGCGGCAGCCGGTCCAGCAGCGCGGATCGCTCCCGCTTCCAGGCGATGGCCTGGCGGAGATCCCGCGGGATCGCATGCACCGGCCGGGCCTTGATCTCATCTTCCATCGCGAAGAAGTGATCACGGAGCAGACCCCGGATCTTCTCCTCCTTGACGCTGTTCTGCCCCCGAAGGCGGCGCCCGATCTGCTGCACCGTGCGCTGGGCGATGTAGCGCTCCTCAATCACCAGGCAGCCACTCACGCAACCACCGGGACAAACATAAGCCTCGATAAAGTCGACATTCCGGTACTTCCCCGACTCGATCCGGTCGAACGTTCCCATCACCTCCCGGACGCCGCTCACCGTCATGGTGTTGGCGTTGCGCATCCCGGAGATTTCTCCTCCCGACATCGCCCACATCAGCCCCGCGCGGCTCACCGACTCGCTCGCGGCGAGAGCGCCGAGCTCCCGTTCCGCTGGCTCGCCGTGAGAGAGCGCCTTGAGCACCGGGCCGTAGAGCTCGTTGATCCCAAAGGCCCCGTCAAGATAGGACTGATCCAGCCCCACCGGTGCCAAGATCGAGTTCATGATGGCGGTGCACTGCGTAACGAAGAAGATGCCGACTTCTTCGGGCTGAAGCCTCAGCTCCGCCACAAGCTTTCGCCGGAGCAGCTTGGCCGCCAGCTCCCGCGGTGTCTCTATCGGTACCAAGTGATCGAGCAGGTCCGGATAGCGGATCTGGATCAGCCGCACGATCGCCGGGCAGGTGACCGAGATCCGCGGCCAGGGCCCGCGACACTCGGAAATCCAGGCGTCGGTGGCGCCGGCCACCATCTCCACCATCCACGACATGTCGTAGAAGGCGTCGAAGCCGACATGGGTAAGGGCGTGCAGAATCTGTTCGGGCATGACCTCACGCCCGAACTGGGCATAGAAGGTCATGCTGGGTATGGCCACGGTGTACTTGAAGCGCCGCAGGTCGGCCGGAGTGGAGGTCCTGGCCCGCGCCGCGTCGTAACGGCAGGCGTCGATGCAGGCGCCGCAGTCGATGCACAGTTCCGGCTTCAGCCGAGCCATCCCCTCACGCACCCGGACCGCGTGCGTCGGGCAGGCCTGAGCACACGCCACGCAGGCGATGCACTTGCCTGGATCAAAGTAGATGGAGTGCTCGCGCTCGGCCATCCAGCCGCCACCCGTCCCTTCCCCACACCTTAGTCCGCCCCAATCCGTTCCAGGTTGAGCCCGGACCGGACCCTGCCAGCCTCTCCTCGGCGGTCAGCCCGGCCCCGTCAAGCCTCGAATTGTACCGCGTAGCGGAGGGTCGTGCCCACCCCCACCGTGGAGGTGATGGAAAAAACATCGCTATTTCTCTTGATGTTCGGCAACCCGAGCCCGGCACCAAACCCTCGTTGCCGCATCTCCGGCGTGGCCGTGGAGTATCCCTCCTGCATCGCGAGATCGAGATCCACGATCCCCGGCCCGCGATCGGCGAGAATGACTCGCACCTCTCCCGATAGCACCTGCAACTCCAGCGTCGCCTCGTCGGCGTACATGATGACGTTCATCTCCGCCTCGAAATTGGAGATGGAGAGGTGGCGGATGGAGTCGGACGGTATCCCGAGTTGCTTGAGGATCACCTTCACCCGCGCCGCGACGGACCCGCCGTGCTCGAAATCGTTCCCCCGGATCGGAAACGATTCCGAGTAAAGGACTTCCTCGCCGGGAGCCGGAAGCGGGGGGGCATCGCCATTCATGTCACCTCCGCACCGCCGAACCAAGCCCGGCACCGAAGAGACGGCCACAGGCCTCGAACATGGACAGCGTCGTGGAGAGGAGCGGAATGCTGTTCTCGCACGCCAACTCGACGACGGCGGGCGCCGGGCGCTTGCCCGACACGAAGAGCACGCCGGCCAGGTCGGCGACATCGGCAGTGTGGGCCGCCTGCAAGCTGGCCAATCCGGTAATGAGGAGAGCCCCGGCCCGGGAAAAGGCCAGCACATCGCTCATGAGGTCAGCCGCGAAGCAAGCGTCAACCTCGAGCCGATCCAAGTGCTCTTCCCCGGTGACAACTTGGCACCCGAGCAGATCAGCCACTTCACGCAGTCGCATCGTCATGCGAACCGCCCCGTCGCGTTCAGCGGACGCCTGCCTCATAGAGCTTCGTCATGACCTGCCAACCGTTCAGCTCGGTGCTTAGAATCGGGATGGCCGCCTTCTCTGCCATCTTCACCACGTCCTCCGTCGGCTGCTTCCCCTGGGTCACGAGGATCCCGGAGATGTCGACCAGGTTGGCCGCGGCGATGACGTTGTTGTGGATCTGGATGGTGACGAGGAGATTCCCGGCCTTGGCGTTGGCGATGATGTCGCTCACCATGTCCGAGACGTACACGCCGGTGATGTCCTTGCTCTCCAGGTCGGACTGGCCGACAGCCTTCAGTTCCAGCTTCCGGGCGATCTCGCTCAGTTTCATCGGTCGAATCTCCTCCCCGTGCGGGTCAGCGCTCTTCCTCCATCGAGGTAAGGCCGAAGTCGATCATGATCTCGCCGTAGGACATGGTCTTGTACAGGTCGAAGAGGTCGGGCAGGATGAGGATCTTCTTGCCCGGCGTGCGCAGGCGGTCGTTGAAAAGACGGTTGAGGACGCGCAGCTTGTCCTCGGACAGCAATGTGTGCTCTCCGTCCTTCGATTCGTAGGTCACCGCCACGTAGATGGAGATGTTGTTGTCGTGGGCGATGTGCCCGAGGCGATGCAGGTCACTTTCCGGCTTCGCGCAGCCGTAGTACATGAGGCCGAGCAGCTCGCGGAACGGGACGACATCCCCCGTCGCGTCGTCCTTCACATCGAACTGGAACGACTGGGCCGTGCCCGCGTACTGCCAGATCCGCTTCCCCTCGCGGTACTCCTCCACCGGGGCCACAGCCTCATCAGAGAAGTACGACCGCACGGAGCGGCTCAGGAGGTCATGCTCTACCACGACATGGCCTGGACGGACATGGACCATCGAGTACCGGCACTCGGTCGCTGCGCTCGTCATCGTCCTCGCGTCCTTCTGGTCGACAGGTTGACTCCACGCAATCCGGCAACAGGTTGTCCGGCAATGCGATCAGCGGCACGACGGGAGCCTTACCGCACGGGATAGAGATTAGCAGAGGCAATCCGGGAGAGGCAACCGATTCGTTGCTGCCCGAAGGCAGCCGTATTCGTTCCGAATCTCAGTTCAGGTTATGATGCCCTCACCATGCCCGCCAACGTCGAGATCAAGGCCCGTCTGCGCGACCCAGAGCGGATCCGCCGCTTCCTGGAGGACGCAACCGGTGGCCCGCCACAGGTCATCGAGCAGGAGGACACCTTCTTCCCGGTCTCTTCAGGCCGGCTGAAGATCCGCATTCTGGGACACGGGCGCGGGGAGCTGATCGCCTACCGGCGGGCTGAAGCTGCGGGTCCCAAGGTTTCCGAGTACCTAGTGGTGCCGACCACCGAGCCGGCGTTGCTACGGGATGCGCTCGCGGCCGCACTGGGGGTGCGAGGAACCGTGCGGAAGACCCGGCTGCTTTTTCTCGTCGGGGCGACCCGGATTCATCTGGATACCGTGGAGCGGCTCGGGGAATTCCTGGAGCTGGAGGTCGTGCTGCGGGCCGGCCAGACGATCGCGATGGGCGAGGATGTGGCCCGGGAGCTCATGGGGTGGCTGGGGATCGAAGGACAGGATCTGCTGGAGGAGGCCTACATCGACATGATTGAGAGGCTGGGGGCCGGCTAAGGTCCGTCGCCGCCCCGCGGGTCGCG
>CAIMUX010000123.1 GCA_903844735.1 Candidatus Eiseniibacteriota bacterium
CGCCGGGGCGCTGGGGCCCACTCCGGCGCCCCGGCGACGCCCGGCAGGGCTGCGAGGAGGCTCACCATGTGGATGCGGCAGAGCAGTTGTTGGCGTTCACCGCGGACGGATCGTCTCCTCGGGGCTGGAACCCTTGTGAGCGCGCTCCTCGTGACTCGAGTTTTCGTGATTCGGGTTCTTGTGGTCGCGGCCTTTCTCATTGGGGGATTTCTGGGCCTCGCCTGCGGCCGGGAGAAGCTGCCTTCCGGCGGTACCTCCACGAAAGACAACGCGGCGACGGGTGCTGCGAGCGTGGATCCGGCGGTCGGGAAGATCGTAGTCGCTCGGGCGGGCCGCACGGTGATCACCGCGGAAGGCCTGGACACCAGGCTGCGCGTGCAGTATCCCGACATGGGGGGCCAGACGGGCGCCGCCGCGGTGGCGCAGAAGTGGGAGATCCTCCGGGCCGCCTTCGACCAATTGCTCTGGGTCAAAGCAGGAGAACGCCACGGGCTCGACAAGGACCCCGCGTGCCGCGATCAGCTCGAGCTCTCCCGCCAGTTTGTCCTCGCCCGGTACGCCCAGAACAAGCTGGTGACCGAGCAGGCCGCACCCACCGAGGATGCGATCCGACAGTACTACGAAGACAACATCGACCGCTTCCGGAGTCCCGCCCATGCCGTCGTCCAGATCGTCCTGGTGCCGACTCGCGGCGAGTCGGAGGCTCTGCGCCGCCGGGCGGCGTCGGGTGAAAACTTCGACGACCTGGCGCGTCGGAACTCAAAGGACGGGACTTCGGCCCCGTCCGGCGGCGACCTCGGTCCGGTGGGGTTGACCTCCGTTGTGCCGGGTTTTTCGGTGCGCATCCCAGCGATCAACGAGGCGATCTTCGCCACGCCCGCCGGCCAGATTACCCCCGTGATCGAGACTTCTCGCGGCTTCTGTTTCTTTCGCGTTCGCGAGAGAGTCGAGTCGACGACCACGCCGCTCGATGAAGTGCGACCGATGGCGGTGAAGTGGCTCACCAGCAACAGGGCGAATCAGATTCACGCCGCCATCCGCGAAGAGGTGATACGCGAGACGAAGGCCTCCATCGACACCATGGCGTGGTTCGAGTACGCGTTCAAGGTGCTCACGGAAGAGGAAGTGTTCCAGCTCGCCGAATCGGAGCAGCAGCCACAGCGCGGCATAGCCTGGTTCGAGGCATTCGTGGAGAGTCACCCGAAGAGTCCGCGAGCGGCTCAGGCGCTCTTCCTCGCGGGGTTTTCCTACGCCGAGAACCTGAAGGACTATGCACGCGCCGGAGTGCTCTTCCGGCAACTCCTGGAGAGATATCCGCAGTCAGATCTGGTCGGCTCGGCAAGGTGGATGCTGGAGAACATGGACAAGGGGCTGGAGAACCTGCCTTATGCCGACCAGGTGAAACGCCGCGCGTACGGCGGTCCGTGATCGGAGGATCCGCATGATCGAGGTCAAGGTCTGGAGTCTTGCGGTGGACGAGAAGAATCAGTTCCCGGTGGTCATCCTCCAGAGCCTCGATGGCACCAAGCGGCTGCCCATCTGGATCGGCCCGCCGGAGGCCAGCGCCATCGCCATGGAACTCGCGGGAAAGAAGTTCCAGCGCCCCCTCACCCACGACCTGCTCATCGCCGTGCTCAACGGGCTTTCGGCGAAGGTGCGCCGCGTGGAGATCACGGATCTGCGCGAGAACACCTTCTACGCCAAGATCTATCTGGAGGCCGGAGGTGAGTTGCTGGCCATCGACGCGCGGCCCAGTGATTCCATCGCCTTGGCACAAAAGGCCAAGGCGCGCATTTTCGTCGCCCCCCACCTCTTTTCCACGGAGCTGGATGCGCTCATGCAGACGGAGTCGGCGCCTCCGCCGGGCGAGGCCGACGACGAGGAGCGGGTTCGCGAGTTGAAAAACCTTATCGAGAACATGAACCCAAAGGATTTCGGACGCTTCTCGTTCTAGCACCTTCAGTCGTCGAAACGGTAGCGAAACGGCACGATCACGGTGAACGGCACGGCGCGACCCCCACGCTGCAGAGGACGGAACACCCATTGCCGCATCGCCTCCACCGATGCCTGCTCGAGGGTTACGCCGCGGGGCGGGCCGCGGCGGATGCGAACGTCACCCACCGCTCCGCGCTCGTCCACCTCCACCTCCAACTCCACGAGGCCGTCGATTCCGGCGCGGATCGCGGTCGGCGGATAGTCCGGGCGCACCATACTCAGCACCTGGAACTGCTCGGAGAGAGCACGCTCGGAGGAGCGGGCCGGGGCGTTCCAATCCTCGCCCAGCTCGATGACCGGCGGCAGGTCGGGGCGGCGCGTGTCGGCCGGGGCGGGGAATTCCACCCGTGAAATCCGGCCCGCGGTTTCGTCGGTGTGAAGCCACTCCTCGCGTGACACCATCTGCACCTGCAGCGCGCCGCCCTCCCTACGCTGCCGGGCAAGCTCTTCCTGATTGCGCGCCGTTTCGTCGGTCGGGGAGAGATCGACCAGGTGCGTCCGGCCCTCGAAGCCCAGGCCTATGGGGGCGTCGCGGTGACGGGCGGGAAGTCGGAACCAGCCCCCCGCCAGTCCGAAGATGGCGTGCCCGAGAAGGGCGCAGCAAAGGGCGGTGCGCGTGCGCCGCCGGCGTTCGGACTCGAGGGTCCGGATCCGCCGCGTGAGTAGGGACGCGCTCGCGTTCATGGCACCTCCGCCGCGACGATACCAGCCGTAGCCGGCACTCGGCAATCACCGCGATCCAGCCCGGGCCCGAAGCCCGAAGCCCGAAGCCCGAAGCCTGAGGCCCAAAGCCCGAAGCCTGAGGCCCGAAGCCCGAAGCCTGAGGCCCAAAGCCCGAAGCCTGACATCTCAAGAGCGTCCCGCATGCTTGACAGGCGCTTACGCAGCTTCGTATCGTCCGTCCACGAGGTACGCCATGGAACAGGATTCACCGCTACATCGGCTGCGCAACATCGGGATCATCGCCCACATCGACGCGGGCAAGACGACCACGACCGAGCGTATCCTCTTCTACACCGGCGTCTCCCACGCCATCGGTGAGGTGGACGAAGGGTCCACGCAGATGGACTGGATGGATCAGGAGCGCGAGCGTGGGATCACCATCACGTCCGCGGCCACCCGTTTCGCCTGGCGTGATCACGAGATCAACCTCATCGATACCCCGGGGCATGTCGACTTCACCGCGGAGGTGGAGCGCTCCCTGCGGGTCCTTGACGGCGCCATCGTCGTCCTCTGCGGGGTGGGGGGGGTGGAGCCGCAGTCGGAAATGGTCTGGCACCAGGCCGAGCACTACCAGGTGCCGCGCATCCTGTTCGTGAACAAGATGGACCGTTTGGGCGCGAGCTTCGAGACGGTCCTTGACGACGTGCGCGCGAGGCTCGGCGTGGCTCTGGCCGTGGTGAACTTCCCGGTCGGCGAGTCCGACACCTTCGACGGTGTCATCGACTGTCTGCGAAGAGTGCGTCTGCGCTGGAGTCCGGACGACCACGGTCGCGCCATCATCGAGGAGCCGGTCCCGGAGGTGGAGCACGCGCGCTGTGAGCAGTACCGTTCTGATCTGGTGGAGGCGATAGCCTCGCACGATGACGGCGTACTGGCCGCTTTCCTCGGCAACGAGGAGATCGCCGCGGAGACGCTCTCGGCGGCGTTGCGACGGCTCTGCATCGAGCGGAAGCTCTTTCCGGTCCTTGCAGGCGCGTCGTTGCGTGACCAGGGGATCCAGCCGCTCCTCGACGCGGTAGTCGACTATCTGCCCGCCCCTGACGAGGTGCCGGCCCCGGTGGCGGTGCGCCCCGCGGACAGCGTGGTGGTGCCTCGCCCACCCGACCCCGCCGCGCCCCTTCTCGGGCTTGTGTTCAAGACCCACACCGACCGCGAACGCGGAAAGGACAGCTTTGTCCGCATCTACTCCGGCACTTTACGCGAGGGGATGAGCCTGGTGAGCCCGCGCGTGAAAGGATTCGAGCGAGTGGCCCGGCTCTTCCGCGTGCACGCCGACAAGCGGCGGGCCATCAAAGAGGCGTCCGCGGGCGACATCGTCTTGGTCTCCGGCTTTAAGCAGGTCTCCACCGGAGACACGGTCTGCGAGGGGGAGGCGTTGCAGTTGGAGGGGATGACGTTTCCCGAACCGGTGGTGTCGGCGGCGCTGGAGGCTCGTTCGGCGGGCGACGAAGACAAAATCCAGTCGGCCCTGGCCAAGCTCGCGGGTGACGACCCGACCTTTACCGCCAAGATCGACGAGAATACCGGGCAGACGGTGATCTCCGGAATGGGGGAGCTACACCTCGAGGTCCTCGAGCAGCGACTGACCCGCGAGTTCGGCCTGCGGATTCGCCTCGGTCGTCCCCAGGTCACGTATCGTGAGACGATCCGCGATTCTCATGACGCGGAGGGGATCTACGACCGCTTCATCCAGGGGAAGCAGCAGTTTGCTGGAGTCAAGCTGCACCTCACACCCTTGGGCCGCAGCCAGGGATTCCGCTTCGAGAACCGTCTGCCGGATGGGCGGCTGCCGGCCATCTTGGTCGCAGCGGTGGAATCGGCGTTGCTGAGCGCCAAGGAGAGCGGCATCCTTTATGGCTACCCGGTGGCTGACCTGAAGGTGGAACTGGTGGAAGTGCAGTACAACGAGGCCTCGTCGACCGAGTTCGCCTTCCGCGTGGCCGCGCAATCGGCTTTCCGCGACGGGTGCCGCCTGGCGGGGCCGGTTCTCCTTGAGCCGGTGGTGTCGCTGGAGATCGTTTCCCCGCGGGAGTTCACCGGTGGCGTGCTCTCCAACCTTGCGGCCCGCCACGGCCGCGTTCTGCGGACCGACACGCGGGAGCAGGTGCAGATCATCCGCGCGGAGGCACCGCTGTCGAAGATGTTCGGCTACGCCACCGACCTTCGTTCCGCCTCGCAAGGTCGGGCCACCTATTCGATGGTTTTCTCTCATTTCGAGGTGGTCAACGACCGGGAGACGTTTCCTTCCTAGCGCTCCGGCGCCGGCGGGAACGAAGGTGGCGTGGCGGGCGGGCGGGACGAACTTGGTCTTAGTCTGCGGACGCTGCCGCCCGTGGGGGATCTTCTGGCCCGCCTGGAGTCGGAGCCGCTTCTCGCCGCGCTGCCGGTCCTGCTGTGCCAGGCCTGGATTCGCGAGTCGATCGAAGAGGCGCGCGCGATGGTCCGCGCGGCGATGGTGGCGGCGAAGGACGCAGGCGCCTCGGGATCGGGGGCGCCTGCGCCCGGCCCATCGGGGATCCCCATGTCTTCCCAGGCCCGGACGGCGGCAGAGGGCGGCGAAGCGGCGGGGTCGCAGGCGGCGCCGGTGGGCCGCGACCGCGCTGCTTGGATCGATTGGTGTGCCCAGTATGTGCTGGCGCGGGCCGCGGAACAGTCCGGGGCGGGTGTGCGCCGAGTGGTCAACGCCACCGGCGTCTTACTGCACACCAACCTCGGCCGAGCGCCGCTACCGGCGTCTGCCCAGCGAGCGCTGTTCGAAGCGGCCGGCGGCTACTCCAACCTCGAGATGGATCTTCAAAGCGGCCGGCGCTGTTCGCGCCTCGATCCGTTGCGTCGTCTCTTGCCGCTGGTCACTGGAGCGGAGGCGGGGATCGCCGTGCACAACAATGCCGCCGCGGTCCACCTCGCCCTGACCGCTCTCGCGGCCGGCCGCGAGGTGATCGTTTCGCGCGGTCACTTAGTCGAGATCGGCGGCAGCTTCCGGCTCCCCGAGATCATGGCCGCCAGTGGCGCGCGTCTCCGCGAGGTCGGTTCCACGAACCGCACCCGCCTCTCCGATTACGAGAGCGCGCTCTCGACGGACACGGCGCTCGTCCTCAAGGTTCACCCGAGCAACTTCCGCCTGATCGGATTCACCGAGGAGGTGCCGACGCAAGATCTCGCCGTTCTCGCCCACCGGCACGGCGTCCCGCTCCTGCACGATGTCGGCAGTGGCGCCCTGCGGGCCCACGGAGAGCTGGCCTTCGGCGAGCCCACCGTGCAGGAGGCACTGGAGGCCGGTGCCGACGTCGTCTGCTTCAGCGGCGACAAGCTCCTGGGTGGGCCGCAGGCGGGGATCTTAGTGGGCCGACGCGAGTGGATCGAGCGACTCTCGAAACACCCGCTGGCGAGAGTGGTGCGGCTCGACAAGGTGGCGCTGGCGGCACTCGCGGGGACGCTCGAAGCTTGGCTCGACCCGGGCACGGTGCGTACGAGGATCCCGCTCCTAGCACTTCTCGCGCGCGGCGAAGCGGAACTGGAGGCGATGGCCCGGTCGCTGGCGGAGCGGCTGCGAGCCGTCTTGCCGGCGCCCTGGGTCATCGATACGGTCTTAGCCCGGTGCGAGGTCGGCGGGGGGACCCTGCCCGGCCTCGAGATCCCGTCGCGCGCGGTCCGTCTCGCCCATGCGGGGCACGGTGCCGACGCAGTGGCTCGAGCACTGCGTCTAGCCGATCCCGCCGTGGCCGGTCGGATCGAGGACGACCGCGTACTGCTCGACGTTCGGGCATTGCTGCCCGGCGATGAGGAGCGGATCGGATCGGCCGCCGCAGCGCTGCCGGGTGCGCGGGAACTGCCCTGCGCGCGGGAACTGCCGGGCACGGAGGGGACCGTGCCGTGAGCTACTTCCCTTCCGCACGCGAGGCGGCGCGGGTCCTCGGTGTTCCACTTCTGCTTCGGGAGGAGCCGGATCCGCGAGCCTTTTGCCGCCACGACTGGCTCGGGACGCTGGCGGTCCCGGCCGCCTCCGCCGCCCGCATGTACGTGCTTGCCTCCGACGAGATGTCTCGGGCGGATGGCGCGGCGATGGGGGTGGGGGGAGGAACTCTTGTTCCGCCCGGCGCCATCTGGGTCACCGGTCCGTGGGGTTCGTTGGCGCACTTGCCGTGGGCGGTGGGTTTGGCCGATCACCTGGCGCGCACGCGCGGGCGCGCGGGGCTTGTCGAGCGCGAACCCGACGGTCCGCTGCGGACGCTCGCCCGGGCGGGGCGGCGGATCCCTATCCGTCATCCGCTCGCTGAGGCCGTCCTTGCGGGGCCGGCGGACGCCGTGAACACGGACCTCGAAGGGGTCTCGATTCTCTTGCGTCGCGGCGGGGAGGCGCCCGTCGGGGGCGGGACCACGGATGCCGCCGCAGGCGACTTCCCTCTCGTTCTGGCCGATGGCCTGCCCGAGGCGCTGGAGGGGCCGTATCCAGGGGCGGATTGCGTAGCCGGTGTGATTCTTGTTGCTTCATTCCGTGACCATTCGCGGTTTGAGCTGGATGCGGTGGTGCGCCGCCTGCGTGAAACAGGGCACCGACTCCTCGGCCTGACGGCCATCGGCCCGGATGTCTCGGAAGCGGAGGAGGCGGCCGCCCTGCGGACGGAGGAGGAGACGGAGCCGACAGTGCAGGAAGCGGCACGGGCGAAGCAGGAGGCCCAGCGGGCCAGGGTCGATGCCGCCGCGGCCAAGGTCAAGGCAACGCAGCCCATGGAGACGCGCCCGGCAACCGCATCCGCGCCGGTCCTTTCTCCTTTGTCGGCCCCGGCTTCTCCGCCGTTCCGTCCCCCGGCGCTTGAGCCGGGGTCGAAGCCGGTGTTTGGATCTCTGCTCGGGCCTGAATCTGAGGGAAGCCTGGAGCCGCCGCCGGAGGCCGGGCTGGAGCCGCCGCCGGAGGCCACGCTGGGGCTGCCACCGAGTGCCACTCTGGAGGTCGGTTCGGGGTCGGGGCTCGGAGGACCGTCCGCCCGGGGCGATGATCGCGCCACCATTTCGCTTCTTACGACGTGGGACCGGCTGGCGATCCGCCGATCTCGACGGCGGCATCGGGTTGGGGGGGGCGTGACGGTGCTGCTCATGATAGCGACCGCGGTCGCTTTTTACGGGGTCGTGCTGCGCCCTCGCCTGCGTCCGCCCTCCTGGCCGGCGATGTTCCGCGGCAAGCATACGCCGCTGCCGGTCGAGGGGGTGCAAACGCGTGGCGTGGTCGCGTCAGCGGCGGCCGATTCCTCGGTGCCGGCAGCCGAATCGACAGGAGCCACGGCCAGTTCGATGGGGACCGCAGCCGAAGTAGGGCGCGTCACCCCAGTTTCCGGCTGGACGCCCGGGGATGAGAGCGGCGACACCCTGCGCCGGCCGGGACCCGGGTCCGCACCCGGTTCGACGGCCGGTCCCAAGGTCGGTTTCCCCGGTGTCCTCGGGGCATCACCAGGGACCGGGCAGGACTCCGGCGTCTCGGACACCATGGTGACGCCGGTTACCCCACCGGACGGAAGGCCCGGGGAACCGTTCGTCATTCACCTGACGTCCTTCAAGTTACGAGCGGAGGCCGAGATAGAAGTCAGCGCGCTGCGCCTGCGCGGAATTGAGGCCCGGTCGATCCAGGCCGAAATTCCGGACCGGGGAACCTGGTATCGCATTGTGACCGGGAATTTTGCTACCTTTGCCGAGGCGGAAAGCGTGGCCCTGCGCCTGCAGGCCGAGGGAAAGATCCCCTACGCCCACATCGCTGCCGACGGAGGCCGGGGTCAGCCGGTGCCCGTGGGGACCCTTGACCGGGCCCGTCCGTAGGGCGTCTTCCGGTCTTCTTTTTTGTCCGTGGATCCGCCCGCGGCCCTGCGGGCAGAGGAGTCGGCGTGTTCGTTGAGAAGCTCGAGCTGTTCGGGTTCAAGTCCTTCGCCACCCGCACGGAGGTGCCGTTCGCCCGTGGGATCACGGCCATCGTGGGACCCAACGGGTGCGGGAAGAGCAACATCTCCGATGCCTTGCGGTGGGTTCTGGGTGAGCAGAGCGCTCGCGTGCTTCGCGGGGAGCGGATCCAGGACGTCATCTTCAAAGGCTCGGGTACGGCCAAGCCGCTCGGGATGGCCGAGGTCGTGCTCACGGTGAGTAATGACGACGGGAGCCTGCCTCTCGAGTACACCCAGGTGGCGGTGGCCCGCCGCATCTTCCGCTCGGGCGAAAGTGAGTTCTCCATCAATAAGGTCGGATGTCGGCTCAAGGATATCCGTGACCTGTTCTCCGGCACCGGCCTCGGCAGTCACGGGTACGCCGTCATCGAGCGGGACATGATCGACCAGGTTCTCTCCGACAAGGACGAAGCGCGGCGGTTCCTTTTCGAAGAAGCGGCCGGGATCATGCGCTACAAGCAGCGCCGCAAGGAATCGGAGCGAAGGCTCGACGGCGTCGAGCAGGATCTCACTCGCATCGAGGACATGATCCGAGAGATCGAACGCGGCACCCGCTCACTGGCCCGGCAGGCCGGCAAGGTGCGCCGCTGGCGCCGTCTCAAGGAGGAACTCGATCACCACGAGGTGCGCGCTGCTTGGGAGCGTTGGCGCCAACTGCGCGATCGGTCGGCTTCTTCCGAAGGGGCGCATCGACGGCGCGAGTCGGAGCGCGGCGACGCGTCGGCGCGGCTCACCACGCTGGAGGCGCGGCGCGAGGCACAGCGGGTGCGGCTGATGGAGCTCGGTGACGCCCTGGAACGGACGCGGCGGGCTCTGGATCTGGCCACCCGAGAGGTGACGTCGGCGCGTGAGGAGATCCACGTCCTGGGGGCGCGGGCCGAGGCTTGGGCCGGTGAGGAGAGGGATCTGCGGGGACGCTTAGATCGCGACGGCCAGCGCCGCGAGCAACTCGGAGCGGATCTGGCCGCCATCGGACCGCGGCTCGAGTCGCTCTGTACGGAACTGGAGGAGGCGGAAGGCCGCGCACGCGAGGCGGCCGGCCGGCGATCCGAAACCGATCTCGCCCTGCGTGAGCTGCGCGGCCGCTTGCAGTCGGCGCAGCAGCTCAACCTCGATCTGAACGCCCACCGAAGCGCGGGGCGGCGCGGTCTGGAAGGGACCCGGGAGAAGCGGGCCACGGCGGAACGGCGGCGCCTGGGCCTCGAGACCCACCTCGAGGCGTTCGCCGTGCGTGAGGAACAGGTGCGCGTTGACCTGGCCCAGGCCGAGTCGAGCCTGACCGCCCTGGAGCAGGAGCGCGAGGAGACGACTGCTCAACGCACCGGGATGACCGAGGAGCTGGACTCGCTGCGGCACCGCCGCGGGGAGCTGGCCGGCGAGTTGTCGACCTGCGACCGCGAGCGGGCGGCGCTGGGCAGTCGGCTCTCGGTTCTCCTCGAGCAGAAGGAGCGGCACGCCGGATTCGACGCCGCCGTTCGCCATCTTCTCGACAATCGCAGCGAGATCGACGGCTTCGTCGGCGTGGTGGGCGAGGAACTGCGGCTCCGTCCCGGCGCCGAGGCCGTCGGGGCGGGGGTGCTCGGCTCACGGGTTCAGTGGATTCTCGTGCGGGATGAAGAGGCAGCCCTCGCGGCGATGGACCGGCTGCGCGGCCGCGGTCTCGGTGGCGTGACCTTGTTCCCTCTGGTCGAGGCGGGTGCCGACCCTGCCGACGGCGATGCCGCGGTGGTTGAACTTTTCGAGGTCGGCGAAGGCGCGGTGCGCTTCCTCGGTCGCCTCGCGACCACGGCTTGCCTGGCGGGCTCGATGGACGAGGCGCGTCGCCTCGCGAGCGAGACCGGCCGGGCCGCGGTCACCCCGGATGGAGACCTCGTCGAGGGAAACCGTGTATTCCGCCTCGCGGGGCGGGATACGCAGGAGACCGAGATCCTGCAGCGCGAGCTTGAGATCCCGCAACTTTCCACCGTGGTGGAGACCGCCGAGGCGGCCTCCGTGGCCTTGCGTGCGGAAGATGCGTGCCTCGCCGGGAGCATGAAGGAGCAACAAGACGCCGCCCGGGTCGCCGCGGATCGCCTGTCGGTGCTGCAGGATCAGCGGACCCGTGGCGCTGAGGCGCGCACGAAGCTTCGCACGGAGCTTGCCATGCTGGGTGAGGAGCGTACCCGGCTGGCCCATGAGCGTGAGGGGCTGGAGATCGAGGTTGCGCAACTGACGGAGGAGATCGGGCGGATTGAGATCGAAGTGGCCCGGACCGAGGACGACGCGGGCCGTGCGCACGGCGACTTCGGCGAGTTGGCTCATTCTGCCGAGGAGCAAGAACAGCTTCGCGATGAGCGCACGCGTGAGGCTTCCGATCGTGAGATGGAGGCGGTTCGCTTGCGCGGGCTGCGCGAGGCCGAGGAGGGCCGGCGGGCCTCCCTCGAGCGCGAGGCGGGTGAGCTGGCCCGCTCTCTGGGTGAGGCTACGCAGCGGCTCGACGAGCGGTCGCGGGTGGGGGCCGAGGAGGCCTCGCGGGCCGCGGAGTTGCGCGCGGGGTTGGACGGCCTCGATGACGCACGCGAGGCGCGGACGCGAGAATCGGACTTCGCGCGGGAAGCGAATCAGGAGTGCCAGGACGCCATCTTCGCTCTCGATGCTGATGTGCGTTCTGCGCGAGAGACGCTCGACGGCCTGGTGGCCGCTCTCCATACCGAAGAGGTGGAACGGCTGCAGGTGCATGGCGAGGCCGAGCGGATCCGCGAGCGGGTGCTCGAAGATCACGCCGTCGACCTTGAGACCTACGAGCCGAAGCCTGACCCGGTAACGCGTCATCGTCGTCGTGGCATCCCGACCGGGGCGGGCGAGGCCTCAGGCGCGTCGGCCGGGGGTGGGTCCGGGGACGAGGTGGACGCCGCCGGCTACGCCGACCCGGCAGGCGACGCCGATGTGGGCGGCCTTGACGAGGACGCGCTGGCCCGGCTCGATGACGCCGCTGCCGGCATCGACGACGAGATTGACGACGGCCTGGGCGACGATGAGGAAGTTGACGGAGGTGACGGTGACGAAGACGCGGTGGGGGGCGATGCCGCGTCTTCGGTTGAGGCCCACGCCGCCGGTGCCGACGAGCCATGGACGCCCGAACGCCGTGCTGACCGGATCAGCGAACTACGCCGTGCCATGCAACTCATGGGCAGTTTGAATTTCCTTGCGGAAGAGGAATACCGGACCTCTCGCGAACGGCTCGACTTCCACCGGCAGCAAGTCAATGACTTGCGCACCGCGCGTGCGGATCTCCTTGAGGCGATCGGCCGCATCAACGAGACCGCCGGGAAGATGTTCGAGGAAACCTTCGCGATCGTGCAGGCGAACTTCCTGAGTACCTTCGACAAGCTCTTCCCCGGCGGTGAGGCCTCGCTCTCCCTGTCGGGTGATGACCCGCTCGAAGGGGATATCGAGATCGCGGCCCGCCCGCGCGGCAAGAAGCTCGAGTCGATCCGGCTTCTCTCCAGCGGCGAGCGCGCCCTCACCGCCATAGCACTTCTTTTCGCGATCTACCTGGCCAAGCCGAGTCCGGTCTGCCTTCTCGACGAGGTTGACGCGCCGCTCGACGACGCGAACCTGGACCGTTTCCTTTCGTTAGTGCGGCATTTCAGCGAGCGGACGCAGTTCATCTGCATCACACACAACAAGAAGACCATGGAAATGGCCGACCGGCTCTTCGGCGTTACGATGCAAGAGCCGGGGATCTCGAAGCTCGTTTCGGTGCGATTGGACGGGCGCGGCCCGGGATCCGAGACGGGAGCCCGGGTGGATGCCGTCGAAGAGGCAGAGGCCGGAGCAGAGGCCGGAGCAGAGGCCGCAGCGGAGGCTCCGCCGGTGTCGGAAGACTCCGCGCCGTCGTCGGCGGAAGGGCCCGCGCCGCCCGGCGCCGCCTGACGGGACCGGGGCCGTGGCTAAGAGCATCCTCGGCAACCTGTTCGGTCGCACCGGCAACGAGATGCATTTTCTCGACCACCTCGAGGAGTTGCGCCGTGTCATCCTTGCCTCGATCGGTGCCATCGTGGTCTGCGCGACTGTGGCGTATATCTTCTCCGGCCGCGTTGTCGAGTACGTCGTCCGCTCGACAGTGGGGCAGGCCCAGTTCATCGGCCCGCTCGACGGCTGGAATGCTCGGATGCTGGTGTCTGTGCTGCTCGGGGTGGTGGCCAGTCTGCCCTTCGTGTCGTTTCAGATCTGGGGGTTCGTGCTGCCGGGGCTGCATCGCCGGGAGCGGAGGATCGTTCTCCCGGCGGTTGTCTCGTCCACGGCGCTCTTTCTTGTCGGGATGGCGTTTAGCTGGTTCTTCCTGACGCCGCAGATGCTGCGCCTCCTCGCCGGGTTCGGGACGGAGCACCTAAAACCGAACCTTGCGGTGGGGCCACTCCTCGACTTCGTGGTGAAGATGTCGCTGGGGACCGGGCTCCTTTTTGAGCTGCCCCTGGTCATCCTGACGTTGACCTGGATGGGGATTCTGCGGCCGGGGCAGGTCTGGTCGAAGTGGCGGCACGCGGTGGTGATCATTCTTGTGCTGGCGGCGGCCGTGACGCCGGGAGACGGGCCGTCGATGCTGGTCCTGGCGGCGCCGATCATTGTGCTCTTCTTCCTCAGCGCCATCGTGGCCTCGGCGGTGGAGAAGGTCCGTCGTCGGTCGTCTGACTACTGACCACTGTCTACTCGCTTCTGACTACCCGAATCGCAGCCCGGAGGAATCATGCCACCCCGCAAACCGTCCGCCGAAATCATGCTCGCGGTTGATGTCGGCAATACTCAAACCGTGATCGGCGTCCTGGAGGGTGAGACGGTGCTCGACCTCTTTCGCGTCACCTCCGGGGTACCGCGGACCGGGGACGAGCTTTTCCCGATCGTGGAGCGCCTCGTCGCCCCGTGGCATGCGTCGCTGCGCGCATCCGGCATCGCCGTTGTCGGATCGGTAGTGCCTGCCCTCACTGCGGGTTGGGAGACTCTCCTAAAGCGACTTCTCGGCCGATCGCCCTACCTGGCTCTGCCGGTCGGTCCGTATGGCCTGAAGATCAAGGTGCGCGACCCGGCCGCGGTGGGGGTCGACCGGATCGCCAATGCCGTGGCGGCGGCGACGTTTCACCGGCTGCCCGCCATCGTCGTGGACCTCGGGACCGCCACCACCTTCGACGTAGTGTCGCCAGGGCCGTGCTACCTCGGCGGGGCCATCGCCCCGGGGGTCCTCACCTCGGCCGATGAGCTGTTCCGGCGCGCGGCCCGCTTGGCCAAAGTGGAGCTGCGTCGCCCGGCGCGCGCGGTCGGGCGATCCACCGAGGAAAGCATTCAGTCGGGAGTCTACTTCGGTGCAGTGGCGCAGATCGACGGCCTGGTGCGGCGGCTTTGCCGTGAAGTGGGGGGCAAGGTCTTCGTCCTCGCCACGGGGGGACTGGCCGAGACGATGGCCGCCGACTCGCAGACGATCGACCGGGTCGAGCCGGCGCTCACCCTCCAGGGGCTGCGCCTGATGGAGGAACGCGCGCGCGTCGCGCGTCGCCGGCGGGGATCCTCCTTGCCGGGCGGGAAACGCCACGCCTAGAATCAGCCGGCGCTTTGATCGTCGGCGCACCAATGTCTATGTCTCGTCGCCTACATCTCATCGCCTGC
Source organism: Candidatus Eiseniibacteriota bacterium (assembly GCA_903844735.1). Lineage (GTDB taxonomy): Bacteria > Eisenbacteria > RBG-16-71-46 > CAIMUX01 > CAIMUX01 > CAIMUX01. The sequence goes on from CAIMUX010000123.1 coordinate 14,286, forward strand.
ATCTGGTCGCACGCGTCTCGTAGCCTGCATCTCGTCGGAGGAATCGCATCATGAAGAAGATGGTCCAGTTCGACGCCCGCGCCCGGGCCGCCCTGCTCAGCGGCGTCGACCAGGTCGTCGCGGCGGTGCGGGTCACGCTCGGCCCGCGCGGCCGGCACGTGATTATCGACCACGCTCCGGGGCCGCCGGTCATCACCGACGATGGTGCCACCATCGCCCGTGAGATCACGCTGCGTGATCCTTCGGAAAACCTGGGTGCGCAGTTGGTGCGCGAGGTGGCGATGAAGACCCAGGAGGCGGCAGGTGACGGCACCACCACCGCGTGCGTGCTCGCGCAGTTCATCGCCCGGGAGGGGTTGCGGTTGGTGGCCGCGGGGGCGAACCCGGTGCGGGTCAAGATCGGCCTCGAACGCGCCGTCGACGCCGTGGTTGCCGAGCTGAAGATGAAAGCCCGCCCCGTGCGCGGACTCGAGGCGATGGAGCGGGTGGCGGCGCAGAGCGCCAACGACGACGCGGAAATCGGGCGCCTCGTGGCGCGCGCCCTTGACGCCGTGGGAGTCGCGGGCACCGTCACCGTGGAGGCGGGGAAGGCCACCACGTCCGAGCTGGTTCTTGTCGACGGATTCACCTTCGACCGCGGGTATCTGTCTCCCTACTTTGTCAACGATGCGGAACGTATGGAGGCGGTTCTCGATGACGCCTTCCTGCTCATCCACGACAAGCGGCTCTCCTCCCTCGCCGATCTGCTCCCGCTTCTGGAGAAGATCGCCCTGGCCGGAAAGCCGCTGTTCATCATCGCCGAGGAGGTTGAGGGAGAAGCGCTGGCTGCCCTCGTGGTGAACCGTTTGCGCGGGACCTTAGAGGTCGTGGCTGTGAAGGCCCCCGACTTTGGTGACCGCCGCCGCGCGGTCCTCGAAGACATCGCCATCCTGACCGGCGGCGAGGTGATCAGCGAGGAGACCGGGAAGCGGCTCGCCGCGGCAGAGCTCTCTTCCCTGGGCCGCTGCACCCACGTCGTCGTCAAGCGGGATCAGACGACGCTCTCCGGTGGCGGGGGGAAGTCCGCCGTAGTGCAGAAGCGGGCCACGCAACTGAAGCGTCAGGCCGAAGCGGCGGAGAACCGTTTCGACCGCGAGAAGCTGGAGACCCGCGTGGCCAGGCTTCTCGGCAAGGTCGCCTCCCTTCGCGTAGGCGGCACCACCGAGTTCGAAATGAAGGAGCGGAAGGACCGGGTCACCGATGCCCTCGCCGCAACCCGCGCGGCGATGGAGGATGGCGTGGTCGTCGGCGGTGGCGTGGCGCTCCTGCGCGCGGCGGCCGCCCTCGACACGCTCCCGGCGGGTGACGACGACGAGCGCGCCGGGATCGCCGTTCTCCGCCGGGCGCTTGAAGAGCCGGCTCGCACGATCGCCGAGAATTGCGGCGAGGACGGCGGAGCGGTGGTGGCGGAGATCCGACGCGGCCAGGGAGGGTTCGGCTTCAACGCCGTCACCGGCTTCTACGAGGATCTCGTGGCGGCGGGCGTGGTCGACCCGGTCAAGGTGACGCGCATCGCCCTCGTCAACGCAGCCTCCATCGGTTCGCTCATCCTCTCCACGCGGACCCTCGTGGCGGAAGCTCCGCCCGAGCCGGGTGGGACGGACTGACGCGCCGTGGGCTGCATCCGGCTGAAAGGTCTTGTCCTCTTCCCCCGGCTCGGTGTCGCGCACTGGGAGAAGGAAGGGGTGCAGAAGGTCTCCGCGGATGTCGAGTTGTGGGCCGACCTCACGGCCGCGGCACAAAGCGACCGGATCGAGGATGCCATCGACTATGAGGCCGCCTGCCGCATCGTCCAGGACGTGGCGGTCGCCCGCAAGTACCACCTCGTGGAGTCGCTGGCTCACGAGATTCTCAAGGCACTGCTGGCCGGTTTTCCGCACGTGCAGCGCAGCACCATCCGGCTGCGCAAAGTCAGTCTCCCCTTCATCGCCAATCTGGAGTGCGTCGAGGTGGAACTGGAGCGCTCTCCGTGACGCGGGCCTGGATCGCCTTTGGCGCCAACCTCGGTGATCGAGCCGCCACGCTCGATCGCGCTCAGTCGCTTCTGGCGTTGCGCGGAATCACGACTCGCCAGCGATCGCGGCTGTATGCCAGCCGGCCCGAGGGCGGGACCGAGGAGCCGGAGTACGGGAACGCCGTGCTCGACACGGAAACCGACCTCGATGTGCGGGCGTTGCTCAGCGCGATGCAGTCGGTGGAGCAAGATCTCGGTCGTCCCGCGGGGCACGCGCCGGGACCACGCACCTGCGACCTCGATCTCTTGGCGTTCGACGACCTCGTGGTGGACGATGCGCCCGGGCTCGTGCTGCCTCACCCCCGGCTGCACCAGCGTGCTTTCGTCCTCGTGCCACTAGTGGAGCTGGATCCGCAGTGGCGGCATCCGGTGTCGGGGTTCACGGCGGGAGAGATGCTGGCTGCTCTCCCCGGGGCAACGGAGACCGCGCGGCCGGGCCTGGGCTGACGACGCGGGCGGGGGAGGCGGGTGCATGGCAGGCAACTTCTACATCGCGATCGAGGGGGTGATCGGTGTGGGCAAGACCACGCTGACACAGGCCCTGGCCGCCGCTACCGGCGCGCGTTCCATCCTCGAGCCGGTAGAGGAGAACCCTTTTCTCGAGGCGTTCTACAAGGACCGCCGCCGGTTCGCGTTCCAGACGCAGCTCTTCTTCCTCCTCTCGCGCTACCGGCAGATGATGGCGCTGCGGCAGCGTGATCTTTTCCAAAACGCGGTTGTGTGCGACTACTTGTTCCAGAAGGACAGGATTTTCGCAGGGATCAACCTCTCCGATGAAGAGATGGTGCTCTACGACCAGATCCTGCCGCTGTTGGAGCGCGACCTGCCGCGGCCCGACAAGGTTGTCTACCTGCGGGCCGACCTGCCGGTCATCCTCAAGCGGATCGAGAAACGGGGGCGTTCCTTCGAACGCAGCATCGACCCGGACTACCTGCGCGTTCTTGACGAGGCGTATACCCAGTTCTTTTTTCACTATCAGGCGGCGCCGCTGCTGGTCGTGAACACCAACCTCATTGATCTCGTGGATCGGCCGGCAGACCGGGATGACCTCATTCGGCGGATTCTCGGGCACGAGAAGGGGACTGCGTATTTCAATCCCGGTTGATCGGCGCTACCGCCCCTCGATCCTCCGCAACGCAATGAAGTCGGGAACCGAGCGCCCTGTGGTCTGCTCCGGCGGCAGGATCGCCTCGCGCCGGGGAAGTTCGGTGCTGCCCTCCGCCCGGAAGCGGGCCATCGGCTCATAGACGCCGAGCAAGCCTCCCTCGACATAGCGCTGATAGACCCCGCGGCCCGTCGGAAGAAGAAGGACGGCGGGCTTGCGGTCGAGGGTGAAGCGCACGTCCTTCCCCGGATCGTCCGCGTGGGCGGCGTAGTCTCGCCGGAGCTCCGGAGAAACCAGCCCCCCCGCGTCCAGGATCGTGCGGCCGGAGACATAACCGACGTAGCCGATGTCGGACATCTCCACCACCTCGTCCGGCGCCGTGTGGTCCTGTGCCCAGAGCGCCATCGGAAGGTAGACCCTTTCGGCGATCTGCTTGCTCCAGGCGGCGGACTGGAGTGCCCGCGGAGCGCTGACCGCCAGAAGCCCCGCCCACAGGGCCGCAAACGCTGCGAGAGCAAGGCCGGACCGACGGGGCCGGAAACGGAGGGCGAGCGGGAGAACGCCGACTGCGACCAGCCCCATCAGAGGAGCGGCCAGCGGCGGGAAGTACCAAAGCCCGAGAAACGGCGGTCGGGCGACAAGAAAAAAGAACGTATAGGCCGCGGCCCATGCCGCCGCCAGCCCCAGCGAAGCGCTGCGTCGAACCCACGCCCAGGCGGTACCGACGGCGGAGACCGTCCAGGCCAGGGTGATCACCGGGTTTCTCCAGACGAAGAAACGACCCCAATCTCCCACGGAGATATTCTGCTGACTCGCCTTGGCCAGAGCCGAGTTGGGGATGAACGATCCGAAATACAGCGTGGCAAAGGCGATCCAGGGCAGGACGACCGCGGCGAAGACGCCGACTGCGCCCCACGGAAGCGGCCTGTGGTTGGGCATCCTCCGCCCCCGCGTCGACCGACCCAGAGCCGCCATCCCGAGGAGCATCGCCAGGATGAAGCCCTCGGGCCGCGTCAGGGCGGCGAACCCGGTGGCCAGAGCGCTCAAGCGTGGCCTTCCCGCGGCGGCCGCGGCCATGGCGCCGAGCGCCAAGAATTCAAACACCTGGGTCTCCATGCCGTAGCCGCAGGAGGCTATCTGGGCGTAGAAAAGAGCGTAGAGGGCGGCCGCTAACAGCCCGGTCGACTCGGCCGCGTCTTCCCTTTCCGGAACCGCCCCGCGCGCCGCCCGGCGAACGAAGAAGAACAGAAGCCCCATCGTCCCGAGGGAGGCCACAACAGCCAGAACCGCGGCGGCCTTCTCCAGGGGAAACCCGAGGCCCGCGAGAGGTGTGAGAAGAAGCGTGAAGAAGGGTGTCGTCGTACCCAGCACGCGCTCACCCATGTTGTAGACGAAACCGTGGCCGGCCGCTATGTTGCGCGCATACCGGTAGGTGATGAAGGCGTCATCGACCGGGGCCGACACTAAGACGGCTGCGATGCGCAATCCCCCCGCGACCAGGAACAGAGCGAGCAGAATCCAACGGCATCGCCTGGTCATTTCGCCTCCCTACCTACGCTTCGATCGGCTGTGCGCTTCCGGTTACGCCGCGTGCCGTTTTGGATCCTTGCGCATCTGCCGGAGAACGCATTCTTGATCTTCGGGTCCGCCGTGCCCCCCTTTTGTCGCCGCCTACGTGAGCTCTAGCTCGATGCTGCCGGTTGCTGAACCTCTCGGATCAACTGGTCTAGATCGACAAAGCGGACACGAAGATCCTGGAAGACCCGTTCATAGGATCGCCCGGCATCGGCGGCGACGACGAAGTTGATTTCCCCCGGATATCGCGCGCGGAAAGGGCGCCGGATCATCCTTGGCCCCCCTGCTCAGAGCCGGCTATGAGCGCCGTACTTCGCACGATCTTCTTGCGGTCGATCCGATCCGACATCCTCTCGCCTCCGGGTATTGTTGATCCCGCTCAAAGTGATCGTAATCAATTGTAACCGAGTAGGGTAGGCCGTTCGAGGGCGGGGTAAGCGACTGCGTATCCGCCGCCGACCAGCTACGCAACGTCGTGGAAGTTCAGTGACCTCAAGAACTCTCTGAACTTGTCCACCCCACGCTTGGCAGCGGCCTCCCCACCCCCTACGATGTGACACCGCAGCGCGGATCGTCCATGCGCCCCGACGCAGGCGATCCGGGTCAGTCTGCGTCGGACGTTCAGCCAACCGGGCGAACAGAGCGCCCCCAAAAGGGAGATCCCATGGCCAAGCGTTGGACAGCTCGGCAAGTTCGGGCCCTCAAGGGCAAGGAACGGATCCCGGTCGTCACTTGCTACGACTGGGCGTTCGCCCGACTCTGCGATGAAGCGGGTTTCCCCGTGCTCCTCGTGGGCGACAGCTTGGGCAACACCGTCCTCGGCCACGAGACCACGATCCCGGTTCGGCTGGAGGACATGATCCACCACGCCGCTGCGGTGATGCGCGCACGCCCGAAGGCGCTTGTCGTCGTCGATATGCCGTTTCTGTCGTTCCAGGTCAACGCCGAGAAGGCCCTGGAAGCGGCGGGGCGGATCCTGCAGGAGACCGGCGCCGATGCCGTAAAGCTGGAGGGCGGCCACCGCAGCGCCGACGCGGTGCAGAAGATCACCGAAGCGGGGATTCCGGTGATGGGGCATCTCGGCCTCACGCCGCAGTCCGTGCTGGAGTTCGGCGGCTACGGAGTGCAGGGACGCGGCCCGGCGGGGAACATCTTGGTGGACGACGCGTGCCTGCTCGAGGACGCCGGTGCGTTCAGCATCGTTCTGGAGAAGATCCCGGCGCCGCTGGCGGAGCGGATCACCCGGAAAGTCTCGATTCCGACCATCGGCATCGGCGCGGGTGTGGGTTGCGACGGGCAGGTACTCGTGCTGCACGACATTCTCGGGCTGGTGCCCGCGTTCAAGCCGCGCTTCGTGAAGCGCTACGCCGATCTGGGTGCCACTGTGGTGGAGGCGCTGATCCGCTACGCCACCGAGGTGCGCGACGGATCGTTCCCGGGCCCGGAACATGCCTACGATGAGGAGGAGGAGAGTCCGTGAAGATCGTGCGCACGGCAGTGGCGGTGCGGACGGCGGTGCGCGCGGCCCGCGCTCGCGGCGAGCGGATCGGGTTCGTCCCCACCATGGGCTTCCTTCACGAGGGGCACCTGTCGCTGGCGCGACGGGCCAGGGGCGAGAACGGCCTCGTGGTGGCGAGTATCTTCGTCAACCCGCTTCAGTTCGGTCCCGCCGAGGACTTCGATGGTTATCCGCAGGCGCCGCGCCGCGACCACGCTCTGCTCATCCGCGAGGGGGTCGATCTCTGCTACGAGCCGCGCGCCGATGCCGTCTACGCCGAAGACTTCTCTACGCTGATCGTCGTGAACGACCTTGATGAGCCGCTGTGCGGCCGGTTCCGCTCAGGGCACTTCATCGGCGTGGCCACCGTGGTGGCGAAACTCCTCCACGCCGTCGAGCCTGACCGGCTCTACCTCGGGGCCAAAGACTGGCAACAGTCGCGGGTGATCACCCGCATGATCCGTGACCTGGAGCTGCCGGTGGCGTTGGTCGTCTGTCCGACGGTCCGCGAGCCCGATGGCCTCGCGATGAGCTCGCGGAACACCTATCTCACGGCACAGGAGCGGGCCTGGGCGCCGAACATCCATCGCGCGCTATCGGCGATCGCGGCCGAAGTGCGCGCGGGGAGGCTCACGAGGCCGGGCGAGGTGGCCACCGCGGTGCGCCGCTGCTTGCGAGGCGGGCTCGGTCGCGTGCAGTACGCCGAGATCCTCGATGCCGAGAGCCTCCGCCCCGTCGATTTGCTTCGAGGTCGGCTGGTTCTCGCCACGGCCTGCTTTGTGGGGAAGGCCCGCCTCATCGACAATGTCGTCTTCACGGTGCCGTCTCGCGCCGCGCGTGGGACGAGGAAGGCCGGCGCGCCCGGCGCGTTGAGCAAGGCGGGCACGACGGGCGGATCCGTCAAAGTCGGCGCGAAACGAGCGCCACGTCAGGCCGACTCCGCACGTTCGACGACCTGGAGGCCCCGGTGACCACCCCGACCGACCGCCGTTGGGTCAGCCTCGTCCTCGCCGCCGGCAAGGGAACGCGGATGAATTCCGATCTTGCCAAGGTCCTCCACGAGATCGACGGGCGCTCGCTGCTCGGACACGTCCTCGATACCGCCGCGTCGCTCCACCTCTCCCGCATGATCGTGGTCGTGGGACATCAGGCCGAAGAGGTCCGGCGACGCCACACCCCTGACGGTGTCGAGTTCGCGATGCAGCAGCCGCAGCTCGGCACCGGCCACGCGGTGATGGTGGCGGCTCCTCTCCTGGAGACCGAACCGCCCGACGCCGACTGCCTTGTCCTCTACGGTGATGTCCCGCTGCTGCGCGCTTCCACGCTCCACGAGCTGATGGAGCGCCATCGGCTCGATGGCAACGGCGTCACCGTCCTGACCGCCGAGGTGGACGATCCCAAAGGCTATGGCCGCATCATCCGCGACGCGCGCGGCGATTTCCGATGCATCACCGAGGACCGCGATCTAGACCCCGCCCAGCGCGGCATTCGCGAGATCAACTCCGGCATCTACGCCTTCCAACTGGCCCCGCTGCTCCGCGCTCTCGGCTCGCTGCGCGCCGACAACTCTCAGAAGGAGTACTATCTCACCGACGCTCTCACCGTGATCCGCGACGCGGGGTTACCGGTGGGGGTGTTCCTGCTCGGCGATCCGCAGGAGATTTCCGGCATCAACACGCCGGCGCAACTGGCCGATGCCGCGGCGGTTCTCGCGCGGCGACGGGCCGACCCCGCGGAAGGCTGCCTCGCGTGTGCCCTCCTCTCGCGGGAGGATCTCGTGCTGGCGCGGTACCCAGGGGCGGTAATCGCGCTCGCCCCGCGGCCGTACAACGCCGGGCATCTCTGGATCGTGCCGGAGCAGCACCTCGTCTCGTGGGAGTCGCTCTCACCCGCCGCCGCGGAGCATCTTCTGAGCCTGGCGGCCGAGGCGGAGCGCTGGCTGGAAGAGGCCTACCACCCCCAGGCGACGAACCTCGGGTACAATTCGGGGACAGCGGGCGAGCATGTCGTCGTCCAGGTCGTGCCCCGCTGGACCGGTGACGCCAACTTCATGCCGCTCTTCGCCGGCGTGAACATCCTTCCGGAGACCCCGGAGGGGACCCGTCGGCACATTCTCGAAGCCCGGGACCGGCTCGCCGCCGGAGGCAGGGATGCCGCACCCGAAACGGGAGGGACGCCGTGAGCACACGCAAGAGCAGAAAGCGGGGGCTGGGGCGCGGCTTCGGCCGCATGGTGGAGATCCTGGCAGGGACGGCCCTCTTTTTCGTCGTGCTCGTTTTCGGTATCTCGATCGCGAAGCGCTACAGCGGGGAGGAGAGAGTAGCGCGGCGGGCCGAGCCCGTGTCCTACGTGACGCCGGCGCCCACGGCCGCGGATCTCGACACGCTGCGCAATCGCCCCACACTGAAACTCCTGAACGGGTGCGGCCGCCCCGGGCTGGCCGACCGGATGCAGTCGCCCCTGCGCCGGGCGGGCTTTGATGTTCTCGACACGGACAACGCCGACCGCTTCGACTACGATCGCACCGTCGTGCGCGATCGTTCCGCGAAGACCGGAGCGGCGGAGAAACTGCGCGACTGGCTGCGGGCGGAGTATGGCGTCGGTGAGATCCGTGAGGACGCCGTGCCGGTCCCGGAGGCGGACCTGATCCTCGTCTTGGGCCAAGATCTGGCTGATTCGCTGGCAAAGAGAGAGAACCGGGCCCGCTGACCCGGAGCGGGAGCAGACCTCCCGCAGGAGCATGGACATGCCGCAGGGTAGGGAATGGATCTGGATCTTTCTCGCCATCGTGGTGCTGTTCGGGGCCAGCCGCATTCCGGCGCTGGCCCGTTCGTTCGGGCAGGGGATCCGCGAGTTCAAGACCGGGTTGAAAGAGCCGAGCAAGGACGACGACGGGAAGACACCTCCGCCGAAGTCCTGATCCGGCCGCGCTTCCCGTCGATGGTGGGTAGTGCCGCTGGCCCTGAGCGACCCCGGCCCCCCGGGTGCGGACAACCGGTGTTCCGGGTCCCCGGACCTGTACTATCCGTGCCTTCCGGGACGCAAATCGTCCGATCGTGGGAGCGAACCGGTCTCCTTCGGAGCCTCAACCAAACCGCGTCACCTGACGCTCACGCAGCCTCAGTGGCTGCGTAGACCTTTCCTTTCTTCGTCAGCCACGCCACGTCTCCCCGCTCGGCATGCTCCTTGATCTCGCGGAGGAGCTGAACTGTCTCAGATTCGTAGCACGGCTCGCTAAGGTCATCGGCAGGGATGACCATCTCGATCTCCACAGCAACCACATATTTCTCGGTCTGAATCAATCGAGTCCGTCTGACTCGCTCTCCGGGAATACCCATACTTAGCTCCTGTCGAAGAAGTGGACGGTTACCAGTTTGGCGACGCCACTCTGATGCAGATGAGACCAAATGGCCTTGAATTCGGTCCCATCCGGCAAAGACTCGCGCACTTCCGCAGCCGGGTTCGGCGAAGCGTCCACTCGCTCGACTATCAACTCGCCGTCTTCCAGACCCGCGACCGCCTGCCACTCCATGATACCACGCTCTTCCATCCGTTCGGAAGCGTGCAGGCCGACGACGTACTTCTCCTCGGCGACGAGTCGGCGAATCGTATCGAATAGCTGTCCCATCGGCCTCCTCCCTTCATCCTCGGCCACCAATTCGACCGAGACCTGGGAGCCCGAATACCCTACCGCGACTCTCATGTGCCGAATAGAGGATTCAACGGACCTGCGCTCAGCGGTCGTCAAGGGACCGCACCGCTCCCGCCGCCCCGCCGCAACTCGTTGCTGTAGGCCCACTCAGGCACTCGCAGTCATATTCCCCTGGCGGCCGGGCGGGTTGTGCGCTATGCTTACCCATCCGGTCGCCTGCCCTCCTCCAGAAGGTGACTCGCCCGGGGTAACCGCCGGGATCATGCCCCGATCGGACACACGTTTCATCACAAGGATCCAGTCACAAGGAGAACCATGCCGCACCGCGTCCAGAACGAAAAGATCCGTAGCATTGCCATCATCGCCCACGTCGACCACGGCAAGACGACCCTGGTGGACGGCCTGCTCCGGCAGAGCGGCACGTTTCGCGCCAACGAAGTGGTTGCCGAACGGGTGATGGACTCCAACGACCTCGAGCGGGAGCGCGGCATCACGATTCTCTCGAAGATCACCGGTATCCACTACGAAGGGATCAAGATCAATATCGTCGACACGCCGGGGCACGCCGACTTTGGCGGCGAGGTCGAGCGGGCGCTGCGGATCGTCGATGGGGTGATGCTCCTCGTCGACGCCAGCGAGGGGCCGCTGCCCCAGACGCGCTATGTCCTCATGAAGGCGCTCGAGGCCCATCTCCCGCCCATCGTGGTCATCAACAAGATCGATCGTCCCGACGCCCGCATTCCAGAGGTCTTAGACGAGATCTACGACCTCTTCATCGATCTCGACGCTACCGAGGACCAGCTCGACTTTCCGATCATCTACACTGACGCCCGGCGCGGCATCGCCAAGCTGACCATGGAGGACCCATCCACCGACTTTCGTCCGCTCTTTCACGCCATTCTCGATCACATCCCGCCGCCGACCGGTGACCCCGCGGCGCCGCTGCGGGCGCAGGTCGCGAATCTGGACTACAGCGACTATCTCGGCCGCCTGGCCATCTGCCGCGTCTTCGCAGGCACACTGCCGCTGGGCGCTGACGTGGCCATTGTCAAGCTCGATGGCACCATCCAGCGCACGAGAATCACAAAGCTCTATTCGTTCGAGGGGCTGAAGCGGATCGAAGAGGCCGTGGGTCACCCCGGCGAGGTGCTGGCCCTGGCGGGCGTGGAGGGGATCTCTATCGGCGAGACGATCTGCGATCCCGAGACGCCAAACGCGATGCCCCGTGTCGTGATCGACGAACCGACCATCGGCATGCAGATGACGATCAACACATCCCCTCTCTACGGTCGGGAAGGGACCAAGGTTAGCTCGCGGCATCTTCGCGAGCGGCTCGACAAGGAGCTCCTGACCAACGTCTCTATCCGCATCGAACCGGGCGCCGGCCCTGATACGTTCCGCGTTCTGGGTCGCGGGGAACTGCAGCTCGCCATCCTGATCGAATCGATGCGCCGCGAGGGCTACGAGCTGATGGTGGGCAAGCCCGAGATCCTGACCCGTGAGATCGGCGGCGTGCTGCACGAGCCGCTGGAGCACCTGGTAGTCGACTGCCCCGAATCGTTCCTCGGTATCGTCATCGAGAAGCTCGGCGTCCGTCGCGGCAAGATGACCAAGATGGTGAACCACGGTACCGGCCGCGTGCGACTGGAGTTTCACGTTCCCACCCGCGGCATGATCGGCCTGCGCAGCGAGGTCCTGACCGACACCCGCGGCACGGCGATTCTGAACTCCCTATTCCACGGCTTCATCGCCTGGCAGGGCGACATCCCGATGCGTTCGACCGGCTCGCTGGTCGCCGATCGGGCCGGCAACGCCTCCGGCTTCGCGATCTACAATCTGCAGGAGCGTGGGGAGATTTTCGTCAGTCCGGGCACGCCGGTCTACGAGGGGATGATCGTGGGCGAAAACGCCCGCGAGAAGGACATGAACGTGAACATCACGAAAGAGAAGCGCCTGACCAACATGCGCGCCGCCAGCGCCGACGAGGCGATCCGGCTGGTGCCACCGCGGATTCTTAGCCTGGAGCAGGCGATTGAGTTCATCGCGGAGGACGAGTTCGTGGAGATCACGCCGAAGTCGATTCGGCTGCGGAAGAAGATCCTGCAGGCGAATCAGAGGTAGGGTTGGGGCGCCGGACGCGCGTGCATCTCTTCGTTCCGGGCCGCATCTGTCTCCTGGGCGAGCACTCGGACTGGGCCGGCGGGTACCGGACCGTCTGTCCGGACCTGGAGAAGGGGCACGCGATCATCGCGGGTACGAATCAAGGGATTCACGCCGAGGTCGAAGCACATCCTTCCTCGCTCGTGCTCCTCGCGACGACACCCGACGGTCTCCGGCACGGTCCGCACGAGATCCCGATGCGGGCGGACGCGCTTCTCCAGGAGGCGCTGGCCGGTGGTTTCTGGAGCTACGTCGCCGGAGTGGCCTACCAGGTGCTGCTCCAACACAAGGTCGGCGGCCTCGTGCTCCACAACCACCGGACTGATCTTCCGCTGCGCAAGGGCCTCTCCTCGAGTGCTGCCATCAGCGTCCTCGCGGCCCGAGCGTTCAATCGCGTCTACGGGCTGGACCTCGACACCCGGCAGGAGATGGAACTCGCCTACCAGGGAGAGATCACCACCCCGTCGCGGTGCGGCCGTATGGACCAGGGGTGTGCTTTCGGAAATCACGTCGTCCTGATGACCTTCGACGGAGACCGGCTCGAGACCGAAGAACTGACCGTCGGCGCGGACCTGCACCTCGTCCTGGTCGACCTGCAGGCCCGGAAAGACACAGTGAAGATCCTCGCGCAGTTGCATCGCGCGTACCCCCGTGCGGAAACCGAGATCGAACGCGGCGTGCAAGAACTCCTTGGGCCGGTCAACCGGCGCCTTGTGCATGAGGCCGTCGAAGCCCTGCGCCGCGGGAGCGGGGAACGGCTGGGCGCACTGATGTCGGAAGCGCAGGCGGCCTTCGACCGACACGCCGTCCCCGCCTGCCCGGTGGAGTTGACCGCGCCGGTGCTTCACCGCGTACTCGAATACGGACCGCTGCGATCGCTCACCTGGGGTGGCAAGGGGGTCGGGTCCCAGGGCGATGGCGCCGTGCAGTTTGTCGTCCGCGGACCGGAAGCGCAGCGCACGGCGATAGCGATCATCGAACGCGATCTCGGGATGCCTTGCATGGAACTGACGCTTCGAGGGCTGGCGATCACGTGAATCCTGGAGGTCCGCAGCCGCCTAGCGCACGTCCCGCTCTACTTGCCAGCGCTACTCACCCGCCCTACTGCCAGACCATCAACAGCGTCCGCGGGTCGAGTTCGATGTGGACGTCGGCCACGTCGGGACTGTCATGGTCCTTGAGGAGCTGCAGCCGCACATGGTCCTCGTTCTGCTGCAAGCGCAGCAGAACCGAGAGGTACTCCTCGAAGCGGGCGATGCGCAGCGGAACGCCGCGGGCGTCGAGTTCATCGCCCTCGCGATGGACCTTGGCCTCCAGCCAGATCTCGCACTGCAACTGGCCGGCGAGGTCCTTGAGGGCGGCGAGCTCGTCCGCGGAGGTCTTCTCCCAGTTCGGAAAGCCGTCGAAGAGCAGAATGCCGGGCTCGAAGTGCATGTGCTGCTTCATGTAAGTGGCGGCGCGCGTGATTCGCTCCAGGCTGAAGCTGTGATCGACGAAAGTGTGGATCATCCGATTGCGTTCGACCTGGAGGTGGACGCGCAGGCGGTCTTCCAGATGCACCGACTCGGCCAGGTCCCGGAAGATCTCCTCGTAGAACGCCAGCACCTTGTCCGCAGATGCACGGGTGCTGACGTGAAGCACCCGGCGGTCGTTCAGCAGGCCGTCCAGCCCGATGTCCACGAGAAAGGCCCGGCGTCCGGTTCCGGCCCTCCCCATGACTACCCCGATGTTGCCGCGGCCGAGCCCGCCGTGAATCGAACGCTCGAAGACCCGCAGCGGGCTGCGGCGATTGAGCGACTGCCTGTCCATGATCGTGTCTCCTCGGCCTCTCAATTGCCCTTGGCCCGTTTGTCCAACCACACCTTGCGGAGCTCCTCGCCGACTTCGGCCGGTGCCACACCGTAGCGAGAAAACTCCATCGTGAACTCGGCCTTTCCCTGTGTCGCCGATCGTAGCACGGTGGCGTAGCCGAACATCTCGCTCAACGGCACATCGGCATCGATGCGCGCGAACCCGGATTCCTCGGTCGTGCCCAGAATGACGCCACGGCGCTTCATCAACGTTCCCATCATGTCTCCCTGGAACTCGCCCGGACCCTCGACCGAGACTTTCATGATCGGTTCGAGCACCATCGGCTTGCCCTGGAGGTAGTGTTCGCGAAAGGCGCCGCGCGCGGCGGCTTGGAAAGCGTTGTCACTGCTGTCGACGGCGTGGGCGGCGCCGTCCTTCAGGATCACCCGCAGACCGACCACCGGGTATCCGGCATACTCGCCGCGATCGAGGCTGGCCTTGAATCCCTTCTCAATCGAGCCGATGTATTCCGTCGGGATGTTGCCGCCGATCACTTTATTGACGAACTCGAACTGTCCCTCGTCCATCGGCTCCATGACGCCGACGATGCGCCCGTACTGTCCGGAGCCGCCCGTCTGCTTCCGGTGCGTATAGTCGAACTTTATTGAAACGCCCATCGCCTCGCGGTAGGCCACCTTGGGGCGCCCGACCACGACCTCGGCGTTGTATTCGCGCTTCATCCGTTCGACGTAGACTTCGAGGTGCAGCTCGCCCATGCCGGAGATGAGGGTGTCGCCGGTCTCCTCGTCGGACCCGGTGCGGAAGGTGGGGTCTTCGCGCGTGAAGCGCTGGAGAGCCTTGGACATATTGTCCTGCGACTTCTTGTCTTTCGGCATGATGGCCAGGCTGACGACCGGCTCGGGGACGTGGATCGAGGTCATCGAGGCCTGGATCCGGCCGTCGGTAAACGTGTCTCCCGACGCGCAGTCGATCCCGAACAGGGCCACGATATCTCCGGCGGGAGTTCCCTCGATGTCCTCCATGGAGTCGGCGTGCATGCGAACCAGCCGTCCGACCTTGACCCGATCATGGCTGCGCGAGTTTACGATCATCTCGCCCTTGCGCAGCGCCCCCTGGTAGATCCGCAAGTAGGTGAGCTGGCCGTAGGGCGTCACCTGGAGCTTGAAGGCGAGCGCGATGAGCGGGAGATCAGGGGAAGGGATGGCCAGGAACGTCGTCTCCGCGCCGTTGCTCAGGTCGATCGCCTCGTTCTCGATCTCGGTCGGATCCGGCAGATAGCGGAGGACGGCGTCGAGCAGGAGTTGCACGCCCTTGTTCTTGTAGGCCGAGCCCATGAAGACCGGGGTGATCTTCCGAGCGATCGTCGCCGATCGTACCGCCTCCTGAATGAGTTCGACGGAGGGGGTCCCTTCGAGCATCGCCTCCATGAGACCGTCGTGGTGCAGGGAGACGAGGTCGAGGAGCTCCTCGCGCCGCGCCTCGGCCTCGGGGCGCTGCGCCGCGGGGATGTCGATCTCCTCGATCTGCTCGCCGGTCGCGCCGCCGAAGAGGAAGCCCCGCATTGTCAGCAGGTCGACCACGCCCCGATGATCGGCTTCCAGGCCGATCGGGATCTGCATCATGACCGCTGCGTGTCCGAGCTTCTCGCGCAGTTGCTCGGTCACGCGCGCAGGGTTGGCGCCGGCCCGGTCGCACTTGTTGACGAAGGCGATGCGCGGCACCCGGTACCGATTCATCTGCCGGTCCACCGTGATCGACTGGCTCTGGACGCCGGCGACCGCACAGAGGACCAAGATCGCACCGTCCAAGACCCGCAGCGAGCGTTCCACTTCGATTGTAAAATCGACGTGTCCCGGCGTGTCGATGATGTTGATGTGATGATCGTTCCAGGTGCAATGGGTCGCCGCGCTGGTGATGGTGATGCCGCGTTCTTTTTCCAGCTCCATGGAGTCCATGGTGGCGCCGACGCCGTCCTTGCCTCGGACCTCGTGCACTTTGTGGATCCGGTTGGTGTAGAACAGGATACGCTCGGTCAGTGTGGTCTTGCCCGAGTCGATGTGCGCGCTGATTCCGATATTTCGGACCATCGCGAGATTGTCGATACCGATGCTCACCGTGTAGCTCCTGATTCCGTCAAGTACTGAGGGTGCATGCGCGTGAAAACGCTCGATCGTCATGACGACGATCCCACCGACGCCGTGGCGCTGGCGCCGGCGAATCCCTAGAAACGACTAAGTAACTATACAGGACGAGACCCCCATCCACAAACGATCAAATGTGAAGATTCGAGACCCCCGTAAGAAGGTAGACTTCTGAATTGTCTGCGCCGTCGGGCAGACGGTGCGCGCCTGCCCACCTGGCCGGCAGACGCTGGCCCGGCTACGACGCAGGGTCGTCGAATGGGGTTGATGGAAGATCGGGAGTTCGGTGGGCGCGGCTTGGCTTCCGCGCGGTTCACCCCGCGGTCGCGGCGCTTCTGCCGGGGAAGCGAGTGGTTGTTTCCGGCCGGGGTGCCGACATGGAATCCGGCTCGGTGATCGGGGGATATCTATGCCGAGACCGCGTCAATCGCTTCGATGATGTGGCGCAGATAGGCCGAATCGTCGCGCTCCACGCAGCACCCGAAGATCGCGCAGAACCCGGTCACGCAGGTACGAGCTAATCGCGGCCTCGGTGAGAAGATCAACGCGACGCCCGATGATGGCACCCAGTTCCCGCTCGATTCGCACGATCTGAAGGAAGCTTCGGGTTCGGAGGAATCTAACCAGGAGATCGACATCGCTGTCCGGCGTGGCCCGTAGTCGCGGAAATCCCGTAACGCGTTGCCCGGGAAGATCTATCGCCGAGTTCGGATTCCACCATTCCGCCAGCACCATCCGTCGCTACATGGTCCGCCGCACCATGGGGCGACAACACCTCGTAAAGGTCAGTGGGAATGGGTTCCTTCCTCCAGGCACAAACGCAGGGTACCGGGGATCGTCTTGAGGAAGTCGATCAGGACCTTGGCGTTGGTCTCCGGAGCCTGCGACTGCGCCCGTCGGCCGCTGGTGCCGACCACCGCCACAGTGCAGCTTGACGAGTGGGCATCCAGCCCGATATACCTGTCCATGGGCGTATCATTCTCCTTCCCGGGTGGGAGTGGTGGCTGAACGGTTTTCATCAGAACCCTGCTTCCATCCAGAGGAGAACGCTATGGTCTTGTCCGGGGCCCGCCCCAAGGGGGTACGGCAGGCGACGGGGCGCGGGCCCGGTTCCGCGGACGCCAACCCCCATGATCGCCTGTTCGCAATGTCAGCTAACATCTGGAACATGAAGCCATCAGAAGACCTAGGCTAGGAGATCCGTCATCTCCGCAAGGAAGCCGGTCTCATGCTGCGGGGACTCGGGGCACCGATCGAGCTCTCGGCTGCGCATCTGTCGGATATCGAGCACCTCGCCACGGGATTGGACCAGGGCACACGCGATTGGGTCGCATCGACTCCGGGGGTCCGCAGGCTGCTACGCACGCTGAAGCAATCGGGACACCACCCCCGGGACATTCTCCCGGCTCTCGCTAAGGTTGTCGGGCGCAAGAGCGTCAAGAAAAGAAGCCCCGCACGAGCGAGATGAGAGCCGCCGAGGCCGTCCTCGTGAGTCTTGGGGAAATCGCGCCGGGCCGCGACGGGAGCAATCCTCCATGATTCCAGCGATACGATTCCCCCGATCCGCCCGCACGCCGTCCGGTGACGAGCAACCGCTGCGGGCGGAGCTGTTCAGCGCCGATCAGATGAAGCACCACGGCAAGACCCTGGCGGGCTTCCATGAGCCGGCCCTCGAGCGCGCGGTGGACCGGCTCCTGCCGCGGCTGGCCGAAAACGAACGAGTCCTGCTTGCGGCCCGCAACCTCGTGACGGAGGCGGTCAAGACCAATCACCGGATCACGCCGGCCGGGGAGTGGCTTCTCGACAACTTCTACCTGATCGAAGAGCAGATCCGCACCGCCCGGCGCCACCTGCCCAAGGGCTACAGCCGGGAGCTGCCCTGCCTGCTCGGCGGTGCGTCGGCCGGATTTCCGCGCGTGTACGACATCGCCCTGGAGACGATTTCGCACGGCGACGGCCGGGTTGACCCGGAGAACCTGAGCAGTTTCGTGGCGGCCTACCAAACCGTCACCGTGCTGAAGCTGGGCGAACTCTGGGCCATCCCGATCATGCTGCGCCTCGCTCTGATCGAAAATCTCCGGCGCGTTGCCGCCCGCATCGCCACCGACCGGACCGACCGAAACCGCGCCGACCACTGGGCGGACCGGATGACCGAAACCGCCGAACGGGACCCCAACAACCTGATCCTCGTGCTCGCGGACATGGCGCGCTCCGATCCTCCGATGGTCAGCTCGTTCGTCGCGGAACTCACGCGCCGCCTGCAGGGCCAGAGCCCGGCACTGGCGTTGCCGCTCACCTGGATCGAGCAGCGGCTTTCCCAGTCCGGCCTGACGATTGAGCAATTGATTCATTCGGAGAACCAACAACAGGCCGCCGACCAGGTCTCCATGAGCAACAGTATCGGCAGTCTCCGGTTTCTGGGCGCAATGGACTGGCGCGAGTTCGTAGAAACGATGAGTGTCGTCGAGGCCACGTTGCGAGAGGATCCCGCCGGGGCATACCGCCACATGGACTTCGCCACCCGGGATCGGTACCGCCACGTCGTGGAGAGGATCGCGAACCGTAGCCGGCTTTCCGAAGGACAGGTAGCCCGCCTGGCGATTCAACTCACGCAGTCCGGTACCACGACCCAAGGCCGTGACGATCGAGCGGCCCATGTCGGCTTCTACCTGATCGACAGTGGCTTGCCGCAGCTCGAGCGGACAGCCAAGGTTCGACGCTCCATCGCGGAGATCCTCCGGCGCATCGCCGATCGTCATCCTCTATTCGCGTATCTTGGTCCGGTCCTGCTGATCGCGGCATCTCTGACCGGAGGCCTGGTTGCCCACGGGCTGACCCGTGGCTGGCCAACCTGGGCGCTCTGGCTGAGCGGCATTCTTTCTCTGCCGTGCACCAGCCAGTTGGCCGTCGCTCTGGTGAACTGGCTGGCCGGTCTGTGGGCCAGGCCGCACTTGCTGCCGCGAATGGACTTCTCCGCCGGGATTCCCCCCGCGTCGTGCACGCTCGTCGTGATCCCGACGATGATCACGAGCACGCAGAACATCGATGACTTGGTCGAAGGGCTGGAGGTCCGGTTCCTGGCGAATCGGGATGAGCACCTGCACTTCGGCCTGCTGACGGATCTTGCTGACGCGCCGGAGGCCACGCTTCCACAGGACGAGCCGCTCCTTCGCTTCGCGAGGGAGAGGATCGAAGCATTGAACGAGAAGTACGGAAACCAGAAGGCCGGCTCCTTCTTCCTCTTTCATCGCCCGCGGACCTGGAATCCCCGGGAGCGCCTTTGGATGGGCTATGAGCGTAAGCGCGGGAAGCTCGCGGAGCTGAATTCGCTGCTGCGAGGCGGCTCCGTCGATCGATTTGCCCTCGTTGTCGGCCGGACTTCGGTTCTGCCGAACGTGAGATATGTGATCACCCTCGACACGGACACCCAGCTTCCGCGTGAATCGGCCTGGCAGTTCGTGGGAGCCATGGCGCACCCGCTCCATCGTCCGCGGTTCGACGAGGCCAAGCAGCGAATCACCGAGGGCTATGGCATCCTGCAGCCCCGGGTGGCCGTAAGTCTGCCCGGGACGAACCGGTCGCGCTATGCCCGCCTCTACGGTGGTGAGCCCGGCATCGACCCGTACACCCGGGCCGTCTCGGATGTCTACCAGGACCTGTTCCATGAAGGCTCGTTCATCGGCAAGGGGATCTACGACGTCGACGCGCTCCGGCAGGCCCTCGACGGCCGTTTCCCCGAGAACCGGATTCTGAGCCACGATCTTCTGGAAGGCTGCTACGCTCGCTCGGGGTTGTTGAGCGATGTCCAACTGTATGAGGACTACCCTTCCCGCTACAGCCTGGACGTGAGTCGCCGCTACCGGTGGATTCGGGGAGACTGGCAGCTTCTGGGGTGGCTCTGGCCGCGCGTCCCCGGTCCGGGAAAGGACTGGCGGAAGAACCCGCTGTCGGGGCTGTCGCTGTGGAAGCTCTTCGACAACCTCCGGCGTAGTCTCGTACCTCCGGCGCTGACTCTCCTGTTGCTCTCGGGATGGCTGACCTTGCCGCCCGCTTGGATCTGGACGGTGTCCGTCGTTGCGATCATCATGATTCCTCCTCTGGTCGCCTCCATCCAGGATCTGTTTCAGAAGGCACGCGACGTGGGGCTGAAGCCACACCTCGCCTCGACCATGCATGCAACCGAACGCCACCTCTCCCTGGCCTCGTTCACCCTCGTCTGCCTTCCGTATGAGGCGCTCTTCAGTCTCGAAGCGATCGTTCGCACGCTGACGCGGCTCGTCATCCACCGGCGACTTCTCGAGTGGAACCCATCCGGCGAAGGAGAGCACCTCCGTCGCACGGACCTGGCCGCCTCCTTGCGGTCGATGTGGATCGCCCCTTCGCTCTCCCTGGCGACGCTGATATGCCTGGCGCTTCTGAGCCCATCCGCGCTCTGGGCGGCCGGACCCGTTCTCGCCCTGTGGCTGGCCTCGCCGGCGATCGTCTGGTGGATCGGCCGTCCACTCGCCCACCGCAGAGCCAACCTTTCGACCGAACAGACCATCTTTCTGCGCAAGGTCGCCCGCAAGACCTGGATGTTCTTCGAGACGTTCGTCGGGGCTGAAGATCATTGGCTGCCCCCCGACAACTTCCAGGAACTCGGCGGATCCACCGTCGCCCACCGCACTTCACCAACCAACATGGGGCTCGCGCTGCTATCGAGCCTGTCCGCCTACGACTTTGGCTACATCCCCGCCGGACGCCTCCTCACCCGCACGGCAAATGCGTTCGGCACGATGGAAGACCTGCAACGCCACCGCGGCCACTTCTACAACTGGTACGACACGCAGACTCTGGCCCCGCTGACGCCTCTGTACATCTCGACCGTGGACACCGGCAACCTGGCCGGCCATCTGCTGACCTTGCGCGCGGGCCTCCTCGCGATTCCCGGCCACAAGATCCTGGGAGCGCAATGGTTCGAGGGCATGAGCGACACCCTCCGGATTCTCCAGGACGCCCTGGGGCGAACGGCCGCGGCCGGTCTGGCTCAGCTGTGGGCGGACCTGGACTCCCTGTGCGATTCCCCGCCGACCACGCTCACGGCGGCGCGGCTGTGTCTCGAACATCTGGCCGCATCCGTGGCGGAAGTAGCAGCCGGCCACGAGGATGATCGAGAGAGCGACGCGCGGTTCTGGGCCGCAGCCCTCGCTCAACAGTGTCGCGAGGCCGTCGACGAACTCGCCTTCCTCGCTCCCTGGACGTCTCTGCAGGTCCCGCCGGACCTGGTTCGTGATCTCCCCGGCGTCGACGCAATCCCCTCGCTGGACGAACTGGCGGGATTGGCACGCGATCGGCTCCCGGCCATCGCGCAGAAGCTCGGTCCGGGGGCAGCCCGCGAGGAGGGTGGTTGGTTCGCGGCCTTTTCCGAGCTCGTCACCCAGGCAGGCCACCGAGCCGAGGCCAGAATCGCAACCATTGTTGACCTCGCCCACCGGTCCGGCGAACTCGCCGACGCGGAGTACGGCTTCCTCTTTGACAAGGCGAGCCGCCTGCTGGCGATCGGCTACAACGTTGCCCAGCGAAGGCGGGACTCCAGCTTCTACGACCTGTTGGCGTCGGAAGCGCGCCTGGCCAGTTTCGTCGGCATCGCCCAGGAGCAGTTGCCGCAAGAAACGTGGTTCGCCCTGGGCCGCCTGCTCACGGCCACCGGCGGAGCACCCGTTCTCCTCTCCTGGAGCGGCTCGATGTTCGAGTACCTGATGCCGCTCCTGGTGATGCCGACGTACGAGCACACGCTGCTCGACCAGACCTGTCAGGCGGCGGTCGAAAGACAGATCGAGTACGGGAAGCAGCGCGGCGTACCCTGGGGCATCTCGGAATCCGGCTACAACACGATCGACGCCCACCTCAATTATCAGTACCGGGCCTTCGGCGTTCCCGGCCTGGGTCTCAAGCGCGAGCTGGCCGCCGACCTCGTCATCGCCCCGTATGCCTCTGCCTTGGCGCTGATGGTGGCGCCCGAAGAGGCGTGCCTGAACCTGCAACGACTCGCCGCCGAGGGATGCGAGGGACGATTCGGCTTTTACGAGGCGATCGACTACACCGCTTCCCGCCTCCCCCGAGGCCAGTCGAGCGCCATGGTTCGCTCGTTCATGGCGCATCACCAGGGGATGAGTCTTCTGTCCCTGGCCTATCTGCTTCTGGATCGTCCCATGCAGAAGCGGTTCGAGTCGGATCCGCTGTTCCGGGCCACCACCCTGTTGCTCCAGGAGCGCGTGCCCAAGACCACGGTGTTCTACTCCCAGGCTGCCGAACTCTCCAGCACCCACGCGGCGGCCGGTGGTGCGGACGCGCCGATGCGCGTCCTCGGTACGCCTGACACGCCGCTTCCGGAACTGCAATTGCTCTCGAACGGCCGCTATCACGTGATGGTCACCAACGCGGGAGGCGGTTACAGCCGCTGGAAGGACATTGCCGTTACCCGCTGGCGCGAGGACGCCACCCGCGACAACTGGGGCACCTTCTGCTACCTCCGTGACATGGGGACAGGGCAGTTCTGGTCAACCGCGTGCCAGCCGACGCTCAAGAAAGCAGACAGCTACGAAGCGATCTTCTCTGAGGCCCGAGTGGAGTTCCGTCGCCGCGACCACGACCTCGACACCCATACGGAGATCTCCGTGTCGCCGGAGGACGACGTCGAGGTGCGCCGGGTCCGCATTACCAACCGCTCCCGGACGCGCCGAGAGATCGAAGTGACGAGCTACGCGGAAGTCGTGCTCGCTTCCTCCGCGGCGGACGCGCTCCATCCCGTGTTCAGCAATCTCTTCGTTCAGACCGAGATCGTCCGGTCTCGGCAGGCCATCCTCTGCAGTCGCCGGCCCCGTTCCGCCGACGAAACGTCCCCGTGGATGTTCCACCTGATGGCCGTCCACGGAGCACACATCCAGGAAATCTCCTATGAGACCGATCGCCAGCGGTTCCTCGGCCGCGGCAACGCCGTGGCGAACCCTCAGGCGATGAACGCCGCGGGTGCGCTCTCGGGGAGCGAGGGATCGGTGCTCGACCCGATCGTGGCCATCAGGCATCGCCTGACCCTTGAGCCGGAGGAGTCCGCAACGGTGAATGTCGTCTCGGGCGTGGGCGAAACCCGGGACATCTGCCTGGGTCTCGCCGGGAAGTACCAGGATCGACGGCTGGCCGACCGGGTCTTTGAACTGGCGTGGACCCACAGCCAGGTCCTTCTGCGACAGCTCAACGCCACCGAAACGGACGCGCAGCTCTATGGACGCTTGGCCGGCTCGGTCATCTACGCGAATGCCTCGTTGCGCGCCGATCCGAGCGTTCTCGTCAGGAACGAGCGAGGCCAATCCGGCTTGTGGGGTTACTCCATTTCCGGCGACCTGCCTATCGTCCTCCTGCGGATTGCGGACCCGGCCAGTATCGAACTGGTGCGCCAGCTCGTGCAGGCCCACGCCTATTGGCGGCTGAAGGGACTTGCGGTCGACCTGGTGATCTGGAACGAGGATCACGCCGGCTACCGCCAGCTCCTCCATGACCAGATCATGGGGCTGATCGCTGCGGGGATAGAGGCCAACGTTTCCGACCGGCCCGGCGGGATCTTCGTCCGGCCGGCGGATCAGGTCTCGGACGAGGAACGGGTCCTGCTGCAGTCGGTGGCCCGCGCGATCATCGCCGACAGTCGCGGGACCTTGTCCGAACAGATCCATCGCCCGATCGTGGCCGACGTGCCCGGTCCGCGACTGGCGCCGACGCGAGACCGTCGAGCGACCGCGCCGCCGGCGCCGGCGCCGCCCCGCGGGGATCTGATCTTCTTCAACGGGCTGGGAGGATTCACTCCGGACGGGCGCGAATACGTTATCACGACCGCCCCGGGACAGGCCACGCCGGCCCCGTGGGTGAACGTGCTCGCCAACCCCCAGTTTGGGACCGTGGTCACGGAGAGCGGTCTCGCCCACACCTGGAGCGAGAATGCCCACGAGTTTCGCCTGACCCCCTGGACCAACGACCCCGTCGGCGAGTCCAGCGGAGAGGCCATCTACATCCGGGACGAAGAGAGCGGCCACGTCTGGTCGCCGACACCACTCCCGTGCCGCGGGGCCGGGGCTCATGTCTGCCGTCACGGATTCGGTTACAGCGTATTCGAGCACACGGAAGCCGGCATTCGCTCCGAGCTGTGGATCTACGTGGCGCTGGATGCTCCGGTCAAGTTTCTGGCGCTGAAACTGAGGAACGACTCGGGCCGGCCACGCCGGCTCTCCGTCACCGGATACGTCGAGTGGGTGATCGGCGACCTGCGGCCGAAGTGTGCGATGCACGTCGTCACGGCCTTCGACACCAAGACCGGAGCGCTCTTCGCGCGGAATCCGTACAATACGGAGTTCGCCGGACGGGTGGCCTTCTTCGACGTCGATGACACGACACGGACCTTCACCTGTGATCGCAAGGAGTTCCTGGGACGCAACGGTACGATGCTGGAACCGGCCGCCATGGCTCGCGTACGGCTTTCCGGCAAGATCGGGCCGGCCTTGGATCCGTGTGCCGCGATCAGGATTCCGCTGGAGCTGGCCAACGGGCGAGAGGAGGAGCTGGTCTTCAGGCTGGGTGCGGGGAGGGACGCTGATGACGCCAGCAACCTCGCCCTCCGATTCCGTGGACCCGCGGCGGCCCGGGGCGCCCTCGAAGCTGTTTGGCAATACTGGAACCACACGCTCGGCGCGGTGAGCGTGGAGACCCCCGACCGATCCATGGACGTCCTGGCCAACGGCTGGCTTCTGTATCAGGCCCTGGCGTGCCGGCTTTGGGCCCGAACCGGATACTACCAACCGGGGGGCGCCTTCGGTTTCCGCGACCAACTCCAGGACGCCATGGCGTTGGTTCACACCGAGCCGAATCTCCTCCGCGAGCACCTGCTTCGCAGCGCCACGCGCCAATTCCCGGACGGCGATGTCCAGCACTGGTGGCATCCGCCCTCGGGCCGGGGAGTACGTACGCGCTGCTCCGACGACTACCTCTGGCTGCCGCTGGCGACCTCCCGCTACGTTCTGCACACGGGAGACACCGGCGTGCTGGATGAGTCCCTCCCCTTCGTCACCGGACGTCCGGTCAACACGGAGGAGGACTCCTACTACGATCTGCCCGGCCGGTCCGAAGAGACCGCCAGTCTGTACGATCATTGTGTCCGAGCCATTCTCAGGGGCTTGGCGGTCGGTCCGCACGACCTCCCGCTTATCGGTTCGGGCGATTGGAACGACGGCATGAACATGGTGGGCATCCGAGGCAAGGGTGAGAGCGTCTGGCTGGCCTTCTTTCTCTATGACGTCCTCACGCGGTTCACCGAGGTGGCCCGCGGGCGCGGCGACCACCCGTTCGCCGAGCGCTGTCAGGGGGAGGCGGCCCAGTTACGGCGCAATGTCGAACGGAACGGCTGGGACGGCGAGTGGTATCGCCGGGCGTACTTTGACGATGGCTCGCCGCTGGGATCGGCCGGCAATGCGGAATGCCAGATTGACTCCGTTGCGCAAAGCTGGTCCGTGCTGTCCGGGGCGGGCGACACCGCGCGGACGCACTCGGCGATGGAGGCCGTGGACAGACGCCTCGTGCGCCGGGATTCCCGCTTAGTCCAGTTGTTGGATCCACCGTTCGATGGATCGACTCTGAACCCCGGCTACATCAAAGGATATCCCCCGGGTGTGCGGGAGAACGGCGGGCAGTACACTCATGGAGCCATCTGGGCAGCCATGGCGTTCGCCGCCTTGGGCGACCGTCGGCGGGCGTGGGACCTCTTCAACCTCATCAACCCCGTGAATCACGCGAAATCTCCGGAGGACGTCGCGACCTACCGAGTGGAGCCGTACGTAGTCGCGGCCGACGTCTACGCTTGCCCTCCGCATACCGGCCGCGGCGGCTGGACGTGGTACACGGGCTCGGCCGCCTGGATGTACCGGCTGATCGTGGAGTCCTTGCTCGGGCTGAGGCTGGAAGTGAACACCCTGCGGTTCGTGCCGTGCCTCCCGGCCGAGTGGGAGGGGTTCAAGGTTCACTACCGGTACCGGGAGACGGTCTACCACATCAGCGTCGTGCAGATCCCCATCGAGCAGGGCGAAATGAGCGTCACCATCGATGGCGTGGGCCGTTACGACGATGGCCTTCGCCTCGTCGATGACCGGCAGGAACACATCGTCGAAGTGAGAATTCCCGCACCAGGCCCATGACCAAGGTTCAGGAGGATCCGCATGCATCCGGGAATCATCGAGGAGATCGAGGGCGAGATCACACGGCTGCGCCGCCGCCACGCCGCGCTCTTGCGCGAGACGCCCGGAGCGCAGGAGGTGGTCGCCCGATGGACGGCCGAGGCGGCCGGTCTCTGCTGGTTCGTGCCGCTTGAAGACGTGGTCGAATCCGACATTGATGTGGAGGTCACCACCGAGGTTCTGATCGTACGCGCCAACAGGATCTGCCCTGAGCCCGCTCTCCTGGTCGTCATCCTTCCGGTGCCGAGCGGGTTTGACCCTGAGCACGCGGTCATCCGGTTCACCGAGGAGACGCTGGAAGTCCGGGTCCGGCGGGTCCACCGCGGGACCGCGCTATGAAGAACCACTACGAGACCCTGGGCGTGGCGAGCACGGCGACTCTCGAGGAGATCAAGAAGGCGTATCGCACTCTTGCCCTCAAGTACCATCCGGACCGCAACCACGGAGACCCTCAGGCGGAAGAGAAGTTCAAGAGACTGGCCGGCGCCTACGAGGTCCTTTTCGACCCACAGAAGCGGCGGGAGTACGACGACGCGGCGACGGGCCGCGCCCCTTCCAGAGCCGAACCACGGGGACCGTTCGGGCAGGGCGAATCCGCGCCTGCCGAGCCGGACGTCGAGTCGATGTCGATCGACGAGATCCTGCGCCGCTTCGGCGGCATCTTCGGAGGGGAGTTCGGTGAGAGTATCCACCGTACGCGCGGCGCGGGTCGGCCCGGGCACGATGCCGAGGTCGAGCTGGAGATCGACTTCCGCACGGCGGCGCTCGGAGGCAAAGTGACCGTTTCACTCTCCGGCGCGGTCCCGTGCGCGCACTGCGCCGGGCGGGGCGCCATCGGGGACCACCCGGACTGCCCTACCTGCCGGGGAAGCGGGCGGGTCACCGGACAGGATAGGGACAAGGGGCAGTTCTTCACGGTGACTCGTCCCTGCTCGACCTGTCGAGGCACCGGCGTGGACCCGTCCAAAGAGTGCCCACAGTGCCACGGCGAGGGCAGGATCGAACGGACGCGCTCGCTCACCATCACCATCCCAGAGGGAACCGCGAATGGGGCGATTCTCCGCTTGGGAGGATTGGGTGGAGCCGGGACTGGGGGCGGTCCGCCGGGAGATCTGCTGGTCCACACGCACGTGCGGCACGATCCGGTCTTCCACAGCGAGGGGAATGATGTCCACTCAGAGGTCCAGGTTCCTATGGCCACCGCGGCACTCGGCGGCAAGACGCCGATGCAAACCCTTCGCGGGCGAGTCAATCTGACAATTCCGCCCGGGACTTCCTCGGGAGCGCAGCTACGGCTGGGGGGGCAGGGCATTCGTGGAGGGGATCATGTCGCGCGGGTCATGGTCACCGTGCCCGGGGACCTGACCGCGAGACAGAGGGAGCTGCTTGAAGAACTGAGGAAGAGCGGGGTTTGATCTCGTTCCGTGTCGAGGGCGGACACTCCCTCGCTCGCCGAGGGGCGAGGTGGGGTCCGCCCTCGCGGCGAGCCCACTCTCGCGAGGGCAGGGGAGTGTCACTTCTTCCTCGCCGGCACCACCCGTTGCTTTTCCAACAAGGGAACGATCTCTTCGGCGACAGCCGTCTCCATGGTCGGACCGCCAACCGAGTCGAGCGTGCGCAATGTGCCCGACCAAATGAGGCATCCGCGGCCTGTGGTGGACCACACATCCGTCTGCACCCGCCGGATCTCGTCGATCTCGGTGTGTCCCGGATCTCGCACCTCTGTCCAATAGGCGTGGAAGTGCCCGAAGTAGTCCTGCAACGTCACCGGCTCGCGCCTTACCGCCCCGGGGACATAGGTGCTAGTCGTCTCGTCGGGCAGCCGGACGGACACGACGATCGCGTCGTAGCCGTTCTTGCGCACGGCCGCGATCACCTCCTGCGTGTCCGGCGGCGCCCCCGGGTACAGTTGATACGACGACGTCGTGGCCACCCCGCGAGCACCCAATTCCTTGGCGAACGCATCCTCCCACATCCGGCGGCGCACCGGATCATTGCGGAGCGCCACGACGAGCACGTTGCCCACCGGGCCGGAGGTGAAGGACGAATCCTTCCAGAGATTGGTCATTTCGCCCTGCCCCGCGCACCCGGCCGTGAGCACCGAGGTGAGAAGTGCGATATAGGCAACTGAGCCCCGGATGTTCCTGTCACTCCCGGCCTGCTTCGTCATACATTCCTCCTCGCCGATCGACTCCGCGATCGAGCGAACCGCGTGGTGGTGCCTCGTCGTCTCCAAGGATGCCCAGCCCCTTCCCGCAATTGCCGAGCCAGATTTCAAGTCCCACGACTCCGTCCGTGGAGCCCACCTGGCGAAAGGCCCGGATTCCGGTCTGATCAGAATGAACGACCCCCCAATCACAACGACCGGCCCGGACACGTCGCGGATGGCATAGATCTCACGAGCCTGGCGCAATGGAGCACGCCTCCTGATTCTGCCGGCACGGAGTCGACGACATCCCCGTCAACGATCACCAAAGGGTCATGCTCCGCAGAGGCAACGGCGGGGACGGCCCCGTCATGCGACGCGCTCGTGGCCCCGGTGCCTTACCAGCTTGTAGACCTCGAACCACAGCACGCTCATGACGCCCGCGAATGCCGCCGCCATGGCCCGGCACACGTCCGGCGCGCCAAACCCAAACAGATCCTGCGTGAACGGCGCCAGCAGCACGAACGTGAGCGTCGCCACAGCGCCTCCCGCGATCCACCATAGCGCCCTATTCGGCCGCCTCAGCCCGCCGACCATCGTGTGTGTCCACGATCGATTCACGAAGATCAGCGCCAAGTTGCCCGTCACAAGGGTCGTGAACGTGAGCGACCGGACGAGGTCCGCCGATAGATGGCCGAAGACGGCCCACAGATACACGCCCAGGACGGCCGCGAGCACGCCCGTGCCCTGCAGCACGCTCGTCGTGATCATCCGGCCGCTGAAGAGCGCCTCGCTCACACGGCGCGGCGGCCGCTGCATGATGTCGCGCTCTTCGCCCTCCGCCTCGAAGACCACCGAGCACGCCGGATCGATGATGAGCTCGAGAAACGCGATGTGCACCGGCATGAGCACCAGCGGCGCCGGGTGGCCCGCGATCTTAGGCAGCAGCACCGGGAGCGGCGACATGCCGGCGATCGGCACGTGCACGGCCAGGATGTAGGCCATCGCCTTCTTCAGGTTGTCGAAGATGCGCCGCCCCATGCGCACGGCGCGCACGATGGAGCCGAAGTCGTCGTCCGTCAGCACCAGCGCCGCCGCTTCCCGCGCCACGTCCGTCCCGCGCTGCCCCATCGCGATCCCGATGTCGGCGGCCTTGAGCGCCGGCGCGTCGTTCACGCCGTCGCCGGTCATCGCCACAACCTCGCCACCGCGCTTGAGCGCCCGCACGATGCGCAATTTCTGCTCGGGGACCACCCGCGCGAAGACGGTGATGCCGCCCACGCACGCGGCGAGCTCCTCATCACTCAGTGCTTCGAGCTCCGCTCCGGTGAGGACCTGCCCTTCCGCGTCGAGCCCGGCCGCCCGCGAGATCGCGAGCGCCGTACCCGGGTAGTCGCCGGTGATCATCACGACGCGCATCCCCGCCGCTCGCGCCTCGGCTACCGCTGCCGCCACGTCGGGCCGAATCGGGTCCTGCAGGCCGACCAGACCGATGAACTCGAAGTCGAAGCCGTGCTGGATCTCCGGCAACCCGGCGCTCACCTTGAACGCCGCCCGTGCCACGCCGAGCACCCGCAGACCCTGGTCGGCCATCCGCGACACGTCGGCGATCATCGTCTCCGTCGCCGCCGCGTCGAGATGGCTCAGGTCGGCGATCGCCTCCGGCGCGCCCTTCGCCGCGATCACGTAGTCGCCGCCATCGGGCGAACGCCAGACGTGCGAAAGCGCCAGCAGCTTTTCGGAGATAGATCCCGTTCGGTTGCCTTCATGCTTCCCTCGTGGTGAGCTTGACTCAGGGGATCTGCCACCCGACGGACACAGCCGAGCGACCATCCACGAGCCCGCGGGCCGCGTCGACGCGGAGCTGACCCTTCCCGCCCAGGCTTCGCAGCCGCAGGCCCGTACCGCCATCCACCTGCCAGGGACTTCGGCCCGCCCACCCGGTGTCCCAGGCCTTGGCCCCATCGACAAAGACCGCCCAGCCGAGTCGCAGGGGGCCCAGGTTCCATGGCCACGCTTGCCTCTCCACCGTTGTGTGGGCGAGCGTACGCCCGAAGACACGGCCCGCAACGACGCCTCCGTCCAGCAGCGGGTGGGCCCGGAGCAGGGCGGCCCGCCCGTTTCCGGTCCCGGCCCCGGACCAGAGAGCCCGCGGGGCTTTGGACGTGGTGCCGGATAGCCCCACGCGGCCCCGCCATGCGTCGTTTCTCTCCAGACCGCTGGAGCACCATTGAACGGACAAGCCCCCGGCTCCGAAGGGAGCACCGTGCGAAAGACTCATCCACCTCGCCGCCTCCGCTCGCAGCGCCAGATGGTCGCGCGCCCATCGGGTCTCGACGCTTGTCTCCAGGGATAGATGGTTCCCTCGGTCCGCCCAGGTGTCCAACGCGGCGCCGACTTCCAGGCGAAGATCCGGCGCGAGCCAGTCGGAGCGTGAGAGAGCAGTGCGTCGACGCTCTTCCCGAATCACGCGCGGGCGGTTGGTGTCGGCCGAACCGGAGAGAGCGTGCATCGAGTAGGTCTGGCGTTCCCAGAATCCGTCGAGGTGCCAGATCCCAGGGCGCCCTCCGGCCGCGGGAACCGTCAAGGCCAGCGAAACGCGCGGTCGGTCCCTCCACCACCTCCACCCAACGGTCCAAAGCTCCCCACTTCCGGTAGGGCTCGCGACATCGACGTCGATCTCGCGTCCGGTCAGCGCCTTGACGCCCATGCCGGCAAAATCCCAGAAGCCCGCGAACACGAGGGGGCGCTCCAGCACCGTCACGTCTACCTGGACGTTTCCGTCCGGCAATGGCCGCAAACTCAGCCGGGACTCCGACTGGGCCGGCATCTCGGCCAGACGACGGCGTGCTCGACGAAAATCATGCGCGGTGAGAAGTCGCCCCGATGGCAAGTCGAGCTGGCCGGCCACCGCGGAATAGCGAACGCGCATCAACCCGTCGATGCGCGTCAAGTCGGTCCGCGGTTCGGCCAACCGGTTCCAGGCTCGGAGCGCGCCCTCCGCATCGCCCGCCAGAAAGCGGCTGCCGGCCAGAAGCCGCCAGGCGTGCGCATCGCTCGGGTCAAGAGCTACGGCCTGCTCCGCAAGTCTGCCCGCACCTACCCAGTCCTCGGCGCGAAACCGCAGCCCCGCGCGTTCCAGAATGGGGGCCGCGAACCCGGGGCACAGTGATTCGGCAGCCAGGAACCTAAGCTCCGCCTGTTCGGTGTCTCCCTGCTCGGCTAGGAGGACTCCCGCCTGTACGATGGCGCCGCATCCGTCCGGCGTGGCGGGCGATGAGCGGGCGGCCGCCGAGTCCGGCAGAATCTGTTCCTTGACGTCTCGCGGAGGAAGGATCAAGAGCGCCCAGCATCCGCTCCCGGACCAGACGGTCGTGAACTCTTTCTGTTGAATGGCCCGAAAGGGCCCTACGTTCGGGTCATGGAGGATGACCCAACCGTTGGCCCACGCCACGAGCACCACGTAGTGAAAGGAGTCAACGCCGGTTCGGATCAAGGCGATGACGGGTCGCCCCAGGGCGAGTTCGCTCATGACCTCCGCCGGGGTCCCCGGCAACGGCAGCGCGGTCCAGCCGCAGGCCTGGGCGGCCTTCACGAGGACACCGGTTCGAATACCGGTCTCTCCGGGCTCGACCAGCGCAGCGAAGTCCTCGGCCAGAATGCCCGGCTTCCCCCAGTAGCGAAGAACCATCGCCAGGGCGGCCCCGCCGCACAGTGCTTCGCTCTGGGGGACGTACGGGACGTCGAGGAGATGCACCCTCTTTGGGGCACTCGTCGCTTCCAGGTGAGTGCCGGCGGCTGCGGGAACGGGCCAAGCCAAGACAGCCGCCATCACGCAAACGCCGACGAAACGCCACGACCTCATGACCGCGAAGGCTTAGTGCGCCAGCAGAATGAGGATCAGCAGAATGATGATGAGCGCCGTCGCCGAGATCACGATCGTGCTATCTCCACCCACGAGGCCGGCGTTGACCTCTCTGGCCTGGGCGGCCAACGTCGCTAGCGACGATCCGGAGAGGACCGCGGCGGCGGCGTTGGCCCGATCGAGATCCAGGCCGGCGGACCCGGCGATCCGGCGGACATCAGGCCTCTGCAGCATGGTCTGAATCGCCTGTCGGTCGGCATTGGCCTGGCCGATCTGCTGATCGATCCTGGCCTGGATGTCGCCTTCGCCGACCACGTGACGCGTTGGTTCACCGGCCAGGCTGGCTCCCGCCGCGCCGACCGCGACCACGACCACGGCGCAAACCACCAGCGCGAGTCTCTTGTACATTGTCATGACATGCTCCTCCTCGTGAACCTGACCCCGGCTTCGCCCAAGCGGGCTGGCTCGGAATGGCTTTGGAGTGAGCGACCCGGTCCGCATTGGACGGACACCGCTCACCGGGGTCCGGTTCAAGTTATGCAACCAGCATGCCGCCCGGGCGTTGTCACGGCACGGCTCGGGTGTCGCGACGCGGCGCCGGGCGTCCGGAGGCTTCCGACGAGTTGCCCGCACGACCACGCGATGAGCGACTGACCTGCGTTTCCTATCCCACGACGGCCGGCGCGGTCAGGCCCACCGCCGGTGGAGGCCTCCCCTACCACCACAGTCTTG
Source organism: Candidatus Eiseniibacteriota bacterium (assembly GCA_903844735.1). Taxonomy (GTDB): domain Bacteria; phylum Eisenbacteria; class RBG-16-71-46; order CAIMUX01; family CAIMUX01; genus CAIMUX01. The sequence goes on from CAIMUX010000123.1 coordinate 47,275, forward strand.
AGCTCCCGGACCCCGGTGTCCGATCGGCCGGGACCCAGCGACATCCGCATCGCAATGATGCCGGGCCGATCGTTTTGATCGGACGCGCGAGATCCGCTCGCCGCCAGATGCCGGGATGACAGCCAGTTGCACAACATCCTGGAAGGCACGCTTGTTGCGTGACCCAGTGGTTGTACGGGGAGATACAGGAGCCGGGGGGGACCCAGCCTGTGAGAGATCGAAGGCCGCGTGCACGCGGGTGTACCGACACAGTCTGCACATACGGAGAGGAGAACTTCATGCGACGAGTCATCGGAGACAAATGCAGGGGAACACGGGTGAGGACAGAACATGTCCTGTTTCTGTTGGGGGCGCTCGGCGTGCTTGGTCTTGCTTCCCAAGCATCGGCCGCGGAAAAGCCCGGGAGCTACTTAGCCCTCAAGGGGGGCATCTACTCGCCCAGCGCGTCGTTCACGATCAAGAACATCGGGCTCAGCAACACCACCTTTGACACCGACACCAAGGCGGGATTCGACGGCGAGGTCGCGGTGGGCCACTACTTCGCTCCCACGTTCGCCCTCGAACTGGGCGCCGGTTATTTCAAGGGCACCGGCACCGTCAATACGGCGCCGGTCCGCCACGACATCAAGTTCGATGTCATTCCGGTCTTGGCCTCCGCCAAGGCCCTCATCCCGCTCGGACCGATCGATCCATACGCCGAGGTCGGGATCGGCGCCTACTTCACCAAGTTTCACGTGACCGACAACCTGAATACCTTCGACGGAACCGCGACCTTCGGGCTTCATGCCGGAGCCGGACTGAACATCAACGTCAGCCCGAGCGCCTTCATCGGGGTCGAAGGAAGATACGTCTCGGCCAACCCGTCGTTCGGCGGGCAGAAGATCAAGCTCAATGACACCGAGTACGCCCTGAACGGCTTCAAGCTGAACGGATTCACCACCACGGCGGTCTTGGGCTTCGCCTTCTGAAGTCGCCCCACACCGGAACTAGGGAGGAACCAATGAGACACGTATGGATGTTGGGAGCTCTGATCACAGTCGCGCTCGCCGTGGGCTGTGCGAGTCAACCACCGCTGCGCACCGAGTCCTCCGCGTCGGCCATCCGCGCGGCCGAGGAGGTCGGAGCCAGCGAGATCCCTCGCGCGTCGCTCCACTTGCAGTTGGCCAAGGAGGAGCTGGATCGCGCTAAGGGGCTCGCGGACCGGGGCGAGAAGGATGAGGCGGCATCGCAGCTGTTGCGAGCCGAAGCCGACGCTGAACTGGCCGTCGTGCTTTCCAGGGAACAGACCGAGAAGACCGAAGCTTCGCAAGCAATGGAGCGGGTCCGCCAGCTCCAGACCGATAACCGATGATCTGCTGGAAGGAGCATCTCATGAAGATAATTGGATCGCTGATCATTGTGGTGGCCGCCGCTCTCCTGTTCGGCTGCGCCGCATCCGTCCCGAGTGAACTGGCCGGCGCTCGCCAGGCCTACCTCCATGCCAGCGCGGGACCGGCGGCGCAACTGGCGCCGGTAGAGCTGCACAAGGCCCAGCAGGCGCTCGCCCAGGCGGAGACGTCCTTCTCCAAGGACGGCAAGTCCTATCACACGCGGGACCTCGCGTACGTGGCGCAACGGAAGGCCGAGATGGCCGACGTACAAGCGTCCATCGCCTCGCAGCAGACGAGCAAGTCCCAAGCGAACAAGGCGTACGAGGTGACCCAGGGCAACATCCTGCAGGAGACGACGCAGGATCTGAGCGACACACGCACGGCGCTGGCGGAATCGGAGCGCGACGGACAGGCTACATCACAGAAACTGTCCGCCGAGCAGACGGCCCGCCTCGAGGCCGAGCAGAGAACCGCCGCGCAGAGAAGGCTGACGCAGGAGACGACCCAGAACTTGAACCAGACACGCACCGCACTGGCGGTCTCGGAGCGCAGCGGCCAGGCCACGGCCAACCAACTTTCCGCCGAACAGAAAGCCCGACTCGAGGCCGAGGAGAGGACAGCCGCGGCGCTGGCTGCATTGGCCAGGCTCGCCGCGGTCAAGGAGGAAGCGCGCGGACTGGTCATCACGCTCTCGGGAAGCGTGCTCTTTCGATCCGACGAGGCGACGCTCATGCCCGGTGCGGAATTGAAGCTCAACCAGGTCGCGGAGGCGCTGCTTGCGAGCAAGACCCGCAACGTCGTGGTGGAGGGGTTCACCGACTCGCAGGGTGCTGACCAATACAACATCGACCTGTCCCAGCGCCGGGCGGACACGGTCCGCAACTACCTGGTGCAGCGAGGGTTCGATGCCACCCGCATCCAGGGCCGCGGGATCGGCGAGGGGCGTCCGGTCGCCGACAACGCCACCGCCGAGGGACGCGCCAACAACCGGCGCGTTGAGATCGTCCTCGAGCGCGAGGCCAAACTGTAGTTGCCGGTGTGTGAATCCCCGGACCGTGCCCGCAGCCGACAGAATCGGCAGGCACGTGAACACGGACAGATGAGCGCGCACTGCCATGCGGCGGTGGGCGCTCGTCTGGATCGCTTCGGGGCACTCCCCGCTCGGCCGATTCGCTGTTCCGGAGTACGTCCCGATGCGGCCCCGTGCCGCGGAAGGAAACGATGGCCAAGCATCGAGTATGGATCAGCGGAGTCGTCTCCGCGACCGCATTCGCGGGACTTCTCGTGTGGCGCATATGGATCCTTCCGATCCACGTGGCGGCGCCCGAGCCCTCCCTTACGGCGGACCTGGCAGACACCCTCTCCCGGGTGCCCCGGTCGGTCTTGACAGCTCCGATCGTCTTCGATCTCGGTCCGGCCATCGCCCAGTTCGAGGCCGACATCCCGCGCCGCTTCGGCTCGCTGGACCGCCGGCTCCGCGCCGACAGCAGCGCGCGCGCCTCCGTCGCGTTCACGGCGAGCCGCTCCCCGTTCCTGGCGCACGTGGATGGGACGGAGATCGTCATCGAAACGGTGATCGAGTACGAGGGGCGTGGCTGGTACGCCCCCCCGCTCGGCCCGGAGGTGAGCGCGGGGTGCGGCGGGGGCGATGATCCCAAGCCCCGGCTGCTGCTCCGCTTCGTGAGCACGCCATCGTTCACCCCCGATTGGGGGCTGCGTACGCGCACCCTCGCCGAAGTCGTGCGCTTCGGCGACGAACCGCGCGACCAGTGCCAGGTGACCTTTCTCAAGATCGACGTCACCAACAAGGTGGTAGGCGCGGTACGCGAGGAGATGACGCGAAAGGCCGAGCGGATCGACCGGCGCGTGGCGCGGCGCGACCTGCGCGGCCAGATCGAACGGATCTGGAGAAAGATGGAGCGACCGATCCGCCTCACCGACGAAGTGTGGCTGTTGCTCCAGCCCGGGCCCGCGCAACTGGCGTTGTTCACCGGCAGCGGCGACAGCCTCGTCGCCATCGTGCGCCTCGATGCCCGGCCCAAGATCGTCACCGGGGTGCGTCCGCCGGACAGCACCCTTGTCACGCCCCTTCCGCCACTACGGATGACGGCCAACGCCGATACCGGTACGGTTCCGGAACTTCACGTGGTTCTCGATGGGGTCTTTTCGTACGACGCGGCGACGGAGTTGATAAAGAAGCCGTTAGTCGGGCACGTAATCCGGCGGTTCGGGCGCCGCGCCCGCATCGAGGAGGTGACGTTGCGGGGCATCGGGAGCGGGCGCGTCGCACTTGGCGTCACCTTCAGCGGGGCGATCCAGGGGCGCGTTTTCCTCACCGGGACCCCGCGAGTTGATCAGGTGACGCGCCGACTCACGGTTCCCGACCTCGACTTCGACGTCGGCAGTGCGCACCCGCTGGCTCGAAACCTCCAGTTCTGGCGAGGAGGCCCCGTGCGCGACTTCCTGCGCGCGAACGCGACGATCCATGACTCGGCGGCCCTGGCCGGGCTCGAGCGCCTGGCCGAGCGCGGGATGAACCGGGAACTCACCGCCGGCGTTCGCCTGGAGGCAACGCTGAGCGACTCGCACGGAATGACCGTGTGTGCAACCCGGGAGCACCTGATCGTGCGCGCGCTGGCAGAGGGACAGGCGCGGCTCGTCGTCGACCGTGTGCTGGCCAGGGCCAAGCCCCGATCCCCGGCTCGCCGGTGAGACGTTCCGCGTTCAAGCCCCATTCGGTCAGCGTTCCCGCGGGTTGCCGGCGCGGAGCTACCGCGCAAACGGCTCTCCCTCCAGCAGTGCGTGGTCCAGTTCTTTGTCCTGTCCATAGAGGTCGTCGAAGAGGAGAACCGCTCCGTCCGGTCGCGAGACTGCCGTGGCGTAGAGGATGTAGACCGGGACCGGCGTCTTGAGGTTGACCCGCCGTGCGGAACCGGCCAGCATCGCCTTCCCGATTTCCTCGGGCGTCCACTCGGGCTGGTCGCGCAACAGGAACTCTGCCAGCGCTCGGGGGTCTTGCACCCTGATACATCCATGGCTGAAATCCCTCCGCTCGCGCGCGAAGAGGGAACGCGACGGCGTGTCGTGCAGGTAGATGTTGTGGCTGTTCGGGAAGACGAATTTCACGAGGCCGAGCGAGTTCCGAGGACCCGGGCGCTGGCGTACCCAGGCACTGCCCGTGCGGAGCCGTTTCAGATTTTCCGCGTTCATATCCAACACCTTTGACTCGTCGCTGGTGCCAGGGACAATCTCCATGTCATGCGAGACGAGATACTTGGAGTTGCGGGCGAGTCCCGGAACGATCTCGTCCTTGATGATGCTCCGAGGCGGATACCAGTAAGGGCTGAACTCGATGTAGCGAATCCGGTCCGCGAAGACCGGAGTGCCGGAGAGCCCGGCCTTGCCGACGACTACGTTCATCTGCAAGGCGGGACGTGCACCCGGAGTGATCGAGTCGAACACGTACAGGCGAAACGACGGAATGTTCACGATCACCAGGGGCGCGCTCTCCATGTCCGGCAGCCAGCGAAGTCGCTCCAATGCGAGCTCGATCTGGCGCACGCGGCGCGCGAGTGGCTGATTGAGCGCCTTCCAGGTGGCCGGACCGACGATGCCGTCGGGGCTGAGGCCGTGTCGTTCCTGATAGCGCCGAACCCCGTTGACGAGTTCTCCGCCGTAGATCAGGCCCGCGGGCGGGAGTGCGATCGGATCGCTGTGCGCCTGAGCCCTATCCGCGGGACTCGCTGAGGTATCGACGCCGGCCGGGGTGCCCAGGTCACCGAGCATCCTGAGCAAGTGATCCAGATCGCGCACGGCCGCGTAGCGGTCGCCGGGACGGAGACGCGCCGTGACGGGAAGAGACGCAGGGTGCGGAGACTGGGCCAAGGCGCGGTAGCGCCCGAGGGCCACCTTGAGCGTGCGATACTGCTCGAGTTGCGGTTCGGCTTCCTCTACGACAAGCGACATCCGGCCCTCCTCGAGGCTCCGGCGGACAGCGGCTGCCAGGCCGTACTTCTTCGGTTCGATATCGAGACCGTGACTGAGAGTGCCCGGGTTGATCCTGCCGTTGTGCAAATCGGAGAGATGTCGCATGAGCAGCAAGCTGGTCGCCGCGTCGAGATCGCCGAGTTCCTCGCCGCTCATGGGCGTTCCAAAAGCGAGGCTTCGCCAACCCTCTTCCAGGTACGACAGGTCGAACTCCTCCACCGGGAGCCCGCGCGATTCGGCTTGCCGCAGGATCTCGATCGCCTCGCCGGCCTGCCGGCGAGGCCGGTTGTTCTCCGTCCAAAGAGGCTGATATCCCCCCGGTCCGTACAGCGCCTCCATCTCAGCCTGGTAGTGAGGGAACTCCGGCCAACGCAAGTGCGGCTCATGGCCCTCGCGAATCCGCGTCCGGATCTGCGCGGCCGCGGAGCCCGCCAGGTCCGTTCGGACGGTGTCTGCCTGAGCGTGCGAGGCAGGGCCCATGACACCCAGCGTGGCCGTTGCGAGCGCAACGAACGAGAAGGCACGAACTGCGGACCTCAGGTCCGGAATCATCGGCATCTTGGCGGAAACTCCTTCAAGCACCTGGTGTAGTTGGTGTTCGGTGGCGAACCAGATTCGCCCGGAACCCTGCGCCGCGACCCGGAACGCGCGATCTTTCGGGTCGGATCCAAGGAAGGATGGTCAGAATCGGCAATCCACAGACCCCCTGCGACGCAGGACGCCGCGAACTGCTCCGCGGCGGCGCCGCGCTGGTGTTTGGCTTGCTGCTCGGCGCGCCCATGGATCGTCGCGGCATCGTCAGTTCGAGGGCGGCCATGCCTGAGATCCGTCCGGGGCATCCCAACCCGCCGATCCCTGCTCCCGCCAGCCCCGCCAGCCCCGCCAGCCCCGCCGGCCCCGCCGGCCCCGCCGCGCCGGCTGCGCTTCCCGCAACCCGCCTTCCGCGCAGCCTGTCGTTCTTCAATACCCACACCAAAGAGAGAATCGAGACGGTCTATTGGTGCGACGGCTCCTATTGCCCGCCCGGACTCCAGGAAATCGACCACCTCTTGCGTGATCACCGCACCGGAGAGGTGAAAGAGATCGATCGCAGCCTGCTGGATCTGCTTCATGAACTCCGATCCGAGATACGCGTGAGTCAACCCTTCCACGTCATCTCCGGATACCGCTCGCCGGCCTCAAACGCCCTGCTGCAGCACGAGGGACACGGCGTCGCCGCGCACAGCTTCCACATCCAGGGCCGCGCCATCGACATTCGCCTCCCGGGCATCGGCCTGGGCGGCCTGCGCAACACCGCGCTGCGCCTCGGCCGGGGCGGCGTCGGCTACTACCCTGCCTCCGGTTTCGTCCATGTCGACGTCGGGCCGCCGAGGAATTGGTAGCACGGCTCAAGTCCGGAACGCGTCGGGCGCCCGCCGCACGCTACTCGCTTTCTGGCGACCGCTGCATGCCGACCGCTACCTGGCGACCGCTACCTGACGACCGTCACGTGCTACGTGCCACTTCCGTGCCGCCGCGTATGTGCTTGTTGCCGACCAGAATCGAGGACACGAGCTGGTGGCATCTCTATCAGAGTGATGCGCAACCGATCAAAAGGAAGGAACAGCTCCCGGCATCGGAGAGCCGAGTACGCCTCGTTCACGGGTTCCGATTCTAGACTGCGGATTCGCGGTCCGGGAGAGGGATGCTGCTCTCGCCGCTGAACTTGGGCCTGGAGAAGAGAACCACCGCCGATCACCGCGACACGCCACGAGAAGGCGCTAACCGGAGCCAACCACGACGTGGTACGTTTGTTGAGCAGACAGTTTGCGGTTCACCTTGCTCACTCGATGGAGGTTGTGGAATGCCCTCGACTCAGGACGCTCCTCCCGTTTCCCCCGACCCCGCTCGCGCCCCGGATGCCGTCACCGACGTCCGGCGGGAGGAGGCGCTGCTCAAGACCGGTGCCCTGCAGAGCGCCATATTCAACAGCGCCAATTTCTCCAGCATCGCCACCGACGCGAAAGGCGTGATTCAGATCTTCAACGTGGGAGCGGAGCGCATGCTGGGCTACGCCGCCGCCGATGTGCTGAACAGGATCACGCCGGCCGACATTTCCGATCCCCAGGAGCTGATCGCGCGCGCCAAGACGCTGAGCCTCGAGCTCTCGACACCGATCACGCCCGGGTTCGAGGCCCTGGTCTTCAAGGCCTCGCGTGAGATCGAGGACATCTATGAGCTGACCTACATCCGCAAGGACGGCAGCCGCTTTCCGGCGGTCGTCTCGGTCACCGCGCTGCGCGATGAAGAGGGCGCCATCATCGGCTATCTGCTGATCGGCACCGACAACACCGCGCGCAAGCGGGTGGAAGCGGAGCAGAAGAAGCTCGACCAGCGACTTCGCGACCAGCAGTTCTACACGCGCTCTCTCATCGAGTCTCACATCGATGCGCTGGTGATCACCGACCCGCTCGGCGTGATCACCGACGTCAACCGGCAGATGGAAGCGCTCACGGGCTGCACGCGCGACGAGCTGATCGGGGCACCGTTCAAGAACTACTTCACCGATCCGGAGAGGGCCGAAGCGGTCACCACGTCGGTGCTGCGTGAAAAGAGAATCACCGACTACGAACTCACCGCCAGAGACCGGGACGGCAGGACCACCAGAGTGTCCTACAATGCCACCACTTTCTACGACCGCGACCGGGTCTTGCAGGGCGTGTTCGCCGCCGCGAGGGATGTGACGGAGCGGCAACGCGACGCCCAGGCGCTCCAGGAAACCAACGTCGAGCTGGAACGAGCCAAGTCCGCGGCGGAGAAAGCAAATCAGGCGAAGTCCGACTTCCTGTCCAGCATGAGCCACGAATTGCGCAGTCCGCTCAACGCGATTCTCGGCTTCGCGCAGCTCATGGAGTCCTCCGAACCGCCGCCGACGGACTCCCAGGAGGAAAACATTGCCCAGATTCTCCAGGCGGGCTGGCACCTGCTGAAGCTGATCAACGAAGTCCTCGATCTCGCCGTGATCGAGTCCGGAAGAGTGTCGTTGTCCGAGGAGCCCGTCTCGCTGGCCGAAGTCATGTGGGAATGCCAGGCCATGATGGAGCCCGAAGGGCAACATCGCGGGATCAGCTTGACGTTTCCTCGTTTCGAGACCCCGATGTTTGTCAGCGCCGATCGGACCCGGTTGAAGCAGATTGTCATCAACCTGCTGTCCAATGCGATCAAGTTCAACAAGGAGCGGGGAACGGTCATCGTAGCTTGCGACGCAAGCACCCCGGGGCGCGTTCGCATCAGCGTCCAGGACACGGGCGCGGGATTGCCCACCGATAAGCTGGAGCAGTTGTTCCAGCCGTTCAATCGGCTCGGCCACGAGGCACCGGGCGGTGTGGCCGGCACGGGCATCGGCCTGGTGGTAACGAAGCGACTCGCGGAGCTGATGGGTGGCGAACTGGGCGTGGAGAGTGTTGTCGGCGTGGGCAGCACATTCTGGTGCGAGCTCGACTCGAGCGCCGCTCCGCAGCCACTGGTCGAACGGCGGGACGCCGCCATCCTTGATCTGCCGGCGCCCGCGCCGAGCGGTGCTTCGCTGCACACCCTGCTCTACGTTGAGGACAACCAGGCGAACATGAAGCTCGTGCAGCAACTGGTCGCGCGGCGGCCGGACCTCCGGCTGCTGACCGCAGTGAACGGGACTCTCGGCATCCACATTGCTCGCACCTCTCAGCCATCGGTGATCCTCATGGACATCAACCTGCCCGGCATGAGCGGCGTCGAGGCCTTGAAGGTGCTGCGCGAAGACCCGGCCACGGCACACATCCCCGTCGTCGCCATCAGCGCAAATGCGATGCCCCGCGACATCGCGAGGTGCCTGGACGCCGGGTTCTTCCGCTATCTCACCAAGCCGATCAAGATCAAGGAGTTCATGGACACGTTACGCGCGGCCCTGGAACAGGCCGATGAGGAGGGTGGCCGGCGCCCATAAGGCGGGAGGAGCAAAGTGGTCAGGTCATTTGAGATCTTGGAAGCCAACATCCTGGTTGTCGACGACCTGGAGGCCAATGTCCTCCTGTTCGAGCGCATGCTGCGCGCCGCCGGCTATTCGTCCATTCAGTCGACGATGGATCCGACCGCGGTCTGCGAGCTTCACCGCCAGAACCGCTACGCCCTGATCCTGCTCGACCTCAAGATGCCCGGCATGGACGGATTCCAGGTCATGGAGGGTTTGAAGGAGATCGAGACCGACGGGTATCTCCCGGTCTTGGTGGTCACCGCCGAGCCAGGCCACAAGCTGCGCGCGTTGAGGGCCGGCGCCAGGGACTTCGTCAGCAAGCCGATCGACCTGGCTGAGGTGCTGATGCGCGTCCACAACATGATCGAAGTCCGCTTGCTGCACCTGGAGACGAAGAGACTCTACGAACAGGTGGTGGAGGAACAGAGGATATCGGAGCGGCTGCTGCTCAACGTGCTGCCGCTTCCCATTGTTGAGCGGTTGAAGGGGCGCCCCGAGGTTACGGCCGGCGACTTCACGGAAATCATCGCGGACGGCTTTTCGGAAGCAACGGTGTTGTTCGCGGACATTGTGGAGTTCAGCACGGTCTCGGCGGACTTGAGCCCCCGGGACGCGGTGGCCATGCTCAATGAGATCTTCACCGAGTTTGACCGCATCGCGGATAACCGGGGCGTCGAGAAGATCAAGACCATGGGTGACGCCTACCTGGCTGTCGCCGGACTTCCCGCTCCGGCCGCCGACCACGCCGCCCGCGCGGCCCACATGGCGCTGGACATGCTCGAAGCCATGGACCGCTTCAATGCGCGGAGGGGCTCTACGCTCCGCGTGCGCATTGGAATCAACACCGGCGGTGGGGTGGCGGGCGTCATCGGCCAGCGCAAGTTCACCTACGACCTGTGGGGTGACGCCGTGAACACCGCCATCCGGATGCAGCCCAACGGCGTGGCCGGACGGGTACACATGACGGAATCCACCCGGCGGCGACTGGGCAAGCCGTTCCTGCTCGAGGAGCGCGCTGCCACCGAGCTGGAAGGCCCGGGCTCCGTGACGACCTGGCTGCTCACCGGCCGGAGCACCGACATCGTCTCGGTGCCCGCTGTTTGAACCGCGGGCGTCCGTGGGAGACCGACGTCAGAGCGGAGCGGACTCCTCCGCTCCCGTGTTGCGAGTTCCCCGCGCGACGCCGTAGCTCTTGAGCTTCCGGTAGAGCGTGGCCGAACCGATGCCGAGTTGCTCGGCGGTGCGAGTCTGGTTTCCACCGTTGCGATCGAGCACCGCCAGGATGTAGTCCTTCTCGATCTCGTCGAGCACCCTCACGGAACCCAAGACCGACGGTGCCGGAATCGCCGAGCGGACCTCCTCGGGCAGATCGTCGAACTCCACGAGGGCCGTGCGGCCGAGCGCGACGGCCCGTTCCATGGCATTCTCCAGTTCTCGCACGTTGCCCGGCCAATCGTAACGCAAGAGCTGGTCCGCCACGCGCGGCGTCAATCCGGTGACGGGACGATTGCAGCGCGCCGCCGCGTCGGCCAGCAGCAGGCGGGCCAGGGGCAGGATATCCTCCCGCCGGCCCCGCAGCGGCGGCACGTGCAGCTGCACCACGTTGAGACGGTAGAACAGGTCCTTGCGGAAGCGGCCCTCCGCGATGTCCGCCGCCAACTCGCGATTCGTCGCGGCCATCACCCGCACGTTCACCGGCCGGCTCTTGTTCTCGCCGACGCGACGGATCTCGCGCTCCTGCAGGACCCGCAACAGCTTGACCTGCATGCCGGGCGAGACGTCGCCGATCTCGTCGAGCAGCAGCGTTCCGCCGTTGGCCGCCTCAAACAGGCCGACCCGGTCCTGCGCCGCGCCCGTAAACGCGCCGCGCGCGTGACCAAAGAGCTCGCTCTCGAGCAGGGATTCCGTGATCGCACCGCAGTTGACAGCGATAAAGGGGCCCGCGGCGCGGGCGGACTCGTCGTGGACCAGCTGCGCGATGAGTTCCTTGCCCGCCCCGCTCTCGCCCGTGATGAGGAGGGTAGAATCCACCTTCGCGATCCGGCGGGCGAGGTCGACGACGCGCCGCATGGAGGCGCTGCGGACGATCATCCCGAGGGGATCCTCAGCTTCCGGGGCCACGCGGGTGAGCACGCGCTTCCTCTCGCGGAGCTTCCGTTCAGCCTCCTTGAGGTTTTCGGTGATTTGGTGGAGCGACGGCTCTAGCCACTCGCTGAGGTTTTCGGCGCGGTAGAAGCGGAGCTCGTCGGCTCGATCGTCGCCCCACTCCTCGAGTGTCCGGCCGAGGAGGTGGCAAACGGCGTCGCCCCGTCCAATGCACCCTTCCTCCAGAACGTAGATCTCCTTGCCCACCGCCCGGCTCAGGTAGCCGCTCGTAAGACCGCATATGGTCCAACACACGCAGGTGTCACTTCGCCCCAGGTGGGCGATGTGCTGCTCCGCCTCATACGAGCCGACAAGCGTCAATCCTTCCTTCGTCAACGAACCAGGACTGCCCGGGTCCAGACGATACATGCCTTCGAGCATGTGGATGCGCCCGCACGCGTGATGCCAGTCCTCCTCGCTCTCCCACTGGAACAGCTCATGCATCGCTTCGGCCATCCGCCAGCCTTGGACGAAACCGAACCGGGTCAGGATGGCCCGGGCGGTACTGAGGCCGAAGTGATTGACCAGCTCCTTGCGCAGGTGTCCTTTCGCCGTGGCATCGATAATGAGCGCGCGCTGACCTGCGAAGCGGACCACACCGTCCTCGGAGTCGAACTCCACCAATTCGCCGATGCTCAGGTCTTCGACGCGCATTTCCACCCCCTTCATTTTGATCGAATCTGCCTTGTTTTGATGGACATGTCAAGCGCCCAGTTCCGTGAGGTCGCGATACATCAAGCGGTTACGCGATGGCACGCTTGTGACCATACAAACTCTGTCGCCCCTGACAGTGGCCATGCACCAAGGATCCGGGTCACTGCCCAGAGTCGCCGGGCCAGCACCCGAAGGAGAACGCCATGGACGCGGACGTGAAGAGAATGGAGGCGCAGCTCAGGCTCTGGGCCTCGAAGATAGCTCATCTCGCGGCCAAGATTCAGGTGGCCGGAGTCCGGACGAGGTTCGAGACCCTTGTGCACATAGACGAACTGAAGGCTCTGCACGCCATCGCGGAATCGAAGCTCATCGCGTTCAAGGCAGCAGCACCGGCGGCTACGGCGCGAGACTCGCAGCGGACGCGCCTCAGAACCGAAATGGAGAGAGCCTGGAACGAACTCGACGCCGCCATCAACAACCCGAGGCCATCGTCCTAGGTGCTTGCCGCATGAGCCGGACGAGGCTCGCTGATTCCGTCAGGCGCAACGCAGATCCGAGTCAAGATCTTTGACCAAGGGAGCCCCCTCGGTCGGTTCCGGAAAGAGAGGTTACCTTCCATGAAACAGATTTCAGCCGGCCTCGGCATCATCATTCTTGTCGCCGCGGCAATCGCCGTCGGCTGCACGAAGGATCCGCAGGGCGCCCAGAACGCCGCAGTCGCGCAGACTCCGGAGGTACCGAAGCTGACCTACGAGACCTTGGTGATCCCGGATGGGACCAACGTCGTCGCCTCGCTCGACCGGCGGCTTTCCACGGAGACCAACCACGCCGGTGACCCGTTCGTCGCCACGACGACCGAGCCGGTCGTCGTCGATGGCAGAACGGTCGTTCCGGCCGGTGCCCAGATCCACGGAGTGCTGCGCGACGTCCAGGCATCGGGCCGGATCAAAGGACGCGCCCGGATGACGCTCGCGTACCAAGGGATCGTCGATTCGCAGGGCGCCACCCACGCCATCTCCGCGCAACCGCTCACGCTGCAGGCCGCCTCCGCGACGCATGGGGACGCTGAGAAAATCGCCGCCGGAGGCGTCCTCGGCGCCCTCATCGGCGGGATCACCGGTGGAGGAAAGGGCGCGGCCATCGGAGCAGGCGCCGGGGCGGGCGCCGGCACCGTCCTCATGCTCGCGACCAAGGGTGCGGACGTGGATCTGGGACCGGGTCAAAGGCTGACCATCAAGATGACGTCCTCGACGAACATTCCGGTCCTGGCTCAGCGATGATTTCCAGCCCCCGCCGGACCGTTCCGGCTGCCGGGCTCCATCTATAGATGCAGCGACCGGACGACCGCGCGGATGCGGTCTCCGGTGACGTAGACCACCGTCCCAGGTATTGAGAGGAGAACACGATGAATCGAACTCGTACGATCCTGCTGGTAGCCGCCTTGGCCACCGCTCTCGCCCCCGCACTGGCTCTGGCGGGTCCTGACACTGACGTCGGCTTCCGCGGCTGGGGCCCGCGGGTGGGACTGTCGCTCAACCCCGACCAGCTCCACTTCGGCGCGCACCTCGATTTCGGTAACTTCGCCCGGCACGTCCGCTTCCAACCCAACGTAGAGCTGGGCCTCGGCGATCACACGAAGCTTTTCGCCGCCAACGCTGAGGCGGCGTATCGCTTCAGCTCCGCCTGGGACGTCTGGACGCCGTACCTTGGTGGCGGTCTGGGCGCCAACATCAAGAGCGTGGACTTCGCTGGACACACCGCCTCCCACAATGACCTGGGAGTCAACGCCCTGGGTGGCATCGAGAAGGGTCTCGCCAACGGTGACCGCTTCTTCATCGAGGGCAAGTTCAGCCTGAACGATTCGCCGGACGCCAAGATTACGGTCGGTTGGACGTTCTATCACTAGCCGTGGGACCCGAAGGGCGCCGTCGGCTGGCGTCGTCGATCGTTTCCCCGAATACCACAGGAGGTGGCTCATGCTTTGGACAATTGCTGTCGTGCTCCTTGTTCTCTGGCTACTCGGCCTTGTTACGGCCTTCACCATGCACGGCTTTATCCACGTCCTGCTTGTCCTTGCCGTCGTGTCCGTGCTGATCCGCATCATTCAGGGACGACGGCTCGCCTAGACTGCACGGCCGGACGTTCTGAACACTGTAACGACTTGTTTTCCTATTAGGAGGATGTGACATGAAGATTTCCCGACTATTCCTGGCCGCGGCCCTGGGCCTCTGCTTCGCGCTTCCGGCCGCCGCTCAGTACATCGGCGTCCTGCAGTCCGCCGAAACAATGGACCGCGGCACTTTCAAGCTGATGGTCGCCCCGATCATGGCCTTCGGCCAGAACGGAGCCGACGACGAGTTCGGCGTCGCTGCCCGGGGTGGCTATGGATTCACCGATCGTTTCGACGCCGAGGCCAAGCTGGGCTTTGTCGAGAACGGCACGTACGTGGGCGCAGACGGCGAGTGGTGGATTCTGAAGGGTGTCCAGCCTGAGACCGGCATGGACTTCTCGTTGGCCGGGGGCGTCCACTGGATGTCCGGAAGCAATGGGCGCTATGACGCCATGGGCATCGACGTCACGCCGCTCCTAAGCGGGCACCTGAGCCCCAGCCTGGAGCTGTGCGGCGCCCTAGACGTCTCGTTCGAGTCGCTCCGGGATGTCCCGCCGCCGTTCGACGACACGTTCACCAGAGTACATCTCGTGCCCGGCATCGAGTACCGCCTTTCCGACTCGGCCGACTTAGTCGGCGAAATCGGCATCGCGCTCGACGACAAGTCCTCCACGTATGCGGGCATAGGCCTCACTTTCTATATCCGCTGACAGCGAGAACAAAGGAGCAGACGAAATGAGAATCCTAGGAATCGTACTCGTGGTCGCTGGCATCCTCGCGCTGGTCTACGGGGGGATCAACTACAACAAGGACAAGACGGTCCTCCAGATTGGCTCGATGAACGTTACCGCCACGGAGCACAAGAGCATCCCCATCCCTGCGGTCGCCGGAGTGGCGGTGCTGATCGGCGGCGTGGCGCTTCTCGCGATCGGCCGGCGCCGCTCCAAGTTGTTGTAGCCGTCGACAGGTGGCCGGTGGTCCGAACTCGGCCAATCGGCCGCCCGCGTCGATCGGCGCTTCACACTCGCAAACACGAACCATCTATAGTCGGAGGACACGATGCGCACAGCAATGATGTTATCCCTTCTGGTCATGGCCCAGATCGGCTGGGCGGCGTCCGCGAACGGACGGACTGCGACCGCGGCGGATCAGCAACTGATCCTCATCCCCACGGCGCTCGCGGAACTGAGCGAGCTCAGAGTCAACACCGGGGAGAAGGCGGTGCTCAGCGACGGCACCATGAACGCCGTCTACGTGAAAAAGCTCCCGTCCGCGCTGGACACCTACCTGAATTTTCACGTGGACGTCAGCTCGGGGGCGGGGCCGCTCGTGCTGCATGCGGACGACATTCGCCTGCAACGTGCGGTGACCGGGGCGGCGTCCTTTCCGGCCGGAACCCGGCAGGGACAGGCGACGCTGGAGGCGCTAGCCAAGGGGATCTCGTATACGCCCATGGATTGGTTTCTCGACACCGGCCTCGCGGAAGAACGCGGCGAGGCATTGACCGTGCACAACAAGACGATTGTGCAGTTCACCATCGAGGTGCCGCGGGCAGGACTGGACGATCTGACCCTGTTCGTGCGATCGCAGCGGGTCGGGACCGTCCGGGAGATCCGGGCGCGGATCGCCAAGGTCGGGGAGAACGGATAGCCGCGGGGTGCGATCGGCGGCCGGGCCGCGACCTTCAGCCTCCGCTCCGATGCCCCTGGATCAGGCCACGGCCCGCAGTCCGCGACTATTCCATCGGCGATCCCGCCCTCGCCCCACGCAAGGTGATCGGCCGAGATGCGTTGGATGAGGGCGATGTGCTCGCGAAATATCCGAAAACGACCGACTGTGCGAGACATCGCCGGTGATGTCCGAATAGATTGAATTCCTGGCGGTGCACTGCGATCCCAGCCTCGGGCCTGACCACGATCATGGCGCGCTCGCAACCGAACCAGCGCCTCCGGAAAACAACCTCAAAGCTCAGGTCCCCGATTCGGAGCCGCGGATGTTGCTGATTCCCCTGGTAGATCGTGAGCTGGTGGCGCAAGGCCGCGTTCTCGATGGCTGGAGTGGTCCGGGACAGAATGGCCGTTCATGGAATGGTGATGAAAGCAGAAAGCAGTGTGTTCATAAGGTCGCGGAGCTTGTCATCAAGGAGGGCCAGTTGGCGCTGGAGACGACCTACAAGGTTGTCGCGGACCACGAGCGTGACCGGTCCCATCAGAGTGACGAGGCGAACATCATCGTGATCGCGCTGGGCGCCGCCGGGCCGGTCCGCGGCAGGCATGGGCACGGAGTTACGCGATCTCTCGGCACGGCACGCAGATTGCGGGTGTGAAAGCGCGGGATCAGATCGAAGTTCCAGTGGAGGGAACACACCTGGCGGCGAAGACGCACGCGCGCCTTCCGAGTCGAACGAGAGCAGATCCGTGAGAGCTGAAAGTCTCGGCAAACCAAGACGACTGAGGCAGGACCGCAGCGCGACTCGCATCGTGGTCCGCCGAAGGAAAGGGTGGCAACGATGTTGAGGAGCCTTCGTGCAATCGCGGCGAAAGTGACCGCCGTGCGTGCAAGCCTAAGAGCGGATCATGTCCGCCGTGTCTGCGCCGGAGTCACGACAACAAGTCGGCGGGAGTTGCAGGCGAGGAGTCGGAACGGGGTGGGCGGGACGGTCCTGTCGCTTGTCCTGGTGTGCCTCGCCATCGTGGTTCCCAACAAGGTCAGCGCGCAGGCGCGGCCGAATATCTTCCTGTTGCATCATTCCACCGGTCACAATCTGATCGACCAGGGACAAGTCCGGACGTACTTGAACGCCTACAACGTAAGCAATGGAACACAACTCGCGTTCTGGGATCATGACTACAACGCCGAAGGGCTCCGGAATGCGTCAGGTGTCTACGTGGGCCACTCCTACGTGATTCCCAACGACAATACAGATCCGGACGGTCTGTACTATCTGTGGACAGTGTCCAACGCAGCTCGCGACTCGATCATCGCGAACCACCAGGTCATCGTCTTCAAGTCGTGCTACCCAGCGTCGGCCATCAATAGCGAGGCCGAGCTCGCTCAGTACAAGACGTGGTACTTCGGCATGCGCGACGTGTTCGATCTTCACCCGGAGCGCACCTTCGTGGTGATGTCTCCACCGCCTCTGCACCGCGTGGCCACCAACGCCGCGGATGCTGCCCGCGCTCGCGCCTTTTCGATTTGGCTGGGGAGTGCTGAGTTTCTGTCCGGGCATCCGAACGTCGTGTACTTCAACCTGTTCGACCAGTTCGCACAACCTGCCGATGGATCAGCGTTTCAGAACATGCTGCGCTATGAGTACGAGACGAACGAAGCCGGCACGGACTGGCACCCGAACCTTCTGGCCAATCAGACCGTCGGGCCGATCGTCGCCCAGTTTCTCGCGACGACGGCCGTGGGGACGCCCTCAGGGACCAGCCAGGCGGTCGTCCGGTCGGCCGACGATGGCATTGTCTGTGTTCCGAATCCCATCGTGACGGACGCGACGTTGCGCTACCGAACGGCCGCGCCCGGTTGGATCAACGTCACCATCTACGATGCCGCGGGTCGGCGCCAAGTTGTACTGGCGAACCATCACGAAGCGGCCGGGACCAGCGCCTTGCTTTGGGATCGAGGGTCCGGTAGGACGTGTGCTCGTCCGGGCGTGTACTGGGCCAGGCTCGAACGAGACGGAGCAGTTGTGGGTCGACAGAAGATCGTGGTGTTGAGGTGAGTTGTCCCGCTTCGGCGATGGGGCGGCGAGTCCGCCTCAGGTCGCCGATGTACGTTGTGGGCCGCGGCGGGCCCCGAAGATGGCTTCTATGAGTGCGGCGGTGTTGGCTGTTCGGCGCGCCAGGCAGCTTGGACACACGTTGCCAATGGACGACACCGCAGAAGTCTTTCGTACCGACACTCGGCGCACCTCAGGCGCGCGAATCTGTGACACGGCACGCGGCAGGCGAGAAAACGACGGAACGCCTGTGTCAAGAAATGCGGATAGCCGTCGCCATCAGGCCCGCGCGCCTGAGCCAGGAATGTATCGAGGTGCTTTTGAACCACTCCGTACAAGACCGTGTGTTCGGGCTCGTGGCGGCGATAGGTGCCCCCCCCACAGTGGGCCCGGCAGGAAGTGGCACCGAGCCGGCAGCGGGGGTACGTTCGAGAGTGACCGGCGGAAATGTCGGAGAAGCGACGCCAGCGCGAGATGTGCGCGGAATGCGACGATGGCTCCGCTCGCCATTCGGAAATCCCTAGCTGATCATCGTCAACCCCGGTGTCCGCCGCGTTTCCGCGCCGGGCCCTTTCCATGACGCTCACGTCGTGGCGAGAGGCTGGATGGGCGGGCGGCGGGGCGGCCCTTTCGTCGGCGTTTGGCGAAGATCGCCACCCATCGAGTAGTCTCGGAGTACGGGTGCTCCTCGTCTGCACGACGGACATGATCGATTTCTCCTCGCGGGCGAACGCCGCCGGGGCGGCATCCTTGACCAGGGGCCAGAGCACGGCCGTGCCGGCCGCGTATCCGCCTTGGATTGCGCGAACCGCGGCACCTCCCGGACGCCCCCGCGTGAAGGAGCAGCATGGCGACAGGAGCAGGGGGAAGATCCATGCGGGTAGGGGGTTATGAGGCTTCCGCCGAGTCCGGGCATCCCCCTCGCCCCGAGCACGGCCCGGACGGTCCGTCAGGCTGGGCCAACGTTCTCGCCCAAGAGTGACGCCGCTCGCCTGCCGGTCCGATCCGACACCCTTGATTTCGGGTTCTACCAGACCATCGGCGGGCAAGACTACGCCGTGCAGGGCGAGAGCTGGACTTGGGACCACGGAGCTGCCGATCCGCTGGAGGGATGGCGGGCGCTCGACGGCACGCCCGGCTTCTTCATCCGGCGGATCACCCCGGCGATCTGGTCCGCGGATCCGCTGAACCCCTCTCCCGCTCCCATACCAAGCGGAACCGGCAGCATCTGGGTCGGCCTTTTCGCCACTCCGGCCCGCGACTCCTGCTATGCAAATGGGCTGGGCTATGGCAATGAGTGGCGTCAGCGCCTGGTCAGCCCCTGGCTGACCTACGACGGGAGCGGGAACGTCACCCTGTCGTTCACGTACTTCAACGACACCGAGCCGAGCTACGACTTCACCAGGATCGTCCTGGAGAACGGGACCGGCGGGCAGCTCGTGTTGAACGGAACGGGATTCAACCAAACAATCGGGACCCCCCCCTCCGGACCCTGGGCTGTGTACAGCAGGGTGATTTCGAACTACGAGCTGGGAGGAGGCTCGCAGCAGCTTCAGTTCCGCATTCTGGTCGAGTTCCTCTCCGACGCCACCGCCTCGGACCAGGACGGATATCAAGTTGACACCGCGTGGGGAGGATTCGGAGTGGATGACATCTCCCTGCAGAACAACATGATTCCTGGAAACGTCTTGTACACGTTCGAAACGGGCATGGACGGGTGGACGGCGGAAAACATGGAAGGCCCGCCCGGTCTGTTTGGCGTCGCCCCCCTCGTGAACTACGGTCTGCCCACGGGATGCTCCCTCGCGGGCAACGTCGTGGAGTTTCACCTTCCCGGCGGATATCATCCGAAGTACCAGCACACGTATGCGTGGTCGCCTCCCGTGGATCGCACGGGCCTGCAGCAGTATCGGGATATTCTCGTCGACTTCGACGTGTACGCCGACTACCCCGACAACGCAGGAAGCTTCTACCAGGTAGTCTGGCAGTACTATCCATACACCTGCCCGGAAACGGGACAACAGCGATGGTCGGAACCGATCAGCGGTACAGTGGGCGAACTGTACGGGGACGGTACCTGCGCCAGCCTCAGGAACATCGGAACGGAATGGGGAGTGCCCCCGACCTGCCAGCTCGTTCGGGTCGGTCTGGCGGTGGGCGCCTGCGACTACGGAGACTTCATGCCCTGCGAGGACTTGATCCGCAGCACGCCGGTCTTCGACAATGTACGCATCCGCATGGTATCGACGCCGTTGACCGGACCCAAGTCCGTCGGCCCCACGGGTGACTACGCCAGCCTGACGGCCGCCTTCGATGACATCAACGCGCGGGGCTTGGGCAGCCCTCTGACGCTCGGGCTTCAATCCACCTACGTGAGTACGGTGGAGACCTTTCCGCTGACGGCCGGCCTGTTTCCCGGCGCCGGAGCGGACAACACCGTTACAATCCGGCCGGAGAGCGGGGCGACGGGCCTGTCCATCACGAGCGGCAACGCCACCGGCACGTTCGACTTAAACGGCGCGACCTACATCGTCATCGACGGCCGGCCCGGGAGCACAGGGACCGCGCGGGAACTCACGATCGAGAACACGAGTCTTACGGGCTGGGCGCTGCGCTTCATCAACGACGCACAGCACAACCTAGTGGAGCACATCGTCGTGCGCGGGGTGACCACCAACACGAGCAGCGGAGTCGTCCTCTTTGGCTTCACTACAGGCCTCACGGGCAACGATGACAACACGATCGACCAGTGCGACCTGAGGGACGGTGCGACCACGCCGACGAACATCGTCTACTCCAGCGGTACAGCCGGGAAGGAAAACAGCAGCAACGTCGTTTCGGGCTGCGCGATCTACAATTTCTTCAACACGGCGGGCACCCACGCCGGGATCTCGCTCTCCAGCGGCAACCAGGACTGGACGATCCGGGGGAACAGCTTCTTCGAGACGGAGGCCCGGAACATGACCGGGACCGGCACGCTCGAGTGGCAGGCGGTGGCCTCGAGCAGCAGCCTGACGAACAATCTTCAAATCCTGGGGAACCATATCGGCGGTACGGCTCCGCAGTGCGGCGGTGGGCCGCTTACCTACACCGGCAACGCCACGCTGCGCACCCTGCGCCTTACGGTCGGCACGACGACTCCGACGAGCGTGCAGGGCAACGCCTTCTGCAACATCTCGATCACTTCGAGCTCGGCCTCCTCCTCGCAGAGCATGATCGGGCTGGTCAGCGGGTCGTTCAACGTGGGGACGGAGACCCCGAACGAGATCGGGCGGCAGGACGCGACGGGCAGCATCTCGTTCGCGCTGTCCAACACCAGCACCGCGTGGTTCGCCGCCATCTCGGCCGGGACCGGAACGCCCGGCACGATGGTGATCGCGAACAACCTGATCGGCGGGATCAGCGTGGCCAACGTGAGTGGCGTCGGCACGGCGACCGCCCGCGGCATCAGCGTCGGCGGCACCGGCGGGAGCTACACCATCACGAACAACACGATCGGCAGCCCGAGCGTGGCGAACAGCTTCACCGGCTCGACGAACGGGTCGATGGCGGGCATTCTCGCATCTCCGAGCGGTGGCACGCACGGGATCAGCGGGAACCTGGTCGCCAACCTGGCCTATCTTGGAACGGGGATGGTCCCGGCACAGCTCTTCGGCTTCCACCGGCTCCGAGAGCACGGCGTCGGTGATTGGAATCTCCATGACGGGCTCGGCGCCTGGCGTCTCGGTGACGCAGAACACGGTCTCTGCGCTGTCCAATGCTACGCCGATGGCGGCGGCCTGCGTGACGGGGATCCACTACCTGGGACCGGACGTGGTCTGGCCGTATAGCAATCTGGTGGCTCGCAACTCCGTGCACAGCCTCTCGCTGGTGACCAGCGGGTATAGTGGACAGATCTGCGGGATCTTCGTGAACGGGGGCACGACGAGCTTCCAAAACAACATGGTCCGTCTCGGGCTGGACGCAAACGGCAACTCCGTGACGGGCGGGTACGCGATCAGCGGGATCGGCGAAAGCGTAGGCACGGACGAGTTCTCCGGCAACAGCGTCTACGTGGGCGGGAGCGGCGTCGCCTCAAACCAGAACACGTTCGCTTTCCAGAGCTGGGTCTCGGTCAACGCGCGGTACTACCGGGACAACATCCTGGTGAACGCGCGATCGAACGCCTCGGGCTCCGGCAAGAACTACGCGGTGCGGTACGGGACGATCGACGCGACGCTCAGGTCGGAGTACAATGACCTCTACGTTTCGGGAGTGGGTGGCATGCTCGGGGGCACGGGCTCGGGCTCGCAGAGCATCGACTACCCCACACTGGCCGCGTGGCGGACGGGCACCAACCGTGACTTTGCGGACATCTCCGCCGACCCGCTCTTCGTGAACGCGGGCGGAAGCGCGCCGGCCGGCGATCTGCACATCAACACTGCCATCTACCCGGTCTCGCCGGTGACCAACGCCGGCGTGGACGCCGACCTGGATGACGACTTCGACGGGGAGCCGCGGGGTACTGCGCCGGACATCGGCGCCGACGAGTACCTGAACTACACGCTGGCCGCGAGTGCCGGCCCGAACGGCGCCATCAACCCCGCAGGGATCCTCTTGGTCAACGGTGGCACCGACTTCACGTTCACGATCGCCCCGGCCCACTGCTACATGGTGGCCGATGTATTGGTGGACGGGAACTCGATCGGTCCGGTCCCGAGCCACGCGTTCACGGACATCCAGGGCAACCACACCATCGCGGCGAGCTTCGCTCCGGCGCAGTTCACGCTGACCACGTCGGCCGTCGGGGGAGGAACTCTCACCATCGTGCCCGACTTGTCGCTGTACCCCTGCAGCACGTCGGTGGAGATCACCGCGCACGACGGGACGGGTTGGCAGTTCCAGCAGTGGGCGGGCGATGCGGGCGGAAACACCAATCCGCTGACGGTGGTCATGGACTCACACATCAACATCACGGCGATCTTCGCCGACATCGCTCCACCGGTGGTCGAGGTTACCTCACCGAACGGCGGGGAAGCCTGGGACGTGGACACGAACCAGACGATTACCTGGACAGCGACCGACAACGCCGGCGTCACAGCCGTGGATCTGGACTACTCCATGGACGGCGGGGCGACGTTTCCGTTCGTGATCACGACGGGAGAGGTCAACGCCGGTTCGTACCCGTGGGTCGTTCCTGACACCCCGAGCGCGATGGCGCGGGTGCGCGTCACCGGCCATGACGCGGCGGGCCACGCGGCGGCTGATGTCGGCGACGCGGACTTCGAGATCCACGGCGGGGAATCGGCGGTGGCGGAGGCCCTGCTGGGCGAACACAACCTGCTCGGCGTCTATCCAAACCCCTCCCCGGGCGTCGTCGATGTGGCATTCCGGGCGGCTGCGTCCGGGTTCGTTCGCCTTTCGGTCTACGACGTGGCGGGCCGGCTGGTGCGGACCCTTGTCGCAGGCCGGGTTGCCGGCGGCCTGCGGAGCCAGGTCTGGGACGGGCGGGACGCGAACGGCATGCCGGTCCCAACGGGG
Source organism: Candidatus Eiseniibacteriota bacterium (assembly GCA_903844735.1). Classification (GTDB taxonomy): domain Bacteria; phylum Eisenbacteria; class RBG-16-71-46; order CAIMUX01; family CAIMUX01; genus CAIMUX01. Next base: position 70,773 of record CAIMUX010000123.1, read on the forward strand.
GTCTATCTCGTCCTCTTGGACGGAGGTCCGGCGACGCGCGCGGTGAAGCGGCTCACCATCGCGCGATAGAGATCGCTCTTTGCGGGAATGGATTCCGCAAGCCGCATCCCCCCGGGGCCCAAGCGCGGCCAACTGGGGCAGGTCGAGGTCGATGCCCGTTTCATGACCTTCTTCCCGGCACAGAGGCTGCGAATGAGTCGGTCTACTCCCCAATCCGCGGTGGCGCATAACTCGCGCACGGATCCACCGCCGTGGCGTAGGGCCCGTTCCACCCGTCGAGGAAGAAGCCGTTCAGCGTGGCTGCGATCCCTCGACCCTCAATGATGAGTCCGACGTTGCGGCTGGCGAGGAAATAGTCCTTCTCCCAGTTGCTGGTGCCGACCCAGGCCTTGTCCTCGTCGATGACCAGGTACTTGGCGTGAACCACGCGTGCGAACGGGATGAACCCGCCTGACCACGGGGGGATCGTCACGAGCTTCACCTCGATTCCGGGAAGGGCCTCGAGGCTCTGCAGCCCCTCGATCGTCCCGGACCGCTTGCACCAATCGGAAAGGAGCAACTGGACCTGCACACCGCGCGCCGCCGCCGCGCGGAGCGCCGTCTCCAGGGTGTCGAAATAGTCGTTCTTGCTTGTGGCCCTGTAGGTCAGCAGTTGCAGCCGCACCGTGGAGCGGGCCGAGCCTATCAGGTCAACGAGGCGCGGCAGATCCCACAAAGATTCGTCGGGCAGCCATCCCTTAGGACTGAACACCGGCGTGACCCGCAGGGTGTCGCCGCCCGTCAGCACTGTGGCGGGAAAATGGTACCCGCCCTCGGGTATCGGGCGGCGGAACGCCCGGTCTCCGCCGCCGGCGAGGCTCCAGTCGGTCTCAAACACATCGTAGAACGCCCGCACCACCTCCGGCTCCCCGATCCGCGCTCCCAGTTCCTGGATGTGGGCCAGCGAACGCCAGTCGAAGTTCTGACTACCGAGATACGCCTCCTGCCCGTCGACGAGGAAGTACTTGGCGTGGAGCACGCCCCCCATCAGAGATTTCACGTCGTACAGGCGCAACTCGACACCGGGTTGGGCCATCAGTCGGTCCAGGATCTCGGGGTAGGTCTTGTGAAAGCCCTTCTCGGCCAGGAAGCGGACCTTGACGCCTCGCTTCGCTGCCGCCTCCACCGCCTCGATGATCGGCTCCAGCCGACTGCCCCGCTCGTCGCTGGCGTAGAATTCGGCGAACTCGAGCGACCGCGTGGCGCCTTCGATCATCGTGTTCCAGGTTGCGTACGCCTCCGGAATCGCGGCATGGTCGAGGCTGGTCTCCACCGGAAAACTCTCGATGAGTTGCAGGGAAGATATGCTTGTGTTTCTCGGGGGCGCGGCCGCGAGAGAACTGCCGGCGGCGACGCCGGCCAGGATGAACGCCAAGGACCGGATGCCCGAGCGCCCCGGCTCCGGTCTTAGGCGGAGCGACTTTCCGGTCGATGAGACGTGTCTCCCTCGCGCGGGGTACGACGGTCCGATCATCGTGATGTTTCTCCCTTCCGGTTCTCCTGGGGCCAGTTCTAACGAAACCACTGGAACCCGAACTCTTCGGTGAGGCGAACGAACTCGTCGTTTCTCTCCGGCATCTCGTCGGCCCGGTAGTGCAGGCCGAAATAGCGTTGGGCGGGATTGATGAAGCCGTCGGCCTCGATCCGCGCGAGACACCTCTGCGCGTATGCTTCGTCGTGTGCCTTCCGGCAGACCGTGGCGATAAGCTCCCTACGTTCTGGTGTCGGCTCCACCTTCACGCCCGGGTACTTCCGGTCGAAGGCCTGGACGAGATCCTGGTCCGCCATCTCCCGGTATTCTTCGCGGTGCACCACCGCCTCGATCCCGAGCTTCCGCTTTACCGGGATGCCCGTCCCGGGGTACCCCAGGCAAAGGAGAACCACGGGGAAGACCCCGTCGGGCAGGCGGAACATCTCCCGCAAGCGCGGGAAAAACTCCAGGACCGTGCCGATGTAGACCGAGCCCAGCCCTAGCGCGTCGGCGGCGGTGCAGATGTTCTCTGCGCAGATGATCGTGTCCTGGAAGGCGATCCAGAAGTGCCGGAAGGCCCGGGTGGCCGTGAACGGCGCGTCAGAAAGCCGAGCCCAGCGCTCCAGCCGGTGGTAGTCGATGCAGAAAAGCAGGCTCACCGGCGCATCGCCGATGAAGGCTTGTTCCCCCAGCTCCGCCAGTTCCCGGCGGTGCTCTTCGTCCTCGATCCGGATGATCGAGTAGGGTTGGAGGTTGCCGCCCGTGGCCGCGTGCAGTCCCGCGCCCAACAGCGTTTCGAGGATGTCGGGGGGAACCTTCTGATCACGGAACACCCGGCAACTGCCTCGCTCGTAGAGCAGCCGGATCGTCTCGTTCGGTTCGTTGCCCGGAGACTCTGCGTCGGTCCCGTGGTGGGTCGGCATCTCGTGGTCGGGCACTCTGCCTTCCTTTCTTCGTGCGCGGCGGGCGCATCCCTGCGGAGGATACCTCCGAGGCAGACCCGGCCAGTCGAGAATACGTCCGGATCGCTGGGTCGACCAGCAAGTCGCGGTACAGAGGCATGGTCTTACCGATCGAGAGAATGCCCAGGCGGACCGAGCACCGGGGGTGCCTTCTTGAGACGTTTGGCTGGCAGAGGCAGGCCCGTCGCTCCGCCTTCTTACCGCCTCAGTCTCCGTCTCGCCGTCCCTCTCCCCGAGCGTGTGCCCGCTCCCCATGCGACCGCATCTCCACATCAACGGCTGACGCATCGCGATGACCGATGGGCCGCGAGACCCACAGTGCCGAAATCAAGAATAACAGAGTCGATTTTTCATGGTCATGTCGAGGCTTCAGGTGTAAGATCGGAGGCTGTGTTGCCGCCCGATGAGGGTGGAATGGATGGGAGGGGCTCAGATGAGTACGTCCGGAGCGCACGGTCACGCAACCGCGCCCGCGACCCTGGCCGCGGAGCTGCGGGGTAAGACAGGCCAGAACCCAGCCGAGTGCTATCAATGCGGGAAGTGCTCGGCCGGTTGTCCGATGGCCGTCGAGACCCTGCTTCGCCCGCACGATGTCATGCGGCTGATCGGGGGCGATCGCCGCGAGACGCTACTGGAGGGCGAGTCGATCTGGCTTTGCCTCACCTGCGAAGCTTGCACCGCGCGCTGCCCGAACGGCTGCGATCCCGCCCGCATGATCGACGCTCTGCGCGAGATGTCGGTCGCGCGCGCCCCCCGGGCTGTCGGGGCGTTCCATCGTTCCTTCCTCGATCAGGTGAAAGCCAACGGCCGGATGTTCGAGTTCGGACTGGTGCTTGAGTACAAGCTCCGCTCGGGCAAGCTGCTCAACGACGTGTTTTCCACGCCGGGGATGATCTCCCGCGGGTTGTTGAAGTTCGTGCCTTCTCCGATCAAGGGCGTGGCGGATGTCCGCCGCATCTTCGCAGCCTGTGAAAGAGAAGCGGCCAGGGACCTTCACGCGAGCGGCGCGGACGGGAGGGATCAGTGATGCGCATCGGCTATTACCCCGGTTGCTCGCTCCACGCCACGTCCCGCGAGTTCGACGAAAGCCTGCGGGCCACGGCGGTGGCGCTGGATGTCGAGCTGGCCGAGATCGACGACTGGTCGTGCTGCGGCGCCACCTCCGGGCATGCCACCAGCCACTTGCTTTCGGTGGCGCTCCCTGCGCGCAACTTGGCCCTCGCCGAGGAGCAGGGGATGCAGGAAGTGCTCGCCCCTTGCGCGGCCTGCTACAACCGCCTGGCGTCGGCCAGCCACTCCCTCCGCGAGGACGCGGGCCTGGAGATCAAGATCAAGGAAATCCTGGCGCGCCCGTTCGCCAACACCGTGCGTGTGCGCAATGTCATGGAGCTTTACCGTTCGCTCATTCCGCAGATCACCGAGAAGTCCGCCGGGAGACTGAAGGGGATGAAGGTCGCGTGCTACTACGGTTGCCTGCTGGTCAGGCCTCCGGGGGTGCTTGCCTTCGACGACGCCGAGCAGCCGACCTCGATGGACGAGATCTGTCGCGCCACCGGCGCCACGTCGGTGGACTGGAACCTGAAGGTGGAATGCTGCGGTGGGGCCTTCTCGCTCTCGCGCACCGCATCGGTGATCCGGCTGGGGCGCGCCATCTTGGAAGACGCGCGCAAGGCGGGCGCCGAGGCGCTCATCGTGGCCTGCCCGATGTGTCACAGCAACCTCGACTTCCGGCAGAGCGCCATGACGCAGTCGGGCGAGACGCCAATGCCGGTGCTCTTCCTGAGCGAACTGGTCGGCATGGGCTTAGGGCTTTCGGCGCGGGACATGGGAATGAAGCGGCACTTCGTCAACACCGGCCCCATCGAGAAACGAGCCACGGAGACGGCGGCGCAGGTCGCCGCGGAAGCGGCCGCGAAGGCCGCCAAGGCCGCGGAGACGGCGGCGAAGGCCACGGCGCAGGCGGGCACCGCGCCCGCCGGGAAAGGGGTGGCCTGATGGCCCGCATCGGCGTTTTCGTCTGCCACTGCGGTGAAAACATCGGCCGCACGGTGGACTGCGCGAGAGTGGCGAACGAGCTGCGGGACCTGCCCGGCGTCGCCCACTCCGTCGACTACAAGTACATGTGCTCGGACCCGGGTCAGTCGATCGTCAAGCAGGCGATCCGGGAGAAGAACCTGGACGGCGTCATCGTGGCGGCCTGCTCGCCCCACATGCACGAGAAGACCTTCCGTCGCGCTGTGGCCTCCGAGGGGTTGAACCCGTTCCTGGCGGAAATGGCCAATATCCGCGAGCACTGCTCCTGGATCCACGAGGATCGGGAGAAGGCCACGGACAAGGCGATCGAGGTCTGCCGCTCCATCGTGGAAAAAGTGAAGCACAACGTCCCACTGGAGACGATTCGGATCCCGGTGACCAAGCGCGCGCTCGTCATCGGGGCGGGTATCGCCGGCATCCAAGCCGCGCTCGACATCGCCGACGGCGGGGTCGAGGTGGTGGTCGTCGAGAAGGACCCGTCCATCGGCGGCCACATGAGCCAGCTCTCCGAGACTTTCCCGACCCTGGACTGCTCGCAGTGCATCCTCACTCCGCGCATGGTGGAGCTCTACCAGCACCCGAACGTCAAGCTCATCACCTACGCGGAGGTGGAAGAGGTCAGCGGGTACATCGGCAACTTCAAGGTCAAGATCCGGCAGAAGGCCCGCAGCGTCGATGCCGACAAGTGCAACGGCTGCGGCGCCTGCGCCAAGGCGTGCCCGAACAAGAAGGTCCCCTCCGAGTTCGACACCGGGCTCGGAACGCGCACGGCGATCTACGTGCCGTTCCCGCAGGCGGTGCCCAACATCCCGGTCATCGATCGCGCCGCCTGCGCCCTCTTCCGGGGCCGGGCCAAGGGGCTCAAGAAGGAAGCCTGCGCGAAGTGCCGCGAGGCCTGCTCGCGCGAAGCGATCGACTACGACCAGCAGGACACCTTCATCATGCAGGACATCGGCGCCATCGTGGTCGCCACCGGGTATCAGCTCTACAGCATCGGCAAGGACCAGCCCGCGGGGCTGACCGGTTACGGTGAGTACGGCTATGGCACGATCCCCGACGTCATCGACGGGATGCAGTTCGAGCGGCTGGCCTCGGCCTCGGGGCCGACCGGCGGCCGCATCGTCCGCCCCTCCGACGGGAAAGAGCCGAAGCGGATCGTCTTTCTGCAATGCATCGGCTCGCGTGATCCGGCCAAGGGGATCGAGTACTGCTCCAAGATCTGCTGCATGTACGTCGCCAAGCACACCATGCTGTACAAGCACAAGGTGCACGACGGCCAGGCGACTGTGTTCTATATGGATATTCGCGCCGCGGGGAAGGGGTACGAGGAGTTCACCCGGCGCGCCATCGAGGAGGACGGGGCCCGCTATATCCGCGGCCGCGTCTCGCGCCTCTACCGGGATGGCGAGGTGATCAAGGTTCAGGCGTTCGACACCCTGTCCGGCGAGCCGATCCTGATGGACGCCGACATGGTCGTGCTGGCCACCGCGATGCGCCCGCAGCCTGGAATCCAGCTCCTGGCTCAGACGCTCTCCGCTTCCTACGACCAGCACGGTTTCTTCAACGAGGCGCACCCCAAGCTGCGCCCGGTGGAGACGAATACCGCCGGCATCTTCCTCGCCGGGGCTTGCCAGTCGCCGCGGGACATTCCCGACTCGGTGGCGATGGCCTCGGCCACCGCTGCGAAGGTCCTCGGGATGTTCAGCAAGGACCAGTTGGAGCGGGAACCGACGGTGGCGCGGGTCGATGTCAGTCTGTGCGCCGGTTGCTTCCACTGCGAGCGGGTCTGTCCGTACGGCGCGATCACCCATCTGGAGATCCGCGACCGGAAGGGGAACCTCGTCAAAGTGGTGGCCGACGTGAACCCCGGGGTCTGCCAGGGGTGCGGAACCTGCCAGGCGACCTGTCCTTCGAAGAGCGTGGAGCTGTCCGGCTTCACCGACGAGCAGATCTACGCGGCGATCAACGCCCTGGTCTTGTAGGGCGAGGAGAGGGCATGGCAGAGACATCGAACGGAGCGTTTGAGCCCAAGGTCACCGCCTTTGTCTGTAACTGGTGCACCTACACCGGGGCCGACCTGGCCGGAACGAGCCGCCTGCAAATGTCGCCCAACGTGCGGATCATCCGACTGCCCTGCACCGGCCGCATCGACCCGCTCTTTATCGTGAAAGCGTTTGAGCGCGGGGCCGACGGGGTCATCGTCTCGGGATGTCACCCGGCCGACTGCCACTACACGTCGGGGAACTACCACGCGCGGCGGCGTTTCGCGCTCTTCCTGGAGCTGGCCGGCTTCATGGGGATCGACCCGAAGCGCATTACCTTCTCGTGGGTCTCGGCCTCCGAGGGGGGGAAGTGGCGCGACGTGGTGAACGACACGGTGACGCGGGTGCGGGAGTTGGGACCGTTCACGGCCTATCGCGAACTCGCGGGGAAGCCGTGATGAGGAGTCACGGATCCTCCGGCGGATGGCGGTCATGACGGGATGGCGGGGAATGGGTGGGAGGCAATCATGCAGGAGCTGAGAGACCTCGCGAGGAAGCTTCTCTCCGATGGGGCCGTAGGGGTCGTCATCGGCTACGAAGAAGGGCCGCACGGGGTGCGTCCCGCTTTCATCACCGACGGGGCTGATGCCGACAAGCTGATCTTCGACCGGCGTTGCGTGCAGAACCTCGCGACGTACCTGGCTCCCCGGCGAAACCATCTGGGCAAGCTGGGGAAGAAGGCGCTCGTGGTCAAGGGATGCGACGCGCGCGCCGTGGCGGGACTGATCCGCGAGACGCAGATCAAGCGCGAGGACGTCGTGATCATCGGCGTGCGCTGTGGCGGCGTGCTGCGCAGCGACCTGGCGATCGGCAACGGCGGCAGCGGCAATGGTGAAGGCGGCATTGGTGGAGGCGGTGCGGGCCGGCCGGCCGCCGGCGCGGTTGCCACGGGCGCGGCTGCGGTTGCTCTTACGCCGGAGACGGTCGCGGACCGCTGTGCCGAATGCGACATTCGCGAGCCGCACCTGGCCGATCACTTGGTCGGCGAGCTGCCGCCGGCCCCTCCGGTCTCGAAACGACGGGAAGAGCTGATTGCCAAGATCGAGGCGATGACGCCGGGGGAGCGCTGGGACTTCTGGCAGCAGGAGCTGGAGCGCTGCGTCCTCTGCCACGCCTGTCGCGAAGTCTGCCCGATGTGCTTCTGCGAGCGCTGTGTGGCCGACAAGACGGTGCCGCAGTGGCTCGAGTCGTCCCCCACCGGGCGGGCCAATTTCGCCTGGCACCTGACCCGCGCGTTGCACCAGGCCGGCCGCTGCTGCGACTGCGGCGAGTGCGAGCGGGCGTGCCCGGCGGACATCCCGCTGGGATTGCTCAACCGCAAGCTCGCGCAGGTTGTGGAGGAGCGCTACGAGTTCCGGGCGACGGACGATCCTGAGATCCCCGCACCCGTGGGCAGCTATAAGCTGAACGATACGCAGGAGTTCATCCTTTGAGGCCGGGGCCGTGCGGCCGGGAGTGCAACGCGTCATGAAGACCAGATCGATATCCCGGGAGAACCTGGCGGCCCTGGTGGCCGACCTGGTCAAGGGCGGTACCGACGTGGTGGCACCGGCCCGCGCTTCCGACGGCAAGGTCGACTACCGTCGCGTGGCGAAGTTCGACGAGATCACCATGAACGGCGGGATGCCCCGCCGGTCTCTGAAGGAGTTCTTCCTTCCGCCGACCGAGGCGCTTTTTTCGTGGAAGCAGAAGCAAGCCGACATCACCCTGGAGCCGGTGCCGACGACGTTCGGTCCCGCGGTCGTGCTGGGGGCGCGTCCCTGCGACACCGCGGGCGTGGTGGTCCTCGACAAGGTCATGGGCTGGGACTTCCGGGATGAACTCTGGTTCGGCCGCCGGGAGGCGACCACCATCGTCTCGCTCGCGTGCAGCGGAGTGGACGACTCCTGCTTCTGCCGCGTGGTGGGACTCTCGCCCGAGACCGAGAAGGGCGCGGACCTCGTGCTGTACCCGGCCGACGGCGGTTTCCTGGCCCAGCCGGTGACGGAGAAGGGCGAGGCGTTGATCTCGGCGCACTCCGCTCGATTTGTTGACGCACCGGCCGGTGATCCGGGCAAGGCGACGGCGGGCAAAGAGAAGAAGGCTACCGCGGCGGCGGCCGCACCCGCGACGCCTGGGGGCGCGAAGTCGGAGACCGTATTGCCCGCGGGCGCGAAGGCAGGGACCGCGATCCCCGCGGGGGCGACGGCCGCTCCTGCCTCTGTCGGTACCGGCGGCATCGGCGGGCCGGTCGATCTCGGTTCGGTGCACGATTGGCTGGCCGATCACTTCGAGCACCCGCTTTGGGAGGCGATCGCCTTTCGCTGTCACGGCTGTGGGGCGTGCGCATCGGTCTGTCCCACCTGCCATTGCTTCGACATTGTCGATGAGCCGGAGGGAGTCACCGAGGGAACGCGCCGCCGCAACTGGGACACCTGCCAGGAAGGGCGCTTCACGCTCCACGCGTCGGGGCACAACCCGCGCGCTCAACAGAACGCCCGGTTCCGGCAGCGCGTGATGCACAAGTTCTACATCTACCCGGAGAAGTTCGGGGAGACCCTTTGCACCGGCTGCGGCCGTTGCGTCCGCGACTGTCCGGGCGGGATGGACTTGCCGGAGATCGTGGCGAAGATCGCCGCCTTGGCGACGAAGGACAGTGTGCGTTCATGAATCGCCGACTCACGGAGGCTACGCGATGAATCTGTATCAGCCGCATCTCGTCAAGATCGACTCGATCATCGAAGAGACGCACGACACCCGGACGCTCAAGCTCCGCTTTCTGGATCCCGAGGTGGCGGCGAAGTTCGACTTCCGCGCCGGGCAGTTCGGCGAGTATTCGGTCTTCGGCGCGGGCGAGTGCACCTTTTGCATCGCCTCGTCGCCCACGCGCAAGGGGACGATCGAGTGCACCTTCAAGTCGGTGGGCAAGGCGACGAACGCGATGCGTGGCCTGAACGAGGGCGACACGATGGGGTTCCGCGGCCCCTACGGGAACTCCTTCCCGCTCGACCGGATGGAGAAGGCGAGCATGGTTTTTATCGCGGGCGGGATCGGCTTAGCACCGGTCCGCTGCGTCATCTGGAACACGCTCGACCTGCGCGACCAGTTCAAGGACGTGACCATCGTCTACGGTGCTCGTTCCGTCGCCGACCTGGTGTATAAGCGCGAATTGACCGAGTGGGAAGCGCGAAAGGACGTGAAGCTCTGGCAGACCGTCGATCCGGGCGGTGAGACGCCGGAGTGGAAGCACGAGATCGGCTTCGTGCCGGCGATCGTGGAGAAGGCGGCGCCGAAGGCGGACAACGCCTACGCGGTGGTTTGTGGCCCGCCGATCATGATCAAGTACACCCTGCCGGTGCTGGAGAAGCTGGGGTTCCCGCCGGAGCGGATCTACACGACGCTGGAGAACCGCATGAAGTGCGGCTGCGGCAAGTGCGGACGCTGCAACATCGGGCCGGTCTATGTCTGCAAGGACGGGCCGGTGTTCACGGCGGCGGAGATGGCGAAGCTGCCGGGGGAGTACTAGTCCGGGGGCGATCTTCGGGATCGGGCCATCTCCAACTTGAGGCCACTTCCTGCCCGGTACGGATGGACCACCACAACGATTCGGCCAACACCGGACGTTCCTGCCAGGACGAGTCTCTCCTGTGCGGTCGAGCGTCGCGGATCCGTCGCTGTGATGGAAAGCGGGTCTCGGAAGGCACTCGCCGTTTCTCTGCCCCACGGGGGCTCGGTGATCGATCAGACTCGCTTGGTCGGCACGAGGCGGAGACTGCCGGTCACCGGTAACTCCAGCACGTCGCCGCGCAGCAAGCGAGTCGAGAAGAACAGCACCTCGAGGTTCTCGATCTCGCCCGTTTGGGGATTGAGCCGAGCGACCATCTCGTTGGCCATCTCCTCCGAGTCCTGCTCGGAATAGGGGGGGCAGGCATCAATGTGGAGGATGTCGGCCTC
>CAIMUX010000124.1 GCA_903844735.1 Candidatus Eiseniibacteriota bacterium
CGGCAGGCGTAGGAGTGTTCGATGGCGGCCCGCTCCAGCACCGGCCCGACGGCCGTGCAGACGGCGTGATGCACCACCCGGTCCCGAAAGGGCGCCGCCGTGATCTCGCGTTCCTTCGGGTCGTGGATGACAAACCGTCGCGACGGGCCGGGGCGCCAGACACCCGGCGACTCCCTCGAGCCCGGCCAGGTACATCGAAAGCATGCGCACCGGCTCTCGGGACACGATCCCCCGGAGCCGCCGAGTGGGGCTTCCTGAACCGGGGTTCGCCCTCACGGATGGATTCGTGATCACCCACGGACGCCTCCCGCACTTACGCCCGCCAAGGAGATGGCGTCCAGCGGCGCGCAGAGCCGCAGCCTGTGCGCCGCGAGCTGTGCGGCACTCCGCATTGCCTGCGCCAGGATCCGGGAGTACGCTTGGCGAGCAGCGTCAGCGTCGAGCAGAATGGAGGCTTGTCCCATGCCCATCAAGGACTTGATCACCGAGGCGATGTCCCTCCCGGTCGAGGACAGAGCAATCCTGGCGGACACGATCCTGAAAAGCCTCAACTCGCCGGATTCGGAGATGGATCGCACATGGGCGGCCGTGGCAAAGCGCCGCCTGGCCGAACTCCGATCCGGTCAAGTCGAGGCTTTGCCGGGCGATGAGTTGTTCGCCAGAATCCGGAAGCGATTCGCTGCATGAACTACTCTTTTCACCCCGAAGCAGACGCCGAGTTCACTGGAGCGATTGATTACTATGAAGCCAGGGAGGTCGGCCTCGGATACGATTTTGCTCTGGAGGTCAACTCCGCGATCCAAAGGATCGTGGCCTACCCTCGGTCTTGGCCCGTGTTGGACGAGGATGTCAGACGAGCCGATTCCCCTATGGGGTTCTCTATGCCGTGGAAGAGAGCCGCGTTCTTATCCTCGCGGTGATGCACCTGCGCCGTGAGCCAGAGTACTGGAAACACAGGAAGGTGTAGGCGCGCCGAGCCGGATGGGCCCGCTGGGCACGCGGGAAACGCTCCTTCGCCGACATGGGCGCCGCACCGAAATCCGCTTCCCCGCCTTCTTCGGGAGCACGCGCAGTTGTTCAAGCCGCAGGCTCATCCGGCGCAGCGTGGCGGTCTTCTCGCGGGTGTATTGGGCTTCCAGCAGGTCCTGCAGGAAGTCGAGAAACTTGACCCAGCGCAGGTCCAGCACGGGGTCTCCTGGTGCGTGAAGAACGCCGGCCGCACGCGCAGAGCCTCGGAGCGGCGCCGGGCATGTTCCACCAACACCCGTCTCATGGCCGAAGCGACGATCCCGAAGAAGTGGGCGCGGCTGCGCCAGTCGATCGGGACACCGCCGACCAGGCGCAGGTAGGCCTCATTCACAAGGGCGGTGGCCTGCAACGTGTGGTCGGGTCGCTCGTTCCTCAGGAAGGCGGCGGCCAGGCCGCGCAACTCCTGGTACGCCACCTCGAACAGGCGCTCGGTGGCGGCAGCCTGGTCCCCTTGCTCCCGGGCCAGGACCCGCAGGATCCGCGTGACCTCTCCTTCGGCTGACTCGCTCATCGTCCTCCCGGGTGAAACGGCGCCCAGTTGACAGACGGAGTGTAGGTTAGCGCGTTGCCAACGGTGCCGCAACCGGGAACCGGACGGAAATCTTTGCCGGTCTTGGCAAGAGAAGACGCATGAGAAATCAGGAGCCGTGGGGAACCGCCGGTGTGTCCCGACGGCGGCCAGGTCGCGTTGGCCAACTACTCGCGCAAACCGCGTTAGGAGTTCTTGCAGAAAGGCGAAGATCTCGCGGACACAAGGATTGTCGGCCGAAAGGAGAGAACCCATGTGTTGCTCGACCCACAAGTGCCTGTTTCGCTACCGATCGCTCCACGTTTGCTTGGCAAAGCGACCCCGTCAAGATCTTTGCCAATTGTGCGGGAGTGTTCATCGCCGCTTTGGGCTGGTGGCCGGGAGTCGAGGATGTCCGCACGGCCTCATGGGCTGACTGCGATAACGACGGCGATCTGGACATCCTCGTGGTGGGCTCCCAGACCAGAATCTACGTCAACAATGGAGAGGACTTCACCGGTGGCTACCCCGACTTTCACCCTTAGCGGAGATCGACGCCATGCCGGTGTGCGGGAGTCTGGCCGGGCTGGGACCACTGGTCTTCCGGCAGGTGCGTCGGACCGACGACGAGCCGCGGTTCAACAGCCCGATCCGCACGCACCACTACCTGGGTTACTCCCAACCCGTGGGCGAGCACCTGAAGTTCCTGGTCTATGCGGGCGCTCGGCCGGTCGCCGGCTTCGCCTGGAGTTCCTGCCGCCTGCGCGCGGGTTCGTTCGAGTCCGACCGCAGCCTGGTGTTCAAGATCACCAAGGTAGAGTGAGTCGGACGACCGGGGATCGGTGACGTCGCGCACGCGGACAACCCCGCGGCGATCGTGCCTTCGCGCGCGGGGACCTCAGATCGCGGCGTGGAGAGCAGACTACAACGTCATGCGTGGGGAGATGTTCTCTGGGGTGATCCCGGAGTTTGAAGAGATTCGCCGATTGGTAGGGGACTTCGAGCTCGAGTTCAACCGGGCGGAGTAAGGAGGAAGCGAAACAGGCTGCCGTTCCTCATCCACGAACGCCTTCTGCAGGGCCCGGACAATGGCGTCGATGTCATAGTTGTAGCGCTTGGCGAAGTCGTCACGGATGGCCCGGATCTCGTCAACGATGGGATCTCGATTCATGACTACTCCTCCGTCAACTCCTCGGGCGTGCAGATCACCGGTGGAGTCAGGCCGGCGGCGCGACACGGTAGAACAGCTTTCGACAAGAAGATGCCCGACAGGATCAGCCGCGCCCGGGACAAAGCAAGTGCGTCACGATGCGCACCAGCACATCCTTCTCCTCCCTCCGGCTCTCGGAAATCATCAGCGTCATGGCCACCAACGCCGCGTCGGAGATCAAACGCTCTCCGGGGCCGACAAAGAGGATCCCGTTGCGCTCCAGGAACCAGAGGAACAACGCCGCGGCGATACGCTTGTTGCCGTCCACAAACGCATGGTTCTTGACGAGGAAGTAGAGCAGGTGAGCGGCCTTCTCCTCCAAGCTGGGATAGAGATCTTCCCCGCCGAAGGTTTGCATGACCGCGCCCAAAGCGCTCGCCAGCCCCTTGTCCTTCTCGACGCCGAAGAGCGTGGACTCGCCGAACCGCTCCCGCAACCGGCCGATGACGCGGGTGGCCTCCTCGTAGCTCAGCATGTGGACGACTGGGCTCGTGATGTCGGGCGCCCCGACGCGCTGATGGTCGTAGTCATCGAGCAGATCCAGCGCGTGGCTGTATTCGCCGAGTACCCGCAGCAGCGCCTTCGCCTCGTCTCCCGAGAGATCCTTGCGGTCAATGACGCCGGCGACTAGGCGCACCGTCTGATTCAGATCTCGCAGGCGGTTCAGGTTGACGGAGTAGCCCTGAAAGACATGGTCGCGAAGGACGCGGGTCGCCCAGATGCGAAACTGGGTGCCGCGTTTGGAGTTGACCCGGTAGCCGACGGAGATGATGGCGTCGAGGTTGAAGAACTCGACAAGGCGGGTCACCGTTCGCTCGCCTTCGACTTGAACTGTTGCATAATTGGCAACCGTTGCCTGTCGCTCCAACTCCCCTTCCTTGAAGATGTTGCGGAGATGCCTGGAGATGACGGACTTGTCCCGCTCGAACAGCGCGGCAATCTGGTTGAGGCTCAACCAGAGGCTCTCCCGCTCCAGGCGGACATCCAGACTGACAGTGCCGTCGGCGGCCTGGTAGAGGACCACATCCCCACGGGCGTCATCATCGCGCTCGGTCATGCGTCAGCCTCCACGGTGCCCTGCGGGGAGGGAATTCTCCGCAGCGAGTCCCGGAAACCCATCCGGGTCCCCGTCGCCCTCTCTACGCGAGAACCGTTCGACACCTGCAATCGTCGCCGCGAGGCGGATTCTAGCGGGGGAGAAAGGCCCGCGCCACCCCAGTCACCGGAACTTGCCCGAGGAGGCTGCTGGTGAAAACAAGCTCGGATGACCACACTGCACCCGACAAGCCGAGCCCCCCGACCCCACTGACAACTCACTACGCAACAAGAAGTTATGGCGGGGTCGACGGGACTTGAACCCTTCTGGCAACAAATCCATAACCTGTTGCCGGCGGATGACTTCGCTGCCTAACAGGTTTGCTGCCAGGGTGTTGGTGCCATCGATCGAGTCCCCTGGAGTCCCCCTGAGTGCACTGCAGTCCACCTGCGTCGTGGAGACATTTTGGAGAGAGGCAGGAATTCATGTCGATTGAATGGACTCGCAGACGATTCCTGGCGGGCCTCGCCTCGCTGGGCGCAGTGGCAGGAGCCGGACTCTGGCCGCAGCATGAGATGGTCCATGGATCCGCCCTCGAACGGTTTGCGAAGTATCCGGACGGAAGAATCGAGAAGCCGGAGACGTCGGGCTGAGGCTGGAGCTCTTGCCCGTTCTGTGCCCTGTACTGTGTAGATACTACAAGCAGTACCGCGATCTGCCGGGCGGCACGGATCCCGGATCCGGCCGCGTCATCGTTCTGCTATCCTAACCGTGGAGTCGGGACTCAACCTGATTCTCCCGAACCGGTATCGCCGTCGCCAAACAGGGGACCAGCAAGACATGACCCACGTCACCTGCCTGCTGCTCGTTCTGGTTTCCTTGGGATCGACCGGTGACCAACCCAGGTAGGATGCAACGGCTTTGCTCATAGCAACTTCGCCAGGACCGACGGGCGGTCAGCCCTGGGAACCGAGCGGCGGACGTTCACCGACCAGGTCATGGGTTGGATGTTGCAGTTCATTGCAAACAGCCCAAGGAGAGAACCATGTCAGACGAAGCAAAGTGCCCGTTCTCGGGCGGCGGGCGTAAACATACAGCGGCTGGGGCCCCGACGAACGCAGACTGGTGGCCCAACCAACTGAACCTGAAGATCTTGCACCAGCACTCCTCGAAGTCCGACCCCATGGGCGAGGCGTTCAAGTACGCCGAGGAGTTCAAGAACCTGGACCTGAATGCAGTGGTCAAGGACCTCCATGTCTTGATGACGGATTCGCAGGACTGGTGGCCCGCGGACTATGGTCACTATGGGCCGTTCTTCATCCGTATGGCGTGGCACAGCGCAGGCACGTACCGTATCTCTGATGGTCGCGGCGGCGCGGGCTCCGGAGCACAGCGGTTTGCGCCCCTCAATAGCTGGCCGGACAACGGAAACCTCGACAAGGCGCGCCGGCTGCTCTGGCCGATCAAGCAGAAGTACGGCCGGAAGATCTCCTGGGCCGACCTGATGATCCTCGCCGGCAACGTCGCCCTGGATTCGATGGGTTTCAGGACTTTCGGTTTCGCCGGTGGGCGCGAGGACATCTGGGAGCCGGAAGAAGACATCTACTGGGGGCCTGAGGGCAAGTGGCTGGCGGACGAGCGCTACAGCGGAGACCGTGAGCTCGCCAACCCGCTCGGCGCCGTTCAGATGGGGCTGATCTATGTGAATCCGGAGGGTCCCAACGGCAAGCCCGACCCGGTCGCTTCGGCGCGGGACATCCGGGAGACCTTCGCCCGCATGGCCATGAATGACGAAGAGACCGTGGCGCTCGTCGCCGGCGGACACACCTTCGGCAAGTGCCATGGCGCTGCCGATCCGGGTCAGTATGTCGGTCCCGAGCCCGAGGGTGCCGACATCGAGGATCAAGGCCTCGGCTGGAAGAACACCTTCGGCAGCGGCAAGGGTGTCCATGCGATCACCAGCGGGCTGGAGGGTGCATGGACCCCCACCCCGATCACGTGGGACAACAGCTACTTCGAGACCCTGTTCGGCTTTGAGTGGGAGTTGACTAGGAGCCCTGCCGGCGCGCACCAGTGGACGCCCAAGGGTGGCGCCGGAGCAGGCACGGTACCGGATGCCCACGATCCGTCAAGGCGCCACGCCCCGATGATGTCCACGGCGGACCTTGCCCTGAGGATGGACCCGGCGTACGAGACGATCTCGCGGCGATTCCTCGCGAATCCCCAGGAACTCGCGGATGCGTTCGCCAGGGCCTGGTTCAAGCTGACGCACCGCGACATGGGGCCCGTCGCGCGCTACCTTGGCCCGCTCGTTCCTGCGGAGCCACTGCTTTGGCAGGACCCTGTTCCCGCAGTGGATCATGAACTGATCGGGGAGCAGGACATGGTGGCCCTGAAGGCCATGATCCTCGCATCCGGCCTTTCCATCTCCCGACTGGTCACGACGGCCTGGACGTCTGCGATGACGTTCCGCGGCTCCGATAAGCGCGGCGGGGCCAACGGGGCACGCATTCGCCTAGCGCCGCAAAGGGATTGGGAAGTCAACCAGCCGGCCGAGCTGGCGAAGGTCCTGCAGACGCTGGAAGCGATCCAGAAGGACTTCAACGGCGCGCAGTCCGGCGGAAAGAAGGTCTCACTGGCTGACCTGATCGTTCTGGGCGGCTGCGCGGCTGTCGAGGTCGCTGCGAAGAAGGCCGGCTACGACCTGGAGGTTCCCTTCTCGCCGGGGCGCATGGACGCGTCCCAGGAGCAGACCGATGTGGACTCGTTCGCCGTGCTGGAGCCGACCGCAGACGGTTTCCGCAACTACATCCGCAAGGGGAGCCAGGGATCGGCGGCTGAGCTGCTGGTGGACAAGGCGCAATTGATGACCCTTACCGCCCCTGAGATGACGGTTCTGGTCGGCGGCATGCGCGCCCTCAATGCGAACTTCGAGCAGTCCAAGCAAGGCGTTCTCACCAAGCGACCCGAGACATTGAGCAATGACTTTTTCGTGAATCTCCTCGACATGAACACGAAGTGGCAGAGATCTGCCAAGTCCGAAGGTTTGTTCGAGGGGCGTGATCGGAAGACGGGCGAGCTCAAGTGGACGGGTACGGTCGTCGATCTCGTCTTCGGTTCGAACTCACAACTACGTGCCCTGGCAGAGGTCTATGCGTGCAGCGACTCGCAGCAGGCGTTCGTGCGTGACTTCGCGGCGGCCTGGAGCAAGGTGATGAACCTGGATCGCTTCGACCTTGCGTGATCTCTGAGGAAGGGGCTCACGGGCCCTTCACAGCGCAGCCGCGACCTGGCATCGGGCAACCCCGGACCGGGTCGTGTCTGCGCGAGTCCCTGCCGATGGCTGTTCGCCTGCAAGCACGCTCGCTTCCGGAGTTGCAGGGCAACGAAACGCGGTGTCACCTTGTGCGCGCAGCGTACGACCAGGTAGCATCATCGGATCGGCGTGGCCGGCGCATCGCCGACGAACACTCCCCACCACGCGCCCCGTGACCGCTCGTGATGGTCCGACTCCCGCCCGTCGCCAGTCTGCCCAGTGGGCAGGCCGCCGAGCACGAGCGAGGTCCGGATCCGGCGCTCCTCCCGGTGACGCTGCTCCTCCTCGAGCAACCGGTCGAGGAAGATATGCGGGGAGATGTTCCCCGACACGGCTTCCGAGATGAGCGTGTTGAGCTGGTCCGCAGCCCGCGGGAGTCCCACCTTCACCAGGCGCTCCCGCGTGACCGAAGCGATCTTTGCGGACGCGGGAAGGCTGCTAGAGAGTTGAGTGCCCGCAGCGGCGGTTCCGGAGGCTGTCGCCGCCGGGCCAGTTCTGTTTCCCGGGCCCGCCGCCCTCAGGCCGGCTCATTTGACGACGGGTAGGCCCTCCTGCGTCCAGTCCACGATTCCCCGGCGCAGGTTGATCACGTTTTCGAATCCCGAGTCGACCAGGAGCTTGGCGGCGACCGTGCTGCGGTTGCCGGACCTGCAGTAGACGAAGACCGGGACCTGTTTGTACGGTGTCAGTTCGCCGAGGCGCCGCTGGAACTCCTGCACCGGGATCAGGACCGCGCCCTCGAGATGCCCGCCGGCGAACTCGCCCGGCGTGCGTACATCGACGATCACGGGCTTCAGGTTCGCGATCTGCAAGGCGGCCTCCTTGGCCGAGACCTCGCGATAGGTTGCCGCCCGGTATTCCACCGCCTCGATGGTCCCGCCGGCGGCACCGATCCGGAATACGAAGGAGCCGGCGTCCGGCACCTTGAAGTGGGTCGGCTCGTCGGCTGTTCCGGGGAATCGCTGGACGACCTTGAGCGCGGGGATTTCCAGCGTGAACGGCTCGCCGGTGCTCAGTTCAGGTCGCACGTAGTCGCCCCGATAGACGCACAGGTGCTGGTCTTGCGCCTTGGGATCGAAGGTCAAAACGCGCAGGCCGGCTTCGAGGCGGCCGGAGACTCCCGGCGCAGCCGCGGGCGAGCGTCCCTGGGGGGACTTGCCGCACGCCATCAGGGCCAGGAGCATGAGCGTCAACGGTAGCAGTCGGTGTTTCCGTTCGGTCTTCATTCATCCCTCCGTGTTTCCCCGAAAACGCGGCAGGCCGTGCCGGTCGCGGAGCAGGACAGGCCTCGCGTCGACACTTCTCCCGATTCTCCTGGCCTGCGCGGGGTGTCGTTTCCTGCTCATCAGGCCCGAGGGCCACCATTGGCCGTGCGCGCACAAGCCGATGCGCTGCGAGTCGCCGGCGGAGCTCATCGAGGAGTTCGTGAGGACGAGCACCTGTCGCCGCTGTCATATCGCCATCCGCAGCTACTACTGCAACAAGTCGCTCGTAGAGCCGGTGCGGGAGCAGTTTCTCGCGAACCCATAAGTCGGTCTATCGTCCCCCGGATGCGCATCGCCGCGCTCCGAGCCGGGAGCAGGACCATGACCGACCGCCGGGGGCGCCGGGAGTCATTTGATACTACCGAATCCGGACCAACTTCGCCGAGAGTGATCGTTCGCGGTCTTCGGCGCGCCAGAAGTACGTGCCGGCGGGAACCTCCCGCCCGTGCGCGTCGCGGCCGTCCCAGCGAAGTGCCTGCCCGGCGCTGGCCGGATCAACCTGGGCCAGCACCCTGATCGTCCTTCCCTGGGCGTCGAGGATCTGCACCCGGAGCGGCCCGTCCGCCGACTCTCGCCGTTGGAACACCGCTACCTGCGAGAACGGATTCGGAGTGCACCAGACCGGCGTCAGCGCGCAGCGGAATCGTCTGCGTGCTGTCACTCACCTCGCCCCGCAAGGCGTAGTGGTCGTGCACGCGGAGAGCGAGCGCCCAGCCGGAGAGACCGTACAGGGTCGGGCGTCTTGATGGTCTCCATTCGAAACGGAGCAGGACGGGGATCTCGATGTAGTCCAGGTCGTAGGTGACATCGATTACGGCCGGGATTTCCAGGATCTCGACCCCGATCCTCTGCCGCGAGCCCTGGCGGACGTACCAAACCTCCTGCTGGAGCCCGAGCCGCTCGGTCACCGGCAGATGGAGCGAGACCCCAGCCACGGCGCTCGTCCGTCGCCGGCTCTTCACGTCGTACTCCTGGTCGCGTTCTTTCGTCCCGTAGTGTTCGGAAAGGCTGAGACCGGCGCGGACGGTCACCGTGGGGGCACGACTCGCCGCGGGTTCTTCGCCCCGAGCGGCGACGGAAGCGAAGGAGAGCGCCGTCGCGACCAGAGATGCGACCCAGGTCAGTCGGACGATAGGGGTCTTCGCTTTGATCATCCTCATACGATGGCGAGGTTAGGTTCCGCCGCCCCCGGAAGTCAAGCCGGCCCGTATGGTTGGCCCGTAAGGTCGGCCCCTGAGGTCTCGCTTCGACGGAGCAGCGCCGATTCTACTCGTCCGGAGAGAATCTCAAGGCGATCAACGCGGCGATGGTCACCCAGCCCCCCTGAGACGAGCGTCTTGCACAGCTTCGGAAACCAGGTTGATCCTTCCAGGCCATCGGGAGACGGTGCTTTCCGGCGAGATCCCGTCGCGCCCGCCTTGCCCATCTATGCAGATCCTGCCATCTCCGAATCGGCAGCAGAAGCCGCGCGCCCGCGGCGCTGGCGCACCGATTTCTCCAGCCCGACGATGGTGGAGACAAGCAGGCCTGCGCCGATGACGAGCGCCCAGGCCTCGATGCTTAGGGGCCGCGTGTGGAAGAGGCGATTCATGGCCGGTGCGTGCGTGAAGAGGATCTGCAGGAGAGTCATCGATCCGACGCCCACCCAGATGTATGGATTCGAGAAGATTCCCACGCTCACGAACGAACGCGAGAGCGACCTGCAGTTGAAGAGGTAGAACATCTCTCCGAAGACGATCGCCCCCACGGCCGCGGTCCGCGCCTCCGCCGCGGAGGCTCCGCGGGCCAGCTCCCACTCGAAGACACCGAACACCGCCGCGCAAAGGAGGAACGACACGAGGAGGACTCTCTGGACGAGGAGGCTCGACAAGAGTGGCGCCTTGGGGTTGATGGGGGGGCGTTCCATGATCCCCCGCTCCTTCGGCTCGAAGGCCAGCGTCATCCCGAGCGTAATCGCCGTCGTCATGTTGATCCAGAGGATCTGAACGGGAAGGATCGGAAGGGTGATCCCCAGGAGGATGGCCAGTAAGAGTACAAGCCCCTCTCCCCCGTTGGTCGGGAGCGTCCAGACGATGAACTTCTGCAGGTTGTCAAAGACCCCACGCCCTTCCTCGACCGCGGCCTGGATCGAGGCAAAGTTGTCGTCCGTGAGGACCATGTCGGCCGCCTCGCGCGCGGCCTCCGTCCCACCGAGGGCCATGGCCACACCGATGTCCGCGCGACGGAGAGCCGGCGCGTCGTTGACCCCGTCGCCGGTCATGGCCACAACCTGACCGCGAGCCTGCAGGGCTTCAACCAGGCGGAGTTTGTGCTCGGGACTGACACGCGCGAAGACCGCCGTTTGGTTCGCAGCAGCTATCAGACCCTCGTCCGACAACTGCTCCAGATCCCGGCTGGTCAGGACCGGGGGATGCTCATGTCTTTCACCCGACGCGGACCTTGAACTCTCGGGCTCGCCCTGCAGGATACCGATCTGCCGGCTGATCGCCGCGGCGGTGACTGCATGGTCGCCCGTGATCATCTTCACCTGGATCCCGGCCCTCCGGCAGGCGGCGATCGCGGCGGCCGCTTCGGGTCGCGGCGGGTCGATCATCGCTTGGAGCCCCAGGAAGAGCAGCCCGTCCGCAACGTCGGCGTGATCGATCGTCGCCGTGTGCTCAGGGAACGTTTTGCTGGCCAGGGCCAGGACCCGGAGTCCCCTCCCCGCCATCTCGTCGATCCGGCGCCGAACCGAATCGAGGTCGAGGCTCTCCTCCCGCTCGTTCCCGAGGGCCGCACTGCATCGTGGGAGGATGCTCTCCGCCGATCCCTTGAGGAAGGCCACAGGCGTCCTGCCAGCTCCCGCACCGTGAAGGGTCGCCATATACTGGTGCTCCGACTCGAACGGGATCGCGTCCAGCCGCGGGTGCGACCTCGCGAAGTCCTCCCGTTTGAGTCCGCCCTTCATCGCCGCGGAGATCAGCGCGCCCTCCGTGGGATCCCCGTGGACCGTCCAGAGACCATCCGTCTGGCCGATATCCGAGTCGTTACAGAGAAGCCCGGCGATCAGACACCGGAAAACGGCCGGGGAAGCACTCGCACCGACCGCAGATCCGTCCGTCGATCCTTCCCTTTGTATCGTGCCGACTGGATCGTAGCCGGGTCCCGTCACCGTGTAACTCTCACCGGCGGCGAAGATCTCTTGGACCGTCATCTGGTTCTGCGTGAGTGTCCCGGTCTTGTCGGAGCAGATCACCGTGGTGCTTCCCAGGGTTTCCACGGCCGGAAGCCTTCGGATAATCGCGTTGCGCTTGGCCATCCGGGAAACTCCCGCGGCCATGATGACGGTGACCGCGGCCGGAAGCCCCTCGGGAATCGCCCCAACCGCCAGAGCTACGGCGGCGAGGAACATGTCGAGCGTCGAGGAGCCGTGCAGGCGACCCACCACGAAGGCGAGACCGGCGAGGATCAGGATCGCGACGAGGAGGACGTTGCTGAACTTCTTGATCTTCCTGGTCAGCGGGGTCTCGAGGGTCTCAACCGAGGCGATCAGCTCGGAGATGCGGCCGATCTCCGTCGCATCCCCGGTCGCCACGACGACCCCGGTTCCGGTTCCGTAGGTCACGAGGGTGGACGAGTACGCCATGTTCGCGCGGTCTCCGAGAGGGGTCTCCCGGGGAAGCACCGCCAGGCGCTTGGTGGAGGGAAGCGACTCACCGGTGAGGGCCGATTCGTCGATTTGCAGGCTGCGGATCTGGATCAGGCGGAGATCCGCCGGAACCTTGTCTCCCGACTGGAGGAAGACCACGTCTCCCGGCACCAAGTCCCGCGAAGAGGTTCGCTCCCGCCGGCCGGAGCGGAGTACCGTGGCGTGGCTGAGCAGGCTCTTCGCCAGCGCATCGATCGCCTTCAGCGCCTTCGCCTCCTGAAGGAATCCGACGATCGCGTTGGCCACAACGACCCCGAAGATCACGCCGGCGTCCACGATCGCCTTCAGGACCGCGGTGACCAGCGCGGCGGCCAGGAGGATGTAGATCAACGGCTGGTGAAACTGGAGGAGGAAGCGGACGAGAGGACTCTGTCCCTTTCTCTCGGTCAGGGCGTTCGCGCCGAAGCGCTCCCGACGCCGGCTCGCCTCCGCCGCGTCCAGACCCACGTCCCAATTCGCGCCGAGCAGCGCGAGGACGTCAGCGTCGGGAACCTCGTGCCAGTGCTGGCCGAGGACCTGTTCCATCGAGCCCGGCTTCTCTCCGGTGCGTCCGCCGGTTCGGGCTGACTCACTCATGAAGGGGATTCTAGCATGCGGGGAAGCGGTAGCCTGCCCGTCCGATATGGGCGATCCGGGGAGTTCCGGCTCCGAAGCCCCCTAACAATCGCCGGCGGCGGCCACGAGCGGGGGAAGCTGGCCTGGCGAGGCGGCGCGGGGCGCGCGAACCGTTGGGGCGAGGAAGTGATTCCGGGTAGAATTTGGCGTCTCCGCGGAATGGGGTGGCCAACACCCGCCACCCGCCCGACTGGCGCATCGAAGCCTGGTGACATCCTTAACCGGCGCGCCTGGTGCACACAGAGGCAGAGGGCACCGCCGGATCGGGTCGGGCTACGGAGTCGTAGGGAGGGCTATCATGTCACGTTCTCTGGCCATGGCCGCCGCGATCGTCCTGGGCGCAGTCTGCGTCCCTCACTCCGCCCGGGCTCAGTGGTTCCTCGACCTGGAGTCCGGGGCGACGTTTGCCGGGTACAACGATGTCCGCATCCCGGGCAAGGGGGGCACGGACATTTCCTTCACGGACGATCTCTCCACCGACGCGGGCGCCTTCCTACGTCTTCGCTGTACCTATCGCATGCGTGACCGGCACAATCTGAGCTTGCTGCTGGCCCCTCTGCGCCTCAAGGCCCAAGGGACCCTGGGCTCACCCCTCCTCTTCGAGGGGACCGAGTTTCCCACGGGAACGGCA
>CAIMUX010000125.1 GCA_903844735.1 Candidatus Eiseniibacteriota bacterium
GACCGCGGCGCGGCACCCGACGATCTCCTCCGACCGGTTCAGAAGGCCGCCGGTCCACCCGCCCGCCGGGAATGACGGCGCGAACGCTCCCGCGCGCCCCTGCTGAAACCGCCCTGTGCAGCGTTGCCGAAAGGACACGGTTCCTCTGATGTCCAGGCAGGTTCCGCTATCGGGTGCTGAAGGAGCACGGGGCCATAGCGTCAACAGAAGTCAGACGATCCAGATCCGCAGGCGTCCTGCGAACGCCGGCGACCATCCCGCCCCCATCGTTCCATCACCGACCGCTGTAAAGCCGCTTGAACTCCCCCTTGGATGTGTTCTCGACCGGTACCGGCGGACACGCATCGTCCTCCAGCACAATGGAGTCCAATCCGAAGTCATTACTGCCGTTGCCGTCCGCCCAGAACTGGACATAGTTCACCGTATCCAGGACATGCGCGAAGGGGAGATTGAGCAGTTGTGCGTGACCACCGACCACGCCGGGTCCGTTCACAACCACGTCAAACCGGTCGTTCGTGGTGTCCAAGTGGAGTGTCATGAAACACCACTGTCCGGGGATGTAGGTCCCGACGGTGGACCCAGCACTACCGGCCGCGCCGACGGTGTAGACTCCGTCTAAATAGCTTCGCCTGATTCGGCGACAGGAATGTTACACATGACAGGAAGCTCCCCAACGGACCTTGAGCCTGGATTCCAGGTAGATGCAAACCTGGTCCAGAAGGTCCTGGAGCGTGCGGCAACGGTGGTTGCGGGTGACGTTGTCATGAACGTCCCTCCAGAGGCGCTCGATCCGGTTCTCCTCCGGGCAGTAGGGCGGAAGGAAGTGAAGGCGGATCTTCTGCCCGATGGTCTGAAGAAACGCTTCCACCGCCTGACTCTTGTGGATGACGTAGTTGTCGAGGATCAGGTGGATCCGACGGACCGAACGGTAGACCACCAGGATCGCGCGGAGCAGGTTGAGGAGCAGCCAGACAGCCTTCCCGGTCTCCATCGACGCAAACGAGTCGACCGGTTCTCGGATCGTAGGCTCCCGCGATGAAGGCCTTCCGGTTCTTCCCGGGAGTCAGCACCAGCTTCTGTTGACCCGGAAGCATCCAGTCCCGACCGATCCGCGGGTTCAAGTGGATGTCGATCTCGTCCTCGAAGAGGACGGGCTCTCGAGGGCCCGCACTCCGCTGCAGTTCTCGCAGTTCCCGGATCCGCCGCCGACGGCGGGCCGCCCGCCAGGGGCAGGCCACGATCGGCCTGGCGCAGCCCCAGCGTACCTTCAGGTGCCGCAGCACCTTCCACATATGTCCGACCGAGATGCAGACATTGAGTTTCTCGGCCGCCACCCGGGCCAGCAACTCCAGGGACCAGGTAGTCCGCGGGAACCCGAACGTGCCCGGCGTCGCTTGGAGGATTTCCACCAAGCCGTGCTGGACATCCTCGTCGACCTTCCGCTCCCCGTTCTCGGACCGGCGGTCGTACAAAGACACTTCGTTCTCGGCCAGGAAGCGCGCTACGATCCGGGCGGCGGTCGACGGGGCACAACCGACTTCCCCGGCGGCCGCTCGACCCGAGAGCCCTTGATCCACCTTGAGGATGACGCGGCAGCGGACGCGAAGATCGGCGTCGCGGGTCTGGCGGTCGAGTCGCTACAGGCGTCGCCGAGCGGCGCGAGACAGTCGGAGTCGAGTTCGCATCGTGGGACCTCCTTGTTTCCTGGTTTGGCTTTGACACCTCCAGAGAAACAGGTGAGGTCCCACGCTGTGAAGCCCAGAATTCCATATGGGTTACCAGATTTCACGACTCCAGGTGATTTTGATTCATGCGAAGCTATTTAGCCGCCGCCGGTCGCTCTCCTCCGCGTGGCGACGCAACGAAGCCCGACGGAGCTCGAAAGCCGTCGTAACGACATCCCAGAGGTAACAGTGACCGCCATGGCCGTCTCTCGGAATCAAGTGGCCCGTCAAGCGGGCAAGGATCTCCCGGGACGTGAACAGCTCTCCCGGGCCGAGGATTACCGGGAGGTCGCTTCGGGGTATTTGACCGAACGATCGGTCCGAGCACTCACTGACGAGAAGCCTGCTGCCCCAGAGCCCGCGGACAACCTGAATCGACCCGCCTTTCCGACAGAAGCGCGTGATGTTGCGCGCGAGTCGGGCCTGGTGGGCATGAAGCGCACGGCGTTCGGCGCTCACCCGTTGGGTCGCGAGTTTGAAAGCGAGCCGCCGAAAGGCGTGGAGGAGCAGATCGTCGGGGCAGACGTCGAAGCCAAGGTCTAAGAGCTCCGCGGCCGGCGTGTCGCACGAGTCGTGTTCCAAAGACACGACCGCCGTCGCCATCCACCGTCGCAGAGATGAGAAACTCAGCACGCCCGTGGGCTGACGAACGGGGGTCAGGAGCCCAGTCATCACGTCGTGCGCGACATTGCTCACCGCCTCATCGTAGTCGCCCCGGAACGCAAACCGCCACGTCGAACGCTGTGTGAGGAGGAACCCGCGAATCAGGAGGACTCCGTCCCGGGCCACGTGCTCACGGGCAGAGTCGTCATACCCGACGAACAGCCGGCGCAGGGAGTGAACGAGCTGGGCTTGACGCAGGTCCAAACGAAGAGGGGGTATGCCCATCAAGACTCCTGCCGATACGAAGATGCTTGATCGCCCACGAGCACCACTCGGTGCCCTCCGAGTCCCCCCCCGAGTGCGTTCGGATGAGTATGACCGAGTTCCGAGACAACGTCGAGGTCCTTTCCGGGCTACCCGTGAGCCGCCGGGCCACGGCCGCGCTGGTGGCGGTCTTCCGTTCTCCAGACCCCTCTCTTCTTGCCGCGAGGGCCGCGCTGCCTGGTCCTCGCGATCGCCGTGGCCTTGGGTGGCGCCACGAAGACCACCGGGAGGTGGCCGGAGACGTCGCCGGCCTCCACGCTCTCGCGCTGATGGGCCCGGACGCCCTCGCGTGTCCCAGGTGCTCGATCGCCCGCGCAGACAGTCCCGATGGTTGTTCTCGCGTTCCCTTCCGATCCCGCCGTCGTGAAGCGGCAACCGGACCTTGCGTGAGGTCTCCGTCAGTGTCCAGCGGTGCGGCGTGATCTCTCCGTTGCGCGTAGATCAGTCGTTCCACAGACCTCGGAGACGGCGGACACGACACCGTTCGGTAACTCGGGAAGCACAAGACGAAAGGCACATGCGCAGACGCCAAGCCCACCAGCGCTCTTCAGGAACTCATGCCGATCCATCTCTGCTGTCAGTCCGCGCCGTCCCCCGTCCCCGGCAGGACCGCCCCGCCCGCCTCAGCAGTGCAACAGCTTCTTCACGTCTTCCCGAAGCTGCTCCGGCCGCACCGGCTTGTCGAGGATCGTACCCGCCTTCACCCACGCCCGCGCGGCTGTCGACTTCGGCCGGAAATCCATGCCCGTGGCCGATGCCACCGCCGTCAGCAGGATCACCGGCACGTCCGGGTAGATCTTCTTCGAGGTGTTCGAAAGCACGAACCCCGCGCCGGCCTCCTCCATCATCAGGCCGAACACGCGGTGGCCCAAATCCATGCCGTCCGCGGGCGCTACCCCAGCAACAACTCCAAGTCCTCCGCCGTCAGGTTCCGAATCAGACTGTGGTCCTCGGTGAGGATGGCATCCGCCAAGACGCGCTTTTCCTTCTGCAGCTCCAGGATCTTTTCCTCCACCGTATCGCGGCAGATCAGCCGGTAGGCAAAGACCGGCCGGGTCTGCCCGATCCGGTGCGTGCGGTCGACGGCCTGCGCTTCCACGGCCGGATTCCACCACGGATCGAGAATGAACACGTAGTCCGCGGCGGTCAGGTTCAACCCGGTGCCCCCGGCCTTCAGGCTGATGAGGAAGAGCCCGCAGTCCGGATCCTCCTGGAACCGGCGGATCCGCTCGCCGCGGTCGCGGGTGCTGCCATCCAGGTATTCAAAGACCAGCTCCCGTTGGACCAGACGGTCGCGTACGAGGCTGAGGAAGCTCGTGAACTGGGAGAAGATCAACGCCTTGTGCCCTTCCGCGCGGATCTCCAGGAGTTGCTCTTCCAGGGCCTCCAGCTTGGCCGCTTTTTCCCCGCGGCGCGCGGGATCGATCAACGCGGGATGGCAGGCCGCCTGGCGCAACCGCAGCAGCGCTTCTAGGACGTGAATCTTGGACCGGGCCAGACCCAGCGACTCGATCTTCTTCGACAGGTGTATGCGGTAGTGTTCCTTGAGCTCGTTGTACAACCGCTTCTGGCTGCCCTCCATCTCGCAGATCAGCGTCTGTTCGGTCTTCTTCGGAAGCTCGGTGAGAACCTTTCCCTTGGTCCGCCGCAAGAGAAAGGGCCGGAGGGCCTGGCCGAGAAGGCGAGCGGCATCCTCGTCCCGCCCTTTCGATTTGCCGGCCAGCGGACGCATCCACGAAGAAGATCCCAGCATCCCCGGGTTCAGGAACTCGAACAGAGACCACAGCTCCCCCAGATGATTCTCCACCGGCGTCCCGGTCAGGGCCAGGCGGTGGCGGGCTTTCAGGAGCCGCGTCGCTTTGGCTGCCTGCGAGGCTGCGTTCTTGATGTTCTGCGCTTCGTCCAGGATCGCATGGTGGAAGGTGATCTCGCGAAGCTGCAGGATGTCGCGCCGCAGGGTCCCGTAGGTCGTCACAACGAGGTCATGGGAATCGAACGTCTTCCGCAGTTCAGCGCGATCGAGCCCCGTGTAGTTCAGCACCCGCAGACGGGGCGTGAAGCGGCTGGCCTCGTCACACCAGTTGTGCACCACCGACCGCGGGGCCACGACCAGGCTCGGACGTGTCTTGGACGAAGGACTCCGCGGCGTCTCGGATGAGCAGTCCGGGCAGCGATCCTGGAGAAGGGCCAGAACCTGCACTGTCTTGCCCAACCCCATGTCGTCGGCCAAACAACCACCGAAGCTGAACCGGCGGAGGAACTGGAGCCAGCCCAGGCCGAGCTTCTGATAGGGGCGAAGGGTTCCGTGAAAGCCGCGCGGCGGGCTGCTGGGCTGAATGCCTTCGAAGGAACGAAGCTGAGAACGCAGTTCGTCGAAGGACGCGTCCACCGTGAGCCGCTCCTCCGAGGCCAGCAAGGCGTCCAGGAGAACGGTCTGGGCGCGGCCGAAGCGGAGGTTGCCATCCACCGTCGTTCCCAGATCGGCCAGCGGGCCATAGCGTCGCAGCCATTCCTCCGGAAGCATGCCTTCAGATCCGTCGCCCAACGTGATGGTGGTCGCCCCGCTCTTCAGGGCTCGAAGGATGTCCGGAAACGGGGCCGAGGTGTCTCCGAACTCGACCTGGCCATGAAGGTCGAACCAGTCCACGCCGGATGTGACCCGCAAGGACACGGGACCGGCGGAACGGATCAGCTTTCCGTCAGCCTCCACGGAGCATCCCATGGTGATGAGGGACCGAACCACCCGAGGAAGAACACCGGCTCGAAGCTCGAAAGCCCAGGGGCGCTGGTCGCGGTACGGTGATGGGCGAAGCCCCAGGGAGAGAATCTGGTGACGCAGCTCCAGCTCCTTCTGTGCATCTCGCAGGAGCAGTGCGTGGTCAGAACTCTGCACCACCATCCGCTCCGAAAGACCCGGATCGATCCGGTGCCCATCGTAGTCGAGCGTCACCAGCGCCTCCAGGATGTCCCCCCGCATGGAGTGACCCACCGGCCGGATCTGCACGCACGGCCTCGGTGTTCCTCGCCGGGCATCGCGGCGGAGCTCGTCCGGCCAAACCAGAGGCGGCAAATGGGGCATGTTCCAGATCGCTTCGAGCAGCGCGGCTTCCTCCGACACGGGCACCTGGATCGTACCCAATTGCTGCAGCGCGACGATCCAGGGGTACGCGGCCGGATCCTCAAGCCGGTGGAACACGGCGTCCTTGATAAACAGGCCGGTCCTCCAGATCATCCAGGGCTCGCTCGGAGCGCTGCGATCATCCCCTCGAACCAGTTCCCCCGAGATGTTCCATGAGCTTCCATTCGTCGCCCGCTCGATCCGAAGCTGGAAACCCCAGGGGGCGTCTCCATCCCATTGCAGCGGCGCCGAGGACAACGGGAGCCCCGGCGTGTATTCCATGGTGGCGAAGCGTCCGGTCAGGCAGAGACGGGGAAGAAGGGTGTCGTACTGAGACAGGCGAAGAGTCGCTTGGGAAACGGAAGACCGGCGGCCCGCGGACCACGATGACCAGCCGGCCCGCGGATCGTTCAGATCCGCTCCCAGCAGCTCCTGGAAGATCATCCGGTCGGCGGGATCGGGAAACGTCACTCTTCCCTCGCGGTCGACCGAGAGCCGCTTGAACGCGCCCCACGTGCCGTCCCGCTTCACCTTTCTGGTGTGAAAGAGAAGGGTGAGGCGTTCGGAGCGCCGGAGCTCCGAGGCGTCCAGGATATACCAGACATCTCCCTCGATGGCTGTCGCACGCGTGTCCGCATCCGGTGGAGACGCTAGGGCGGTCCGGATAATGTCGAGAGGGTGAATCCAAGCCGCGCGGCGTGGAGCTGCTGCCGGCAAAGACGGCCGTTCCGCCGGTTCGCTCGGGTCCCATCCCGTTTCGTCGTCCCAATCGTCTTCTTCCAGCGCCGAATCGGGAGCCAGCATCAGCGGACCCCGACCGGGGACCGATGCCCCCACGCCTCGCGCATCCAGATCCAGGACGACGGCGTAGAGGTGCTTGCAACAAGTCCCCGACTGCGCGTACGGACAGGAACAGGTGTAGAACAGCGTCTTGTCTTCCACCACCTCAACCCAGTCGAGGGAGACCCGGTAGGGCCGGCGATCGGTCCCTTGGACCTCGGCCGTGACCGCCCCCGAAACAAGCTCCGTGATCCGGACGCGACGCGCGCGAAAGTACTGCTCTCCCCGTTCGATGGCCCCGTGAGGGAAGTTGTGACGGCAGCGCTCGGCCAAGGGCATGCAGGCGGTCCTCCTGGTTGCGGCAAGGCATCCAGTGTAGCGCAGAAGGCCGCGACGTTCCCACGGCGAAGCGGAGCAGGCGAAGCGGATCCGCGTGTTTTTCTCCGGCCGGGCAGCGTCGACACGACGAAGACTTTCCCGGCGCTGTGACCCGGACGGGATCGTGGCCAGGTGTCATGCGACGACCTCGTCCCGCGTCTACACTGGTCTCCATCATGGCCGGAATGCCGGTTGCGCTGCCGCCGCACCGTGGTATCTTCTACCGCGGCGGTTCGGACAAGCACTGCACGCGGTTCCGCAAAGCTGCATCATCGGGGATCGGAGCACCCTCATGAAGACACACCGTCATCTCCGTCTCGCCCTGCTTTCCCTGCTCGCAATCCTCCTCGGTGCCTCCTCAGGGCGCGCCCAGGACACACGCAACCTCGAATTCACCCTCGAATCGATCACCGTCGAACCGGCCGGCGGCGATGCAGAGTTTCTCGTCCGCCGCCACTGTCCGTTGCGCGAGAACCAGACCATCACCCCCGACATCCTTCTCGACGCACGCGCGGAGATGCTCGGCACCGGCCTTTTTGACCGGCTCGATATCTATACAGCGCGCGGCAGCCGGCCGGGAGTCATCCGGGCGGTGGTGACGGCGCGGCCGAGCCGCCGCTTTCTCTTGGAGTCCGGAGTCGGGACGCGACCCGCTCCGAAGCGGCTACGTAGACCTCCTCGGGGTGCGCCGGACCGGCCTTTTTCATCGCGGCGGATGGGCTCGCGTGAGCGCGCGCCGTGGCCTGCGCACCTTCGGCTTTTACGGCGACCTTGAGGTCCCGGGTGCCGCCTCGGCGGGACCGGACCTGCTGCTGAACCTCGCCACCTATCAGGAGCGCTGGTCCGTCTACGCCGACAGCCTCTCCTACCTGCAGGAGATTCAACGCGATCGGGCGCAACTCGGTCTGCGGGGCCGTCTGGGCGGCGGGATGAAAGGCGTGCTCTGGCTGGGTGTGTCCTCCGCGCATCCCTCCGCCACGCTGAAGAGCGATGGCAAAGACAGGAACTTGCCCGCGACCGCATTGCTTCCGGCAGCCAAACAGGTGAACTTCCTCGATATCGAGGTCCGGCTTTTGCGAGACCGCCGGGACAGGCAGCGCTCATGGCAGAAGGGAGACTGGACCGGATTCGCACTGCGTTTGGCTGAACCGGATCACGGTCCTTTCGCCTGGAGTGCGGAACTGGATACGCGGTGCTACATGCCGATTCTGCGGACACGCGCCGCGGCGTTGCGCCTGCGCTCCGCCTTCGCCGCGCCGGGCTCGCCGTACTTCAGTCGATTCGTGACCGGCGGTGCAGGGAGCCTGCGCGGTTTTCCGGCCGGCAGCCTGAGCGGCCCCCTGGGGACACGGGCGCTATGGGAGGCCGGCGCGGAGTGGCGCCAGCCGCTGCTGGGCGCGGATCAGCGATGGCCCCTGGTGCTGGGCACGCTCTTCCTCGATGTCGGCGATCACCTGCGCCCAACCGGCCGCTGGCACGGCGCGTCGGCCGACGTCGGCTTTGGAGCGCTCTTTCGTCTCCCTTGGCTCCGGCTTCTCAACGTCGAGGTCGGTTATCCCTTGACGGAGGATCCGACCGAGGGGCCCGTGGCTGTCCAGATCAGCCTGGGCCGGTCGTTCTAGGCGAACACGCACAGCAGCGGCATCAGGGGTTCGCCCCGGTCTTGGTTCATCATCAGCATCGCCGTGTGCGCGGGACAGCTCGTCGGCGGGGGGCAGGTCTTCGGCGCGGCGCGGATCGAGGACGCGCGGCTGTTTCGTTCCCGGAGGTGGCTGCGCGCGGAGATCCGGGGGCTGGACCTGCTCGATCCGGCGACGACCTCGACGATCGAGAGCGGCTATCCCGGCACGTGCGCCTACTACCTCTTCCTTGAGGATCGTGCCGGACGGATCGTTTCCGAGCAGTACGTCGCGCGAAGCCTGCGCCGGGAGCTCTGGGAGATTCGCTACTTGCTGGAGGACCCGGACGGAGCGCGCACGTTTCCTGGACTTGCCGTGGCCGACTCGGCCATCTGCCATCTTCCGTCGTGTGCCGTCTGTCCGGTTACCCGGCTTCGCTCCGGCGAGGAGTATCGCCTGGTCGTGATGATCGACGTGCGTCCGGTGGGCCCCGACGATCGCCGGCACTTTTCCGGGTACCTCACCCACGGCCCCGGCCTCGACAACGAAGACGAGCAGGTCAATCTGGGGGCAATGCTCACCCGAGTCTTCGGCACGCCGCAGGAATCCGAACGGGTGGTCCGTCACGTGGGGCCGTTCATCCGCGTCGCCGACCTGCCGGAGGAACCGTGAGAGTGCACACCCGTCTGGCCTGGATCATGGCCCTGCTGGTGCTGCTGCCCGGGGTGCCGGCCGCGTGGTCTCGGCGGACGGCATTCGCTGGACTGCTGAAAGCCTGCCTCGGTCGGGGTGATTCCGTGGGGCGGAGGAGGATGCCAGTTTGGCATCGGGGCGGACCGCAAGGGTCTACGCGGGCTTCGGTGCCTCCGCTTTCGTTTCGGTATGGCCGGAACCCGACTCCACGACACGGGACTTCAGCCGCTGCCACAGCGGGTCCGTTGCGAGAAGGGCGAGTGTCTTCGTCCGCCTCTCTTCCCAGGTCAGACCCTGGTCCTCCTGGTCGATCTGCTCACGACGAGAACGCATCCACGCCACGGCATCAAAGCTCTTCTTGTTCATACAAGACCTCCTTCGGCGTGCGGATCTCGACGAGCCCGTACCCTTGCTCGAGATTCACGGCGTTGAACAGGCGTATCCTGCCCAGGTTGACGATATGCTTGAAGTTCCAGCTCACCAGGACGTCAGATCTCCCGATCGAGGCAAGGGCCACATGAAGAGCATCCGATCGACTTCCCGGGCCGACAACCCCTCGAGCAAGATACGCGTCAGCCAGCTCACTCGCCTCCGGGCCATCGCCCAGCATGATCTGATTGGCCGGTGGGACGTCCAGGAGGTGATCGCGTACCGCGTCGGGCGCTCCCTGCAGCTCCCGCAGAGTGTGCTGGGACAAGACGAGGACGAATCCGCCGCTGCTGAATCGACGCCAAAGGGCAAGACTGTCCGCCGAAAACTCGACATCCTCACAGCCGCCAACGACCGACGCATCAACGTAGACGTGAAGTCGTTTCATCCGGGGCTCTCCTTCCCGGGAGTCGCCCCATGGGCACCCCCCGCGAGACCGATCATAGCTGGTTGCGCCACGGTTTCCGAGCGGTTCATCACGCAAAGCCCGCGCCGGCGTCTCTGGAAGACTCACGACCTGCCGGAGGAACCGTGAGAGTGCACACCCGTCTGGCCTGGATCATGGCCCTGCTGGTGCTGCTGCCCGGGGTGCCGGCCGCGTGGATGGCCCGCCAGCTCGTGACGAAGAGCCTGAACCTCGGCCTGAGCTCGGAGATCGATGCGGCGCTCGGATCGGGCATCCGCCAATCCCGGGACTTCTACCTGCACCAGCGCCAGGATCTGGCCGATTCGCTGGACACCTGGCTGGCGAACGTCTCCGGTGGGCCGATGACGTTCGACGGTGTCGCACGCGCGCCATCGGAGACGGGCGCTGGGACATCCGCGTGCCGGTGCGGGGACGAGACGAGCTCGCGAAACTCGGCGAGCACTTCAACGACATGGTTCACCGCCTCGACGCCCAGTCGCGCCGGCTGGTGGACCTCGAGACGATGGCGGCGTGGCGCGAGATGGCGCAAGCCCTGGCCCACGAGGTCCAAAACCCGCTGACGCCGATCCAGCTCACCGTGGAAGCGATGCGAAAGCGCTACCACGGCGATGATCACGCCTACGCGGCGCTGCTCGATGAGTGCTCACGCATCGTGGTGCAGGAAGTAGAGAGCTTGCGCAGCCTGGTCCTGCGCTTCCGGGAGTTCTCCCGACCGGTCGAGCCGCTGTTCGCTCCGATCGACCTGAATGCGATCGTCGCCGATGTGGGAGCGCTCCAGCGCGATCTGCGCGTGGAGCTCGATCTCTCCACTCAGCTCGGTCCGATCCGCGCCGACGAGGACCGCCTCCGCCAGGTTCTGATGAATCTGGCTCGGAACGCACAGACGGCCGTTTCCGGGCGGGAATCTCCGCGCCTGCGGCTGGCCACGCGTCCCGCCGGCGAGAATGTGGTCTTGGTGGTGGAGGACAACGGACCGGGGATTCCCCTGGCAGAGAGAGAGAGAATCTTCGAGCCGTACCGCTCGGGTTTCACCGGCGGTCTCGGCCTGGGGCTCGCCCTGGTGAAGGGGATCATCCTGGTGCACGGCGGGTCGATCCGCGTGGAAGACGGCCAATGGGGCGGCGCCCGCTTTCAGATCACACTCCCGCGCGAACCGGAGGTAACGCATGACTGAGCGAATCCTCGTCGTCGACGACGAGCAGAACATCCGGCGCAGCCTCGAGATCACTCTCGAAGGCGAGGGGTTCACGGTCGAGAGTGTCGGCACCGGCGAGGAGGCTCTGGCGATCGTGGCGACCGACCCGCCCGACGCGGTCTTCCTGGATATCAAGCTGCCGGGACTCGACGGCATGGAAGTCCTGCGCCGCCTGCGCGTCGAGCATCCCGGCCTGCCGGTCGTGATGATCAGCGGCCACGCCACGGTCGCGCGTGCGGTGGAAGCGACCAGGCTGGGGGCGTTTGACTTTGTGGAGAAGCCGTTCTCGAGCGAACGGATCCTGCTGCTGGCCCGCAACGCCGCGCAGGTGGGGTGGATCAAGCGGGAGTACGCTCGCCTGCGGGAGACCGACGGCGAGGAGATCCTCGGCCACAGCCCGGCCATCCAGGAGCTGCGCGACGCGATCGCGAGC
The DNA here is from genome assembly GCA_903844735.1 of Candidatus Eiseniibacteriota bacterium. Taxonomy (GTDB): domain Bacteria; phylum Eisenbacteria; class RBG-16-71-46; order CAIMUX01; family CAIMUX01; genus CAIMUX01. The sequence goes on from CAIMUX010000125.1 coordinate 11,724, forward strand.
ATCGCCCCCACCGATACCCGAGTCCTGATCCTCGGCGAGAGCGGCACGGGCAAGGAACTGGTGGCCCAGGCACTCTACCGGCTCGGCCCGCGCGGGACGAAGCCCTATGTCCGGGTAAACTGCGCGGCCATCCCCGATGAGCTGATCGAGGCGGAGCTGTTCGGAGCGGCCAAAGGCGCCTACACGGGCGCGGTCAGCGTGCGCAAAGGGCGTTTCGCCGCGGCGGATGGCGGTACGCTCTTTCTCGACGAGATCGGGGACATGAGCCTGCGCGCCCAGGCGAAAGTGCTCCGCGTGCTGCAGGAGGGAGAGTTCGAGCTGGTGGGCAGCACGCAAACGGTCAAGGTGGATGTGCGGATCCTGGCGGCGACGCACCAGGATCTTGCGGCACGTGTCCGCGCGGGGAACTTTCGCGAGGACCTGTTCTTCCGTCTGAATGTGATACCGCTGCGGGTGCCGCCACTGCGGGACCGCGCGGGCGATGTCCGTCTGCTGGGAGAGCACTTCCTCGCGATCTGCGCGCGGCGTCACGAGATTCCCGCGCCGCGCTTGCGGGAGGAAGCCTGGAAGCTCTTGGAGAGCTATGGGTGGGCCGGGAACATCCGCGAGCTCAGAAACGTGATGGAGCGGCTGGTCATCCTTCGGCGCGGGGCGGAGGTCGGTGCCGGGGACTTGCCGATGGAAATCGCGGGGGGCGCGGGCGGCGGTGAGGCTGTCTCCGAGGGGACGCCCGCCTCGGAGGACACAGCCCCGTGTGACGACACACCCGCCTGCGAGTACGCGATCCCCTGCGACGGCGCAGCCGGCTTCGAGGGCATGGCCCTCTCCGAGGGCGCGATCACCTCCGAGGGCGCGATCACCTCCGAGGGCGCAGCCGCCTTCGAGGGCACGGCTGGCGAAGGAGGCGATGAGCACCTGAACGGGGAGCCGAAGACGTGGCGTGAGGCGCGCGAGGCCTACGAGCGGGTCTTCATCCGGGCAGCCCTGGTACGCCACGGCGGCAAGGTCTTCCTCGCCGCCGAGGAGCTGGGGTTCGAGCGCACGCATTTGCACAAGAGGCTTCGGGAGCTTGGGATGAGAGAGGAGGGGCTGTGAGCGCGGCGGCGGAGTCTTGACCAAGCCGCCCGCCCGCCCAATATTGCCGCCATGACTTTCACCCATCAGACGGCTCACTCCTCCAATTCTCACATCTCCCGGTCCCTCCCATGCCCCCCGACCCAACCACCCAGCCCCTCTCCGGCGCCCCCGAACAAGGCCAACTCGTAACCGTCCGCCAACGCCGCTACGTCGCCACCGACGTCACCGAGTCCACCCTCCCCGACAGCGCGCTAACCCCGATCGCCGCCAGCGCCGAGCACCTCGTCGCCCTCTCCTGCCTGGAGGACGACGCCCTAGGCGAAGAACTCCGAATCATCTGGGAACTGGAACCCGGCGCCCGCATCCTCCGCCGACGTGAAGGCTCTCCAGGCTCCCTTCCGCAGCGGCATCGATATCGAGGACTACCAGCTCGATCCCGTAGTGCGCGCCATCCGCATGCCGCGGGCCAACCTGCTCGTCGCCGACGACGTGGGCCTCGGCAAGACAATCGAGGCTGGCCTGGTCATCCTCGAGCTGATCCTGCGGCTTGACATTTTGCGAAATTGCGACGATGAATGGGTTGATTTTTTTGAATAACGGCCTACTGTCAGGGTTGACTTATGAAGAGGCACATCTCACAAGACCTTCTCGCATGGAAGGATGACCATGCCCGGAACGTCCTCCTGGTCCGCGGGGCGCGACAGGTCGGGAAGACCTACTCGATCCGCGAGCTCGGGGCGACATTTCGGCACTTCGTGGAGGTAAACTTCGAGGAGGAGCCCGACCTCCGGGCCTTCTTTCGCGACTCACTGAACCCCTCCCGGCTCTCTGAGAAGCTCGCCGCCTACTTCGCCACCCCGATTGTCGCCGGCGAAACGCTCCTGTTCTTCGACGAGATCCAGGCCTGCCCACAAGCGCTGAGTTCGCTCCGGTTCTTCCACGAGAAGATGCCCGACCTCCACGTGGTCGGCGCGGGGTCGCTGCTGGAGTTCGCCCTGGGGGAGATTCCGTCGCTCGGGGTGGGCAGACTCAGCTCGCTGTTCATGCATCCGCTCACGTTCGCGGAGTTTCTCGATGCACTTGGTGAAAGCACCTTGTGCCGGATCTTCGACCAGGCCGATCCGGCCCATCCCGTGGACGGTCCGTTCCATCGCCGCTTGGTCGAGCGCGTGAAGACCTACCAGCTTGTCGGTGGCATGCCCGCCGTCGTGAACGCCTACGCGCAGAAGCGCGACCTGACCGCCTGTTTCAAGATCCTGGACGACATCACCGTCACCCTGCAGGACGACTTCGCCAAGTACCGGAATCGGGCGCCGGTGGCCCGACTTGCGGAGGTGTTCCGTTCGGTCGTGCTGCAGGCGGGCGGGAAGTTCAAGTATGCCAACGTCGGGTCGACCTCGTACACGCAGGCCCTCAAGGACGCTCTGTCGCTTCTCGTGCAGGCGGGACTGGCGCATGTCGTCCGGCACACCCATGCCCGGGGCATCCCTCTGGGAGCGCAGGTGGACGACCGGAGATTCAAGGTGATCCTCTTCGACGTCGGCATTCACCAGCGCCTGCTGGGCTTGGACGTGCCCGGACACCTGACGGCCGGGGATGTCGAGCTCATCAACAAGGGGAGCCTGGCCGAATCGCTCGTGGGCCAGGAACTGATCGGGAACCACCCGTCCCACCTGCGACCTGCCCTGTACTACTGGCACCGGGAATCGAGAGGGAGCAATGCCGAGGTGGACTACGTGATTCAACAGGGCGCGAGCATCGTCCCGGTCGAAGTCAAGGCGGGCACGAGAGGCCAGATGCAGAGCATGCACCTGTTCATGAGTGAGCGGGGACTGCCGCGGGGCATCCGGATTTCGGTGGAAAACTTCTCACGTTACGATCACGTGGATGCCATTCCACTGTATGCGGTTCGACAACTGATGCGACCGTCCGAGATCCCCGAGGTGAGTACGGGGCCGTGACGCATCCGCCCCCTGCCTATCTCCCGGGCGGTTCATTCCCCGGATGGTGGTTCACTCGCGGGCGGCCGATCGGCGGCGAGGATCCGCAGTATCCGCAAGTCCTCGAGATCCTTGGGGCGGGCGGCAGCGACCTTCATGCGGATCAGGTCGGCGAGGCTCGCGAATGCCGCGGGAGTGCTTCCGATCTGATCCACGACACGGTTCTGCCATACCTCGTCGAACGTCACACCCGCCACGAACGGATGGACGTCGGTCTCCAGGACATACTGCCGGATGAGGAGTTTCTTGGTCATCAGGTCGTCCACGGAAATGTCGCTCACGTCGTAGCCGGTATCTCGCAACGCCTCGAGGGTACGCTCCGCGTTCTCGCGCGTGGCGGCGATGAAGATGTCAATGTCGAGCGTCGCCCTCGCGTACCCATGCACGGGGAACGCGGTTGCGCCGATGATGACGTACTGCACGTCACGAGCGTTTAGTGACCTCAACAGGCTTTCTGTGTCCATGCTTCAGCATGACCTCGGCGATTTCTCGGGACTTGCGAAACATCAGATCGAATCGCTCCCGGGTCGTGAGCGACCGCAGCCAGGCGAGCTCGAACTCCAGCTCCCGATCGGGATCCGGCTCGTCAAGTTTCAACACGCCCGCCGGTGCCACGGCGTCCTCCCGTCATGAAGGCCCCTCAGGGCTGGCCAAGCATGATTGTACCCTGGGGCCGCCGGCGGCTCAAACCCTAAGGGGACCACACCGACGGCAACGATGTCCGTCCCGGCCTGGTGGACGGTCCGCACCGACAGGCGATGTCGGCAGAACTGTCGGTGGAAATGTCGGTGCAACTGTCGCCCTCGCGTGCCCCGGGCTCTCCGCCCGCCACCACGCGGAGGCGGCGGGTCGGCGGAACCAGTGAGGGTTCGCCCTGACATTCTGCGAATCTCGGGCATCGATCGGGTTGAATGTCTCAAATCACGGCCGACTTTCGGGGTCGACTGACTAACCCGAAGGCCGACGTGCACATGGAGCATCCATCCGCCCACGAGCACGCGGGAGTCCGACGACTGGCCCTTGGTGTCACGGGTGTTCATGAGGCGGTTCCGTACGCGTCAGCCGGGACCCTCGCCACCCTCGTGTTCGTTCAGCATCATCGTGACGTACTTCCGCAATATCGGAAGATCCTGCTCGATGATCTCCCAGACCCTGGCCACGTCGATTCCCAGGTAGTCATGTACGACCGTGTTGCGAAACGCCGAGATCCCACGCCAGTCGACCTCGCGATACTTGCTCTTCATTTCTGTGAAATACACTGCATCGACTCGGTCAGAGTGTGCAGGTTTCGCAACACCGCATCCTGGGTCCTCCGATCCGTGCGGTTCGCCGCCTCGCCGTCCTGCGTGTACCGGACAATCAGGTCCAGGCACTCGGACACATGGATCAGGTAGAGTCCGTCATCCTTCACAGCGGAATGGCCTCGGCGAGGATTCGGTCTCGGATGAACCAGTGCAGCGCTGGTTCGGTCAGCACGTCGACCTTGCACACGAGAAGCTCCTCGATGTCAGCCACCAAGCCGCCCGGGAACCACGGAGAGTGATCTTCTCCAACATCGACCAGAAGGTCCACGTCGCTCTCCGGTCCGGCCTCACCACGCGCTATGGATCCAAAGGGCGGACATTGCGTGCCCCATGTCCGGCTGCGATTCGCAGAATGTCATCTCGCTTCAATTGAATCAGTGGACTGGATACCAAGATTCCCCCACCTTCCGGCGTCTGATGCCCCAGACAGCGTTGTCGAGAACCGACAAGCTCGTTTCGTTTTGGCGCAAACCTCACCCGACGGCAAGCTGGCAAAAACGGATCCGCTTGTTTTCGGAGCTCCCTGAGGCCCCTCGACCCCGAGACCAACCCGCCCGCAGGGCAACGGAGCCTTGACCAAGTCGGCCCCCAGCCCTATGTTGCCGCCATGACACTCACCCGTCGAGTAGCCCGTTCCTCCCGTACCGGCTGGTCACGGTCCACCGCATGACCCCATTCTCGAATCGGGAACCACGTTCCTTTCCGGTCGCGGCGCCCTCCCACGCCCCCCGCCGCCGTCCGCCAACTCCGCACCGCCTACGACGAGTGGCAGGACGGCCTCGGCCACCGCACCCGCGCCGCCGCCACGCACCAGGCATGGATCGGCTACATCCTGCGTGGTCTCCTCGAGCTCCCCGAAGCGGCCATCGCCGAGGGCCAGGCGATCTCGGACACACTCAAGACCACCATCCCGGAGTACAACGAGACGCTGCGGCCGACCCACGTGGTGCGCGACCCGGCCGACGGCAAGGCCCGCCTGCTCGTGGTTGCCTACCCGCCCGAGCAGAACCTCGAGCGACCGGTCCTCGACAAGCGCTGGAAGGCGTCACCGGCCTCGCGCATGACCGAGCTGCTGCACGCCACCGGCGTCCGCGTGGGTCTCATCACCAACGGCGAGCACTGGATGCTCGTTGACGCCCCGCGCTGGTTGACTATCTGGCGCAGGAGACGCGCCGTTCGGCCAAAGCTCCAACGCTTCGGAGCCTCCTGCAGTCACGCGACGAGCCGCTGTCGCCCGCGCTCCATCACGGGCTGGTGAGCGCGTAGACCATGTCCCCGACAAACCGGCGGAACGACTCGTTCTCCACGAACTGCTTGTAGACCTGCGTGTCCTCTTTCAGCAGGAGTTGCATCACCTTGCCCAACGCCTGGTCGTGGGCCATGCGCGCCGTGTGCGGCGTGTTCTCCTTGGCATTCTGGTAGGTTGCATCCGCGGCCACCTTCGGTGCGATGTCGTCGCGGATGCGCTTGGCAACCCGATCGGCGTCGGTGAACAGGGTGCCGAAGTTCTCGTTGAACGCCTTGAGAATGTTGCTCAGGCGGTCGAGCTCGGGCTCAGGCCGGTGGCCCGCCGCCTCCGTCGGGACGGGTTCGATCTGGGCATCCGCATCCGCCAATGCGATCTTCATCACGGCCTTCTTCTCGACGCGGTAGCTGTCCATGTCGATCGCTTCGAGTATGCCCCTGGCGAGGTCCTCCTCCTTCGGCGCGGGCAGCTTGGGCAGCAGCAGATTCAGCAAGATGGAGAGCCTCTCCCACGCAGGCCTGGTGTAGGGCATGATCGAAGCGAGGAACTCGTAGGTGCGCGTGAAAGTCTTGGCCTTGCCCTTGAATTCGACCTGCTGGTCTTCGTCGAGCGTGCTCGTGTAGACCGCCACGCACGCATCGAGGATCGGGTCCAGCTGATCGCGCTCGGCGCCGGCGAGGAACAGTGCGACGACCTGCTGCACCTGTTCGGCTGAGTACACCTGCGCGTTGTCTAACGCGGTCTTCAGGTCGTGGAGCTTGTTGGGGTCGGTCTCCTCGGCCAGCAGCGTCGTGCGGTAGTAGTCCTGGAACGCGAAGGTGATCGCCTCGCTGTTGTTCTGGAAGTCGAGCACGAAGCAGTCGTGCTTCTGCGGATGCGCGCGGTTGAGCCGTGACAGTGTCTGCACCGCCTGGATCCCCGAGAGCGGCTTGTCCACGTACATCGTGTGCAGGAGCGGCTCGTCGTAGCCGGTCTGGAACTTGTCGGCGCAGATCAGGAAGCGGTACGGGTCACCCTGAAACCTCTCGGCGATGTCGCCGCTCGAGAAGCCGTTGAGGGACGCCTCGCTCACCCTGGCCCCGCCGTAGTCGTGCTCACCGGAGAAGGCAACGATCGCCCGGTACGGGCTCTTACGCTCTTCCAGGTACTCCTTCACGGCATGGAAGTACTGAATGGCGCGCTCGACGCCGCTGGTCACCACCATCGCCCGCGCCTGCCCGCCGATCTTCCCCGGCGCCAGCACCTGCTCGTGGAAGTGATCCACCATGATCTCAGCCTTCAGCCGGATGGCGTGGTCATGGCTTTCGACATAGCGGCGCAGCTTCTTCTTCGCCCTCTTGGTGTCGAACTCGGGGTCGCCCTCGATCTTCTTGACCAGCTTGTAGTAGCTGTCCACCGGGGTGTAGGCCTTGAGCACGTCGAGGATGAAGCGCTCCTCGACCGCCTGCTTCATGGTATAGCTGTGGAAGGGCCGGTGCTTGACCTTGCCTTCAGCGTCGGGCGGCAATGGCTCGCCGAACAACTCCAGCGTCTTGTTCTTGGGGGTGGCGGTGAACGCGAAGTAGCTGGCGTTGGTCAGCATCTTGCGGGCGGCGATCCGCTTCTCGAGGGCGTCGTTCACCGTATCCTCGGGGTCGGCGGGCGTGTCCGCGCGGTCCACCGCGCAGCTGAGCGTCGAGGGCCCAGCCGTCGTGGCGCTCGCCGTGTCCTCCGTCGCGTCGCCGAACGCGCTCGCCGCGGCGTCGCTGACCGCCGTACTCTCTGCCGGGTCCCGGAGCACCTTGCTCATCGCCGCCGACGTCTTGCCGCCTTGGCTCGAGTGCGCCTCGTCGATGACGATGGCGAAGGTCTTCTCGCCCTCGTGAGCAATCTCGCCAAGGATGAACGGGAACTTCTGCACCGTCGAGACGATGATCTTCTTGCCCTGCTCGATGAACCTGCGCAGGTCGCCCGAGTGTTCGGCGTGGCCCACCGTCGCGCCCACCTGCATGAACTGCTTGATCGTCTTCTGGATCTGGTCGTCGAGGATACGGCGGTCGGTGACGACGATCACCGAATCGAAGACCTCCCGGCCAGCGCGCTTGACGCCGATGAGCTGGTGCGCGAGCCAGGCGATGGAGTTCGACTTGCCGCTGCCTGCCGAGTGCTGCACGAGATAGCGATTGCCCGCGCCGTGGGCGCGCACGTCCGCGAGAGCAGAGCGGACCACACCGAGCTGGTGGTAACGCGGAAAGACCTGGGTGCGTTTCCTGCGGGCGGTCTTTTCTTGCCTGGTCTCGATGATCTGGGCGTAGTTCTCAAGGATGTCCGTCAGGGCCGCGGGGGTGAGGATCTCCTTCCAGAGGTAGTCGGTCTTGATCCCGCTCGGGTTGGGTGGGTTTCCCGCACCGTCGTTGCACCCCTTGTTGAACGGGAGAAACCACGACGCCTTGCCCTTGAGCTCGGTACACATTTGCACCTCGCCGTCGTCCACCGCGAAGTGCACCACGCAGCGGCCGAACTCGAAGAGGCGCTCGCGCGGATCGCGGTCCCGGCGGTACTGCTCCACCGCGTCCTGGACGGTCTGCTTGGTGAGGCTGTTCTTGAGTTCGAACGTGGCGACCGGAAGGCCGTTGATGAAGAGGCAGAGGTCGAGCGCCCGGCGGGTCTGATCCGGGCTATAGGCGAGCTGACGGGTGATCGAGAAGCGGTTCTCAGCGTGGAGGGCTGCCGCTCTGGCGTTTCCCTCCGAGGGTCTGCCGTAGAAGAGGTCGAAGTGGACCGGACCGTGGTCGACGCCTTTGCGCAGCGCGTCGATGACGCCGCGCTTGCCGATCTCCGAAGAGAGGCGGGCAAGGAACTTGAGCCGGTTGATGTCGTGGGCGTCGACGGGGTCGGGGATCGCCAGCTTCGTGAAGGCTTGGGGCTGCGTGGCGCGAAGGAAGGCGAAGAGCTGCGGCAGATCGAGGGCGTGAGCGCGGTCGTAGTCCTTGGGGCTGCCGGCGAAGTAGCCCGCGCCAAGGTATGGCGGAGGCGGCTCGGCGACGATCCCCGGCGTGGTGGCCAAGCCGTCGGTCCCGGTCAGATGACGGATGATCAGAGTCTCCAGGCCCTTTTCGGAGACGTCGGTGGTCAAGAGAAGCCTCCCATCAAATGGCCGTCAAATGACTTGCTCGCACGCCACGCATTGATATGACAACAGGTTACGACCACGGCCGTCCTGACCAAGCCCCCGCGCCTGCGGTCGCCATCAAATGACACCGACGTCACAGGGTCTTCCCAGCCGCGGGCGCGCCGCCCAGGGCCCACCAGGGGATGTACTTCATCTGCTGCCGCGAAGCACCCGGATCGAAGGGCAGGAGGGTGCCCGACTCGACAGCCTCCCGGATCAGTCGCGACGCTATCGCGCTGTTCTTGGCCTCGATTCGAAAACGCTCACGTAGCGACGTGTTTGTCAAAGAAGTCGCGCTGAACGTAGCGCAGGCAGGCGTGCAGGTAGCACGCTCGGATACGCTCGTGGCGGTCCATCGACGCCAAGGGCCGCGGTGCGAACAACACGGCCCGCGTAAAACCTGGCGGCACCTCAAAGAGCGGTCCCGGAAGCTGGTGCCTCTCCGTCTCGGAGACGATCTTGTCCACTCCGCTGCCGCGCTCCTCACAAATGCGGAAACGGCGCATCAGCGACGCCATCGCCTCGTTGCGCGAGGTCGGCGGGCTGTCAAGAAAGCGGTCGACTGCCACAAGCGGTTCGCCCGGGTTTGTGACTTCGATACGGTCGTCGAAGATCTCGACCATCGGACCAGCACCCGTGATGGCGAAGTCCTGATGGATCAGCGCGTTCGCGACCATCTCGCGAATCGCCCCCTCAGGATAGAGAGGAACGGTTCGCCGGAGCGCCTGCTCAACAACCTCTGCGGCCGGCAGGAGCGTCGTGATCTGCCGAACCAGCGCTTCGAAGGCGCACGCGTAGCCACGGACTTCGACCATCTCGCGCTCCGTGACCAGCCGTCCCCTCCCGCGGTAAACGATCACCCGGATCGCCTTACGGCTGAGCCCCGGAAAGCCGCCAAGGTCCCGCGCAAGGAGCGCGGCGCCAAGGTTCGTAACGTTCCATCCGCCAACTTCGCCCGGCGCCACCAACCGATCCGCCGCGAGCGTGTCGATCACCGCGGCGTGACTCTCGGGCAAAGGCCGCTCAAGCAGCTCGAAGTACGCCCGGACGTCCAAGCGACGAAGAACCTCTTCGACCGGCAATCCCTCCGCCGCGATGCCTGACTCGAAAGGCCGGGAATCGAAAACGCGCCAAAGCGCGCGCTCTTTCTCCGGGTAGTCCTTCAGCGGCTTCAGATACGAGCCAACCCGGACGAACTCGCTGCCGCTAAAGCGAACCGGGTGTCGAAAGGCGCACCCGATTTCCAACACCACAACCTGACGGCCTTCAACCTCGGTCTCGTGAAACCGGAAGTCAATGCGCGGGCTGAGCAGCCGCAGAAGCCAGCTTTCAAGCTCTTCGTTGCCGACCCTCACCTCCGAAGGCGAGAACTGCGTCCCCACGATCTCGTGCGTCGCGTCATCGACGCCCCACATGAGCGTGAGCACGATAACCGAGGGTGTTTCCCCCACGATATTTGAGGGTCCGGATCATCGGCGGGCCACCGCCGGCCTGGGCCGCGGCCGTTCGGCCGCGGCGGGTACCGCGAACACCTCAAGGTAGAGCTTCTCGTC
>CAIMUX010000126.1 GCA_903844735.1 Candidatus Eiseniibacteriota bacterium
AGTTTACAAGTAGGCCACGGTCAGGCCTTGACACTGGCCGCGAGTTTACAGGTAGACCACGTTCAGGCCTTGACACTGGCTTGCGAGTTTACAGGTAGGCCACGTTCAGGCCTTGACACTGGCTTGCGAGTTTACAAGTAGACCACGCTCGGGCCTTGACACTGGCTTGCGAGTGGCAGATAGGCCACGTTCAGTCCTTGATACGGGCTTGGGCGTTTTGTCGGACGCTACGTTCAGTCGTTGATACGGGTTTGGGCGTCTTGTCGGACGCCACGTTCAGTCCTTGATACGGGCGTATGCGTCGGCCCGCACAGCATTTTGGGGTTCGAGCATGGCGGCGACCTCGGTACCGGGGCGGGACTTTGAGCAGTAGTGAGTCTTCCGGCCGGGGATGCCGCCGCGGATCCCGCGCTCGATGGCGCTGTTTTCGGCAGCACGCGGGGGGTGTCCAAGAACGCCACCAGGCCCAAAGAACAAGCATGTCGCCGATCGCCCGCCCGAGGTCGCTTTCCGTCAGCACCGGCTGCGTGGACGCCGACTCCCGGATGGCAGCCACCGGCGGCCGGGATCGTTCCTGACTGAGCGTCACGATCAGTTCCAAGCGCTCGGCCCGCTCCCGCTCGGAGACATCTGGCCCGTCCCCGCGATAGTTGTCGCTCGATCTCATAGAGCGCCATCGTTGGGGAAGGTCAGCACGGCAGCAAGAGATGAGAATCGAGTTCCGGGCCGGGTCTAAATTTCGTGTTGACGCAGCTTGCCGAGAACGCACAAAATGTCGGCATGCCAGCCGATCGTGCCGACAAATCGCGCAACCGAAACCAAGAAGCCGACGCTGCGGAACGCCTGCGCGCGGGCGGTATCGGTGTCTTTTTCCGCCCCAGCCAGGTGGCGGGTGCCGGCATTACCCGAGATGAGCTCCGATCGCTCGTCCGGCAAGGCTCGGTCGAGCACGCCTGCCGCGGGCTGTATCGCATGGCGGATGCGGAGCCGACAGAGAACTACTCGCTCGCGATGGCCTGCGCGCGAGTCCCGAACAGCGTCATCTGCCTTCTCTCCGCTCTTCGCGTCTACGGCATTGGCACCCAGGCCCCGGCCGAAGTCTGGATCGCCATTCCCCACAAGGCGCGCATGCCGCGCCTTCCCGGGCTCAATCTGCGCGTCGTGCGCTTCAGCGGACCCGCCTGGACCCTGGGTGTGAAGGAGACGGCGTTCGACGGGGTGCCGGCCCGAATCACCACCCCGGCACGGACCGTGACGGACTGCTTTCGCTTCGAGCGCCTTGTCGGCCCCGAGGCCGCGATGGAGGCGCTGCAAGACGGTCTCCGCCAACGCAAGGTGACCGTCGCCGAACTCTCGCACGTGGAGGAAATCCTTCGGTCGCGCCGCCTCAGCGCTGCCCTCGATAGCAGGTCGATATGAGCCCTGACGTGGCGGCATCGATCAAGGCCCGTCTTCTCGCCGGGGCTAGGGCGAAGGGCGAGGAGTTCGAGCGAACGCTGACGCGCTTTGCGGCTGAGCGGCTGCTCTACCGCCTCGGGGCGTCGCCGGCACGGCAACGCTGCCTCCTGAAGGGGGCCAGCTTGCTTGCCGTGTGGCTGGCCGATCCCCATCGTGCGACCCGCGACATCGACCTACTGGCGTTCGGGCCAGCGGACGACACCGCCGTGCGAGCGCTTCTTGAGGAGGTCTGCGGCGTGTCGTGTCCCGAGGACGGGCTCCGCTTTGATCTGTCCGGGATGAAGGTGGAGGCCATCCGGACCGAGGAGGAGTATTCCGGGACGCGAGCCCGCTTTCTCGCCTACCTCGGCAATGCGCGTATCCAGATCCAGGTCGACATAGGGTTCGGCGATGCGCTCGGGGCGAGGCCCGAGGAGATCCTGCACCCGACCATGTTGACGGGACTCCCGCCGCCGCGGTTGCGCGCCTATCCACGCGAAGCGAGCGTGGCCGAAAAACTCGAGGCGATGGTCAAGCTGGGAACACGAAACAGCCGGATGAAGGACTTCCACGACATCTGGGCGCTCGCGGACACGTTCGGGTTCGATGGCCCGCCCCTGCAGAGAGCGATCGCCGCCTGCTTCGAACGCCGCGCGACCCCGTGGTTGGCCGAGGTACCGCCTGCGCTGACCCCGGAGTTCTACCAGACAGCCGCTATCGAGGCCCGCTGGAAACGCTACCTCGCGGCCGGCGCCGTGCTCGCTCCGCCGCCGGCGAAGTTCGCGGCCATCGGCGAGCGGATTATCGGCTCTTTCGGCCCCGTGCGAAGCAGCGCCGCGGAGGGCACCGAGTTCACAGACTCGTGGGGGCCTGGAGGGCCGTGGCTGCCGCATGGCAGGGGGACACCGACCATGACGCGTCGGGCTGCCCGGAAGATCGGGGGCGGCCCCCGAGGCTGGGTTGCAGGGCTAGTTCTCAGACTACCCGGTGCTTCGTAAGTATGAGATCCGAGATGGACGCCTTATGCCGGATGGCCGCTTGTCGGACCTCAGGAGGCCCGAAAACAGAGAGACTCCCGTAAACCGTCCTACACGGCGAGGCATTTCCTCGGACCACGAACTGAGGTGGCCCGAGTGGCGCTCCGCGAGCACAGATATCACCAGACATCGACCCGGCCGCAAAGCGGAAGGCGTTGTGGGTGTTGCTTCGGCAGCCCATGGCGCCTTCGTCGTTTCCAGATGCCGACACGGAGTGGGATAGGACGAGCCTGCGATGTGGGACGCTGGTTGCGCGGGGTCCTTGCTATTCCAGTCATCCTTTCGCGAGATCCAAGCCGCTGACCGAGGCCGCATGGTCGAGTTTCCAGAGATCGTTCGGGAAGGACAGGCAGTTGCGATCTGTCGCCGGCGCGACGCCAGTGGTACTCTCCCCGCTTTGCCGGTATCTGGGGCGCGCACGGGGCCGCTCCGGGGAGGCTGGCAGCTCGGTGACCGCAAGGAGAGAAGCCATGTCCGCCGCGAATGATGCCCACCTGGTCGCCCAAGGACTCCTCGACTTCATCGCCGCCGCGCCCTCTCCGTTCCACGCCGCTGAGACCGCGGGCCTGCGCCTCGTGCAGGCCGGTTTCCGTCGTCTCGATGAGGCCGATGCCTGGGACCTCGAGCCGGGAGGGAAGTACTTCGCCGTCCGCAACGGTTCCTCGGTCGTGGCCTTCATCACCGGGAACGAGCGTCCGGAGTCCGCAGGGCTTCGCATAGTAGGAACCCATCTCGACAGCCCGGCGCTGAAACTGAAACCGCAGCCGGTCATAGAGCGACACGGTTATATCCAGCTCGGGATCGAGGTCTATGGCGGGACGCTTCTGAATAGCTGGCTCGACCGAGATCTCGGCCTGGCCGGGCGTGTCGTCGTCGAGTCGGCACCTCCTCGTCGCTTGGCTGCCCGAGGGCGGGGAGTCCGGGGGGTGGGTAGGCGCCCGGTGGCAACACGCCCGGCAGTGGCGCGCGACGCGGCCGCGCGCGGTTCCGATTCCGATGGTCGCGCGGTGGGAGCACCCGGGGAGGGCGGCGACGGCACGATGTCGCTTCTCCTGTGTGTCGATACGCCGTTCGCTCGCGTGCCCCAGCTTGCCATCCACCTCGACCGCGAGGTGAACGACAAGGGACTGATTCTGAACAAGGAGAGTCACCTCGTGCCGGTGATCGGCCTGTCCGGGGCGAAGGCGTTCGACTTTCGCGGTTGGCTCGGGGAGCGGCTCGGCGTGAACCCCGCGCGCATCCTCGATCACGATCTGTTCTTCCACGACCTTGCGACACCGTCGTTTCTCGGCCTCGATGCGGCGTTTCTTTCCGCGCCGCGCCTGGACAATCTCGCCAGCTCGCACGCCGCCCTCTCGGCCCTCTTGGCGACCGCCGAGGAGCGAGCGGGGGCGACGCGCGTGGCCGCCCTCTACGACAACGAGGAGATCGGCTCTTCCACGCGCCAGGGAGCAGGCGGACCGTTCCTCGTCGAGGTGATCGATCGCGTCGTCGCGGCGATCGGTGCGGGCGGCTCCGAGGCGCGGCACAGGACGCGAGCCCGCTCGCTGCTCGTCTCGGCCGACATGGCGCATGCCCTGCACCCGAACTACCCGGACCGCAACGAGCCGCGGCACGCCCCGCGTCTGAACGGCGGGCCGGTGATCAAGTACAATGCCAACGCTCGCTACGCTACCGACGCCGTCTCGGGCGCTTTCTTCGCGAAGATCTGCCGCGAGGCGAAGGTCCCATTCCAGCGGTATGTCAACCGCGCCGACTTGGTCTGCGGCAGCACGATCGGACCGCTCGTCTCGACGCAGCTCGGCCTGCGCACGGTCGATGTCGGCAGCCCGATGCTCGCGATGCACTCCAGCCGCGAGATGGCCGGGGCGCACGATCCGGCGTTCATGGTCCGAGCGATGAGGAGGTTCTATGTCTCCTGAGATGATGAGCAACGAAATGGTCATCCGCATGCAGGGGAAGGCCCAGGTCGTCGCGGAGTATCGCGGAATCGAAATCTACACAGACCAGCGCCCCGAGGCGGGCGGTGACGGCAGCGCGCCCGAGCCGTTCACGCTTTTCCTCGCATCCATCGGGACCTGTGCCGGCATCTACGTGATGAAGTTCTGCCAAACGCGCGGCATCCCGACGGAAGGCATCGTGATTCGCGAGAGGATTCTGCCGGATCCAGCCAATCCGGCCCGGGTCGGTCGGGTCGAGCTCACGATCGAAGTCCCGCCGGAGTTTCCCGAGAAGTACCACGAGGCGTTGATCCGCGCGGCTGACGGGTGTGCGGTCAAGAAGGCGATCCAGAATCCGTTCGAGATCGGCGTCAGGACGGTCGTGCGGGACTGAGCCTCCGTGCAGCGTCTCATCGACCGCCCCGGAAAGGAGCCCCCATGGACCCGCGCACCGCCCCGGATTGGACCGATGAACTCCCCGTGGCTGTCACCGTGACGGCGGCCGACGGTACGATCCTCTCCATGAATCGTCGGGCCGTGGAGAGTTTTGCCGACGACGGTGGCTTGACCCTCATCGGGAAGAGCGTCTTCGACTGCCACCCCGAACCGGCGCGCACCAAAACCGTGGAGCTCTACGCCGCCCAGGCGCCGAACCACTACACGATCAGCAAGAACGGGCAGAAGAAGATCATCCACCAGTTGCCGTGGTATCGCGACGGTGTCTGCGCGGGCTTCGTGGAAATCTCGATCCCGGTTCCCGACGATCTGCCGCACCACGTGCGGGGCTGAGGTGACGTCCGCCGTATCGGCCACGGGGTACGCTTCCGTCAGCGGATCGAGGGTCCTGGCCAGAGAAACGAAACGCGTGCGCCGCTGACCGGCTCCTGCGCCCAGTAGCGTCCACGAACGAGGTGAAGCTCGGCCATGGGCGCCGCCGCGAACTCGACCGTGCCGTTGCCTTTGGACGCTCCCTCAAGCCTGGTCACCAGCCGGCCCTGCAAATCGAAGATCTCGCAGAAGAGGCCCGGGCGCGCGGGGCGCTCCAGGCGCAGCACCGGCGGCCCGGAGCCGTTGCCCAGGGCGAGGAGGCGCGGGCTTTCACCTTTTGTCTGCTGCACGGGGAGGCGCACGAAACCCCAGCGGGTGGCACCCTCGGGCAGCGGGGGGACCCGGGGAGCGGGAGGCTCGGCCTCGCGACGCAGGAGCGATGCCACCTGGGCCGGGTTCGGCCGCGCGTCGAACAGTCCGCCCCGCGGTCCCGCTCCGAGGAGCAGCGCGATCGCGCCCGCGACGTGCGGGCAGGCGGCGGAGGTCCCATAGAACGGGTCGAGGACCGAGTTCTGCACCCCGTCGGGGCCGAGAATCTCCGGCTTGGCTCGCCCGTCGAGGGTCGGCCCGTAGGAGCTGAACGGCTCGATAGAGCGGTCGGCCCAGGCATAGGCGCCCACGGCGACGGCGTCGGGGGAATCCGCCGGCATGGCGAGGCTGCCCTCTGAAACGCGGCTCTGTGGAGCGAGAGCACCGCTAGAAATGGGGTCGACGCGTGTGACCCGGAGGAACCGTCCCCGGGGATCTCCGAGGAGGCGGCGGATCCGAATCGTCGTGCCGGAGAGATCGTTGTTGCTGTGCAGGTGCAGCAGACGGAATGCGAACGGGTCGGGCTGCTCGTCCTGGGATGTCGCGAGGATTCTCCGGCCGTCCGTGGCCAGAAGCTCAATCACGAAGTCGAGATCGGCGGAGTACGGCCATCGGTCCCACGTGAGCCAAACATGCAGGTCCCGACCCGCACCCGAGGCGGGAAGCAGGATCGCCTCGGAGCCGTACTCGTCGACATTGAGGGTGCGATTGGAATCCGGGTCGGACCAGTAGCCACCCCAGTACCCCTGCGCGAAATTGCCCGAAGCGTTGACCCAGAGGAGGCCGTTGTCGTGGGCGAGACGGACCACGTCATGGATCGGTCCGGTGCCATCACCGCCGCCCAGCGGCCAGGCGATCGAATGGCTGATCACCTCGACCCCCTGCTCGATGAGCCAGGTTACTGCCTGGCGCATCTCCTCCGGCGTGCCGGCATTGGTGAGGTAGAGCTCGGCTCCCGGAGCGACATCGTGCACGATCTCGGCGCACGCGGTTCCGTGGGCCTCGCCGTGGCCCGTGATGTCGGGTCCGCTCCCCTCGTCGTAGAAGGCGCGTGCCTCGACATGGGCAGGCAGTTCCGAGCCGAGGAGTTTTTC
The DNA here is from genome assembly GCA_903844735.1 of Candidatus Eiseniibacteriota bacterium. Classification (GTDB taxonomy): domain Bacteria; phylum Eisenbacteria; class RBG-16-71-46; order CAIMUX01; family CAIMUX01; genus CAIMUX01. Next base: position 6,646 of record CAIMUX010000126.1, read on the forward strand.
GTAGTTGAGGAAGCCTATGTCGAGGATCCCGACGCGCACGCCATCACCGCGACCGTAACGCGACCAGAACTCCGGTACGCGCATCCCGGCCAGCCCCTGCGACTCGGCGAGCGGCACCGGACGCGGCGGCAGGCCGACATGCATCACCCCGGCGTGCGCGGAGAGTGCGCGCACCTGCGCGGGGGCGATCCGCACCTGAACGCATGGACCGAGCGAGCCCTGGACGAGGCAGCCGGGGATGGCCCCCAGCCATGTGGGGGGTGCGTCGTTGACCAGCGGAATGATCGGTCCGCCCGTTTCGCTACTTTCCGGGTCCAGGGTCACCCGCACCATGATGCGGTTGTCCGCCCCAAGCACGGGTTCGTTGCCGCGGAGCAGCGCCTTGGCCCGCCCCGCGAGGCCCGCGGCATCGAGCGAGTCGGCCGTGATTCGCCGTTCGATGGATCCCTGGATCGTCCTGGCTTTCGCGGGTGCAGGGGCACCCGAGATGAGCCCGATGACGGCGAGCGCCCCGGCGAGCAGACCGGCGAGTGCGCAGGAAACCTGTGGCGTTCGGCCGGCCGGGGTCGGAGTGTTTTCGGTGATGGCCCGGGTGTTCATCGTTTGCCTCATCTTGTCGTCTAGGTCTTCTCTCGATCGGCTATCGCAATCCCGCGGATTCAGCGCCAAGTCAGCTCGAACCCGAAGCTCGCGTGGGACGGGGTGGCGTTGCTGCCGCGCTCGTCGCTGCGGCCACCGGGACGCAGCACCTCCCGGTGTCCGCCGGTGAGAACGGCCCGGAAGACCAGGCGCCACCCGAGGCGCGAGTTCCCGGCCGACCCCTCGAGGCCCAGACTTGCCGTGCCCCCCGGATCGGATCGGCGCCCCTCGATGGAGGTCACGGGTTCGTCTCCGGCGTAGCGATAGTCGAACCGCTCACGACTGAAGACCAGCGCGGGGCCCGCGGCGACGAAGGCCCGTGCACGCCCCGTGCCGCCTGTCGCCAGCGCCACCGGCGTGCGAAAGATGAACTCGGCAGTGAACGGCGTCACGCTCAAGCGGCTCTTCGCCGACTCCGCCAGTCGCGCCTCGGGGGTGCCGGTACGGCGAAACCAACCCATGCGCACTTCGGCGCCGAAGCGATCGTTCACGGCATAGCCGATGCCGCCGGAGACGCCAGGGCCACCGGCATAGGTACTCCGCACCGCGCTGTCGGTGAGGAGAAACCAGATCGGCCCGGCCGCGGGGTACCAGCCGGCGGGAGGGGGCGCCGCGAGGGTGATCGAGGTCGAGGCTGCCGCGACGAGGATCGCCGTGATGACAAGCTGGGGAGTGTTGACCAGGCGCGACGGTACCCTGGCTCCGTGACCAGGGTGAACGAGGTCACGCCCCGTTCTGGGATTAGCCGGCATCTTCCTCCATGGCCGAAGGCCCTGGGCGTGGTGGAACTCCTTGGCAGATAAACAGTTCTGCTCGTGCCAGCCGTTGATGCTAGCATCCTCCCTCGGACGGGGTCAATCCTTGGATCCTACGCTTGACACGGGCCATGTCGAGCGACTATGGTCTCGGTTCCCGGGATGGTACCCCGAGTGGGGTGGTCGATCTTCCCGTAGTATCCACTTGCAGAGTCGAGGGGGTTGGAAAACTTGCCAGGGATTCGCGTTAAAGACAACGAGTCGTTCGAGAGCGCGCTTCGTCGCTTCAAGAAGAAGTGCGAGAAGGCCGGGGTCATCTCGGACCTTCGGAAGCATCAGCACTTCGAGAAGCCGAGCGAAACACGGAAGCGGAAGGAAAACGCCGCTCGCCGAAAGATGCAGGCACTGCAGCGCGCGCAGCAGGGCACGTGATCGGCATGGCTTCGCGGACCCGCCCCTGGGCGCCCACGCGAGGCGAGGGTAACGCCGCCATTTGAACGCCCACGCTCTGGAGGTACTTGAGTTCGAGAAGGTCCGCCGGATGCTCATCCGGTGGACCTTCTCCATCCCCGGCCGGGAACGGGCCGAGGCACTCCGCCCTGACCTCGACCACGCGCAGGTTCTCCGTTCGCAGGCGAGGATTGCCGAGTGGCGCCGCCTCGAGCTCAAGGGCTCTGCGCCGGGCGTGGCGGAGGTAGGCGATTTGCGCCCGCTTCTCGTGCGCCTACGCCGGAGTGAGGGCTCTCTCGAGGGCCGTGAACTCACGCTGTTCCTCCCGTTCCTGGATCACGTGCGGCGGCTGCGCTCGCTGTGGGATGAGGCGGTGGGCACTCTGAACCTGCCCGCACTCTCTGAAGTTCTTCGCGAAGTGGGTGACTTCGCCACGCCCCGCGCGAGGCTGGCCCGCTCGCTCTCCCCGTCGGGAGAACTCCTCGATACCGCCAGCCCGGAGCTGGCGCGCATCCGGCGCGAGCTGTTCGAGTCCCGGGCCAGATGCGCCGACCTGCTCGAGGGGATGCGCTTGCGCCTTCGCGATGATCGCGAGGACACCTTTGTCACGCTGCGCGAGGGGCGCTATGTCCTTTCGGTGCGCTCTCACCACCGAGCGGTTTTCCCCGGGCTGATCCACGGCCACTCGCAGAGCGGCCAGTCGGTTCTCCTGGAGCCGTTGGAGGCGGTGGAGGCGAACAACCGCGTTGCCGATGCGCGCGAGGATGAGCACTTCGAGGAAGCGCGGATCCTCCGCGAGTTGACCGACCTCTTGCGCGAGCACGCCGAGGAGTTGGACTGTGCCTTCGGCGTGGTGGGAGAACTCGATCTGGTGCGCGCGGCCACCCGTCTCGCTCTCGATCAACGCGCCGAGGCGCCGACGCTGAATGGGAACGGGCGGCTCCGCGTGGTGCGTGGCCGCCACCCACTCCTCGCCGAGGCGGAGATCCGTGGCGGGGCGAAGGTGGTTCCGCTCGATCTCGACATGAATACCGGCGAACCCGTTCTTCTCGTCTCCGGTCCGAACATGGGCGGGAAGACGGTGGCTCTGAAGACGGTCGGGTTGCTTGTCCTCATGGCGCGCGCCGGGCTCTTCGTCCCCGCCGCCGATGGCACCGATCTGCCCCTGGTGGACGAGGTCTTCGTCGATCTCGGCGACGAACAGTCGATCGAAGGGGACCTCTCCACCTTCGCCGGACATCTGCGAAACATCGGGGAGATGTGGGAGAAGGCGGGCGGAACCTCGCTGGTGATCCTCGACGAGTTGGGAGGCGGCACCGACCCCGAAGAAGGGGCTGCCTTGGGCATGGCGCTGATCGAGGGGCTGGCCGCGCGGGGGACCCTCACGCTGGCTACCACACACCTGACGGCGGTCAAGCTTTTCGTCTCGGATCGGGCCGGGATGCGCAACGGTGCGATGGAGTTTGACCCGCTGGCCATGACGCCGCGGTTCCGCCTCGTGATCGGCGAACCCGGAACGAGCCGGGCCTTCGACATCGCCCGAAGGATCCTGCCGCGTCTCGACCTGCTCGATCGAGCCGAACGGTACCGGTCGCCGCTCCTGGTGCAGATGGAGGAGCTGTTCGGGAGGATCGATGCTGAGCGGGTCCGGATCGAGGCCGAGCGCCGGAAGCTGGAGGAAGAGCGGGAGCGGATGCGCGAGGCGGCCGAGCGCCGGGATCGCCAGGCGACTCGTCTCCGCGAGCGGCTGGAAAAGCTGAAGACCGAGCGTCGGGCGGCCGCGGGGCGCGTCTACGACGAGGCGCAGGCCTTCGTAAAAAACTTGAAAGAATCGCTGGAACTTCGTGCACTCGAACCTGTTCAGGCTGTCTTGCCGGAGATCAGAAAGATCGAACGCGAGATAGCCCAGAAGATCGCGCAGGTGCGACGAACTCCGATGGTGGATCCCCACGGGCGCCGACTCCCGGAGGAGAGAATTCGTCCCGGGGAGGATGCATGGATTCCCCGCCTCCGAGCGATCGCGCGCATCGAACGGACGTCCGGCGATCGGACCTGGGTCGACTGGCAGGGGCGCCGCTTCGAGGTTTCTCGATCCGAACTGGAGGAGCCTCCGTGTGACCGTGGCCGCGGTCCCGAGATCCACCGCAGTCCCGAGATCGGCCGCGGTACGGAGATCGGCCGCCGTGGGGAGCCGACCCGCACCGTCGGGATGCTGGACGAAGCTCCGACCGAGCCGATGGGCCGCGAACTAGATCTCCGCGGCTGCCGCGCGGAGGAGGCGCTCCGGATGCTCGACGCCTATCTCGACAAAGCATCGCTGCAGCGCCTTGACCAGGTACGCATCGTCCACGGGAAGGGTACCGGGGTCTTGAAGCGCGAGGTTGAGAAACACCTGCGAGGGCATCCCCTCGTCTCCTCTTTCCGTACCGGTGAAGTGGCGGAAGGGAGCTGGGGAGTCACCGTGGCGAACCTCGGGCCCGCGCCGTCGTAGGCCTCGGGCGGGTCAGGAGCCCGAAGTCAGAAGACAGTAGCTAAGTGGACGGAAGTCAGGATTCAGGAGCGCGAAGCGCGAAGTCCGAAGCCCAGAGGTATCGATGCCGGTCGGTGGAAGTGATCCCTTCGTGGAGCGGGTGCGGGAGGCGAGCGATATCGTTGCCGTCGTGGGCGAGTACGTCGCCCTCCGCAAGGCCGGCGCGCGCCTCGCGGGTCTCTGCCCCTTCCACCGGGAGAAGACAGCGTCTTTCTACGTGAACCCGTCGATGCAGGCGTTTCACTGCTTCGGCTGCGGGGCCGGGGGGGATGTGTTCACGTTTCTCATGCAGCACGAGAAGATGACCTTTCCCGAGGCGGTGCGGCACCTTGCCACGCGGGCGGGGGTTCCGCTTCCGGACAAACGTGGACAGGGCTCCGATTCGCTGGAGCGGATTCGGGAGACCCTCCGGATGGCGCGCGCTTGGTTCCGGTCCCAGATCGAGGGGCCGGAAGGGGTTGAGGCACGCACCTACCTCGACGCGCGTGGTATCCTCCCGGCCACGCGCGAGGCGTACGGCCTGGGCTTCGTGCCGGAGAGCTGGGACGGGCTGCTGCGCCACGCGCGTGCGGTCGCCTCGGAACGGGCGCTCATTGAGGCAGGGCTGGCTGTGGAGTCGGAGAGCGGGCGCATCTACGACCGCTTTCGGCACCGCGTGATGATTCCGATCGAGACGGCGGGCGCATCACCGCTCGGCTTTGGCGGCCGTGCCCTCGGCGACACCGAGCCGAAGTACCTGAACTCCCCCGAGACGCCGGTCTATCACAAAGGGGCGGTCCTCTACGGCACGGGACCCGCCCGCGAGGGGACCCGATCCGAAGGACGCGTGGTGGTAGTCGAGGGCTACTTCGATGTCATCGGCCTCGCGCAAGGGGGAATACCCGGTGTGGTTGGGACCTGCGGCACGGCGCTCACGCCCGAGCAGGCCATGCAACTGAAGCGCCTGTCCGACCGGGTGGTGTTGGTCTTCGACGGCGACGAGGCGGGTCTGCGGGCCGCACTGCGCGCTCTCCCGGTGCTGGTGGGGCCCGTCTCTGATGTGCGGGTGCTCCTGCCACCACCAGGGAAAGATCCGGACCTCTGGGTTCGCGAGGACGGGGCCGACGCGGTGCGTGCTGCCCTCGATCGAGCCCGATCGCCGCTTGCCTTTCTGGAGGACCTTGTCACCGCCAGGGTTCTGTCGCGGCGCGAGGCGGCGGGGCGCGCCGCCGATCTGGCCGCGCTGATTGCCGACCCGATCAGTCGGGACCTCTGGGTGCAGGAGGCTGCCGGCCGCTATGGGGTGAGTGCCGACGCGTTCACCCAGGCGGTCCGGGGTCGTCTGGCGCGACTTCCGAGCGCCGCGGCCGCACCGGACGTGATCGGCAGCGGCCCTTCCTCCCGTTCCCGCGGAGAGCCGGCCGGGCGGGTTGTCGATCCGGGTGGGACCGGCGCAGACGGAATGGGTCCCCGGGGATCGAGTCGGGGAACCGACGCCGCCGTATTCACCGACGCTCTGGAACGCGAGTGCCTGCGTACCGCGCTCGCCCGGCCCGAGTGGGCGAGCACGCTTGCCACGGCGGTCGGGGAGGCCGGGGTCTTCGCGTCGCGGCTGGGGACACTCCTGGGCTGGATCGCAGAGGCGGCAGCCGAGTCAGGAGGGCGAACTCCTGGGACTGTCCTCGCTTGCACGATTCAGGCCCATCCGGGGGCGACAGGCCTGACCGCGTTTGGGATGGAGATCGGCGGAGACCCGGAGGAACCGGATGCCCTCCTCCCACGGATCCAGCTTCGCGGGCTGCGCCGGCGAATGGAGGAGCTGAACGCGTTGATCCGCCGCTCCGAGGAAGACGGGAACCGCGAGTCGTTGGACCGGTTCCTCCGGGAGCGCCAGGCGCTGGCCGCGGAACGGGCCAGACTCGATGGCCTGGCTTCAGGAAGGGCCCCTGCCCCCGAGGACCCGAGGAAGAACCCCTAAAGATAGACGCAGGGAAGAGAAAACGTCTTGAAGATACTGGACAGCAATGGTATCGGTCACGTAACCTCCCCCAATGCCTCAGAAAGGAGAACTCCCCCGCATGAAGGCCAAGCCAAAGGGGAATTCCCTGCAGGAGCTGAAGGAGCTTGCCGTTCGCCAAGGGTTCGTCACGTACGACCAGGTGGACAACTCCATCGACCACGCGCTCGAGAGCGAAGTCATGGTGGGGCAGATGGACGAGGCCTTCCGTCTCCTGCAGGAGCTCAATGTTCCCTGGTTTGAGACCGAGGAGGAGGCCTACCGCACCCAGAAAGCGTTGCGCGCCCCCGAAGAGAAAAAGAAAGAGATCAAGCCGGTCGCGCAGCCGGCGGTTCGCTACGACGATCCGGTGCGGATGTACCTCCGCGAGATGGGGCGCGTGCCGCTGCTCAACCGTGATGGCGAGGTGGTGATCGCCAAGCGGATCGAGTCGGCCGAAGTCGCCGTCATCGGCGCCATGTTCGTCACGCCGCTGGCCATCCACGAGCTGCACCAGACCGCCGAGAAGCTGAAGGTGGGCAAGTGCAAGTTCGAGGAGATCATCCAGGTAGACCTCGCCAATTGGAACGGGGAGTTTTCGGCGCTCTCGGAGAGGAAGCGGGTCGCCGCCGCGGTGCGAAGGATCCTCACCCTGCACGGTGACTACGGGAAGGCCCTCGGCGGTGCCGTGCGGCGGGTGGGTGAGGCGAAGCGGCGGCAACAGCAGGCCGCGGTCGAGAAGACGCAGGGAAAGCTCGTGGCCGAGGTCCAGAAGCTGGGGATCAATCCGAAGCTGGTGGAGAAGATCAGCCTGCGTCTGAAGCGCGAGCTCGAGCGGTTGACAGAGGCTGACGCCCAGGCGCGCCGGCTCGAGAACGAGCAGGCCGTCCTGGAGGCGGAACAGGCGCAGCTTGTCTTGGTGGCCGACGCCGCAAAAAAGAAAGCCTCTTCCCGCGCCACCGGTACCTCCGCCGCCGTCACTACCACGACCGCGAAGAAGAACGCCGCCACGCGTGCAGCGGCCGCCGGCGTAGTCAGTCAGGCCAGGGTCAGGGACTTGCAGGAACGGGCGACGGCGATCTCCCGCGAGGCCAAGTCGGAGCGACGGAAGATCCGCCGTACCGAAGAAGATATCAAGATGACGCAGGCCCAACTCGTGGATGTGGTGGACCGGATCCGTCGCAGTGAGCAGGAACGGGACCAAGCCAAACGGGAGATGATCGAGGCCAACGTCCGTCTCGTGATCTCGATCGCCAAGCGCTACACGAACCGTGGACTCGAGTTCCTCGACCTCATCCAGGAGGGGAACTCGGGGCTGATGCGGGCGGTCGACAAGTTCGACTATCGCAAGGGGTACAAGTTCTCCACCTACGCCACCTGGTGGATCCGGCAGGCCATTACCCGTGCCATCGCCGACCAGGCGCGAACCATCCGCGTTCCCGTGCATATGATCGAGGCGATCAACAAAGTGGTGCGGACCTCGCGCCGACTCCTGCAGGACCTTGGTCGCGAGCCGTCCGCCGACGAGATTGCCGACAAGCTCAAGATGCCGGTGGACAAGATCAAGATGGTCTTGAAGGCCGCGCAGGAACCGATCTCTCTGGATCGCCCGATCGGAGAGGACGACGACAGCAATCTTGGCGACTTCATCGAAGACCAGAGCGTCGTCTCGCCGGCGCACTCGGCAACCTTCGCCATGCTGCGGGACGAGGTCAACGAGGTGCTGGAGACACTGACCAAGCGTGAGGCTCGCGTTATCCGGCTGCGCTTCGGCCTGACCGAGGACGGTTGCCCGCGCACGCTTGAGGAGGTCGGGGCTCTCTTCAACGTCACTCGCGAGCGTATCCGACAGATCGAAGCCAAGGCGTTACGCAAGCTGCGCCACCCGACGCGTCGTCGCCGCCTGCGCACGTTCCTGGAGATGACATAGCCGGCGGGCAACGAAGTGGAGCGGTCCGGATAGAGTGGGCGCTGCTCTCGTCGGGCTTGACCTTTGGTCGACGATTTGTTACCGTCGCCCATCCGAGGCGCACTTGGTGGCATGGGCCCATAGCTCAGGGGTTAGAGCGGCCGGCTCATAACCGGTTGGTCCTTGGTTCAAACCCAAGTGGGCCCACGGGTGATGCGTTCGGCCGCCCGACCCGGCAGGGGGGCGGCGGACGCCGCAAGGATGATCAGGGCGGGTAGCTCAGTCGGTAGAGCATCGGCATCACAAGCCGGTGGTCGCAGGTTCAAGTCCTGTTCCGCCCACCATCTGCTCCCCGGGGAAATCCCGGGGACGCGTTCCGGAAGACGGAGGCGCCCACCAGCCGGCGCCTCCGTTTTTGTCTGTGCGGCGCCTGAACAGAAGGGAAGATGAGTGAGCGAGGAGATCCGCATCCTGGTAGAGCTGAGCCGGGCCGACCTGGAGTGCTCTCGCCTGTCCGGCCGCACCGAGTCGATTCCGCGCGAGCTGGACAAGCACGAGGCTGAGCTGATGGTGCACGGTCGCGCTCTTGAAGTGCTGGAGCTGCATGCGGAGGATCTGCGCCGGGACCGGCGCGGGTTCGAGCGCGAGGTTGAGTCGACCAAGACGCGCCGCCGCGAGCTGGAGTTGCAGCAGTCCCGCATCAAGAACAACGCCGAGTTCCAGGCGATGTCCCACGAGGTGGAGGATCTCCGTCGGCGCGTGGCCGAGATTGAAGACCAGGCGCTGGCGAGCATGCAGGAAGAGGAGCAGGTCCAGACGGAGATCCGCCGTTTGCAGGATCTGTGCGCGCAGGAAGAGCGTCGACTGGGCGGTGTACGCGAGCGCCTGAACGAGGAGCTAGCCAGCTACCGGCAAGATCTGGAGGCATCGCGGCAGCGCCGCGATGGCCTGGTCTCTCAGCTCGACCCGCAGTTGCGCAGCCGCTACGAGCGGATCCGGCGAAGCAAGGGTGACATGGCGGTGGTCGGCATCGTGCAGGGCTCCTGCACCGGCTGCGGCTATCACCTGCCGGCCCAGCGCGTCCTCGAGCTGCAGCGGGCCGAGCGGATCATTGCCTGCGAGGGGTGCGGGCGGCTTCTCGTTTGGATCGGCGAGTAGAGTTCTCGCCTGCGGCGACGAGGCGGCCGGCCGGGAGCCGATCCGAGGCGGAATACCGTCGTCTTCCATCGCGAGAACGGGCTCCAGATGTCGGGATCACGAAACGGGAGCGGGTGCGATCGTCGCGAGGGTACCGCGCGTTTCATCTCTGTATGAGGCGGGCGGGTCTTCGAGGAAAGTCCGGGCTCCGTTGGGCAGGGTGCCGGGTAACTCCCGGCGGGAGCAATCCCAGGGAAAGTGCCACAGAAAACAGACCGCCCCGGGCCTTCGCCGGGGTAAGGGTGAAACGGTGAGGTAAGAGCTCACCAGTGCCGGCGGCAACGCCGGCAGCTCGGCAAACCCCACCCGGAGCAAGACCGAATAGGGGAGGAGAGGCTGCCCGCCTCGTTCGCACTCCCGGGTTGGTCGCTGGAGCCGTTCGGTAACGGACGGCCTAGATAAATGACGATCCCGGGCCTCACGGTCCGGAACAGGACCCGGCTTACGGCCCGCTCTCGTTTCGTGGTTCTGCCCTTGCTTCCTCGGCCGCTTCCGGCCTCGCTGGACCACCATGAAACCTGGGGATTTCATCTCTTGGTGCGTGCAGACGCGCGGAATCCGCGGCTCCTCTGTACTGCCGTCGATTGGTGACGTCCGACCTCGCGTTCTTGGCGCGAATCCTGACGCTCGCTCAGGTGCGCCATTATCCGGGCCCCGTATATGGACCGAATGGTGTCCGTCCGTTTGATCGTGCGGCGGTGCGCGCAGGATCCGAGCCCGAGGATCCGAGAGCAGCCCGGGACGTTGCAGGCGGCCGCCGATCGGATGCAGGCGGCATTCGACCGTCGGGTCACGGCCAGACTCACGTGCGATCGCACCCGGGGGAACGGGAAGGCCGCCGGAGGCCGATTCGGCTTCTTGTAGGATCGGAGCACAACGGCGGGTGATCCCAGGCTTGTCTTCGTCGCGCGGGCCGGCGGCCATCCACCAGGCAAGTCAACGTGCCGCGAGTTCCCGGACCGGAATCGCTCCCGGTCGAGGTACAATATCCAGGAGTTTCCGGCAGCACCGGTCCTCCGCGTGGGGACGGGTATAAGGACTCCCACAGGAGGGCAGACGTGGCTACCACAGCCGATCTCCGCAACGGCATCGTCATCGAGTACAAGAACGATCTCTACAAGGTAGTGGATACGCAGCACGTGAAACCGGGCAAGGGGGGAGCGTTCGTCCGTGCGAAGCTCAAGAACCTGCGCACCGGGAAGGTCCTCGATGATACCTGGACCTCAGGCGCCACGATCGTCATCGTTGAGATCCGCAGCCGGCCCATCCAGTACCTGTATTCGGCCGGCACCGAATACCACTTCATGGACACGGAGACCTATGAACAGATCGAGCTGCCTCAGGAGCTGCTCAAGCCATACCTTCCGTTCATGACGGAGAACATGGCCATGGAGCTTCTGGTCAGGGAGGACAACGAGAACACGATCGACGTTGCTTTTCCCACGTCCGTCGTCCTCGATGTGACCGAGGCGCACGATGCCGCGCGAGGGGACAGTGCCGGATCGGTGACCAAGCCGGTCAAGGTCGAGACAGGATACGAACTGCAGGTCCCGCCCTTCATCTCTCAGGGGGAAAGGATCCGGATCGACACGACGACCGGGAAGTATATCGAGCGGGTGAACTGAGACCCTTCGGCCGGGCGGCGCAGCCGGCGGCCGACGATCGCGCCTGTCCGCCGGACGGGCGCCGGCGGACACTCGCTTCACAGCAACCACCAGATGCCCATGTCCATTCTGGCACACCGCCCGCCGTCGCCGGTAGACTGCAAACCGGCGCCGGCTGTGGTACCCTCACGTGTTGGAGACGGAGGACTCGGGCGGAACCGCCCACCCATGATGCCACGCTGCAGGAGATGCTCGCACGCGCACCAAGGGGCGGCCCGCATGGGGGGCGTCTCTCTGCCGGCGTCCGATCCGTTTTCGATCCGTTTGCTTTCCCGGTCCGGAGCCTGGTCCCGAGCTGGGCGCCGTGTTCGGTCCGGTGTTTGGACTCTACCATTCGTGACGCTTCTCCTCCTTGTCCCCGCGGCCACCCTTGCCCAGTACACCCCCTTCGGCAAGAACAAGGTCCACTACGCCCGTTTCGAATGGCAGGTCCTGGAGAGTCGTCACTTCCGGCTCTATCACTACCGGGAAGAGGCCGACCTCGCGAGGCAGGCGCTGGAACTGGCCGAGGAGGGGTACGTCGACCTGCGGGCCCGTTTCGCGCACGACGTAGTGCGTCCGATCCCACTGATCATCTACTCCTCCCACCTCGACTTCCAGCAGACCAACGTCACCCCGTATTTCCTTCCCGAGGGGGTCGCCGGGCTCACGGAATTCGCCCGTGGGCGTGTTCTCGTGCCGTTCGACGGGTCGCTGCACGACTTCCGTGTCACGCTGCGCCACGAGCTGGTTCATGTCTTCCAGCTCTCGCTGGAGGAACGGACCAACCGCGAGCACTTTCGGCCCGGGATCCCGGGGCTGCCGCTCTGGTTCACCGAGGGAGAGGCGGTGCACTTCTCCGAGCAGCGCGATACAGAGGCCGACATGATCCTCCGGGACATGGTGGTGGCCGGGACGTTGCCGCCCATCGGCGAGTTCTGGCGGCACGAAGGCGGCTTCACGCTCTACAAGCTCGGACAGTCGGTTCTCGACTATGTTGCCGAGACCTGGGGCGAGGACCGTCTCCGGCTCTTCCACGAACAGCTCTGGCGGCACGACCGATTCGAGGACGTGCTGCACGACGTGCTCGGGGTCACTTCGGAGGAGCTGTCCTCGCGCTGGGCATTCCACCTGAAACAACGCTACTTTCCCTCGGTGGAGACGGCGGTCCCGAGCAGCGTCGTTTCGAAGCAACTCACAGCCGAAGGGGGCTCTGATTTCAAGCCCCTTCCGCTGCCGGCCGGACTGCCCGGCCTTGACGGCCACTTTGCGTTCCTCTCGCCGCGGAACGGTTTCACGAACATCTACACCGCGGCCGGCGCCGGCGAGAAGCCCGAACGGGAGGTGCGCGTCCTCGTGGCCGGCGAGCGAAGGGCCGAGTTCGAGTCATTTCACGCGTTTCGCAGCCGCATGGATGTCTCCGCCGACGGGCTGCTCCTCTTCGCGGCCAAGCACGACGGCCGGGACGCGGTGAATGTCTACTCCATCGCGCGACGGCGGGTGGTGTCGCGTTATGCTTTCGCGGGACTGATCGGGCTGACATCGCCGGCCTGGGCGGGGGATACGAACCGCTTTGTCTTCAGCGGTCTCTCGCGCGAGGGCGACTCCGATCTCTTCCTCTACGATCGCGAAAAGGACAGACTCACCCGGCTTACGCGCGACCGCTATCTCGACATCGAGCCGGCTTGGTGTGCGTGGGCGAACTCCGTGGTCTGGGTGAGCGACCGCGGTCCGGCCGGCGACCGTGGGGCGCGCAATCTCTATCTCCTCGCGCCCGGCACCGGCGAGATCCGACCCCTTACGCGTGGCGCGTGGCGCGATGCCTCGCCCGCCTGTGATTCGGTGCGGAAGGAAATCCTCTTCACGAGCGACCGGGATGGCTTTCAGGATGCCTACAGAATCGATGCCCAGGGGAGTGGGGAGCGGCTGACGCGGAGTCTCGATGCCCTGTTCGATCCGCGCCCGACTCCCGATGGTCGGGCCTTTCTCGCCACCGTTTACCGCGAGGGGCGGTTCGAGGCGCGCTCCTTCGCGCGGGCCGACACGGCGGGCGAGCCGGTGCGGTTCGCGGCATCGGCCGCCGACACGCTCCGCCCGTGGGATTGGAACACGCTGGCCGATCCGGTGGCCTCCCGCACGACGCACTACAGCCCGCGTTTCAGCCTCGACATCGCGCAGGGAGGCGTCCTGCTGGATCCCGGGATGCGCACCGGCGAGGGGCTCTCCGCCGCCTTTTCCGACATCATGGGCAACCACCTCCTGTTTGTTGGTTTGGGAAACAGCAGTTTTTCTTCCGCGTCGCGTTTTCTCGACGAGTTCTCGGCGTCGGTGGCCTACGTCAACCTTGGCCGGCGGCTCAACTACGGAGTGTCGGCCTTCCACTACGCCGGCGAATACTACGACCGGCTCGGCTATCCGTACTTCGAACGCCGCGCCGGGGTGGGGCTCATCCTCCGCTATCCGTCCAGCAAGTTCACTCGTGTCGAGAGCAACGCGTCGGTGGCCTATGGCGAGACCGACCGCACGTTCACCGGTTTCCGGCGCGCCGGACCCCTGGCGTCCCACTCGCTGGCGTGGATCCACGACACCTCGCTGTGGCTTTCCACCGGGCCGATTGATGGGCAACGGGTGAACCTCACGGCGGCCACCACCATCGATCTGCGCGGAGGCGGGCCGGAGAATACGCTCCTCTTGGGGGAATGGAATCGCTACCTCCGTCTGGGGCTTCTGTCTTGCTACGCGGTGCGGCTGCAGGGGCGGTGGAGCGATGGAGAGAATCCGGAGGTCTTTCTTCTCGGCGGCTCACAGTCGTTGCGAGGCTGGCCGCACCACGACCTCAATGGCAAGCGGACGCTTCTGTGGAACAACGAGGTGCGCTTTCCACTGATGCGCGGCGCAGTGCTGGGGTTGCCGCCAGGAGATCTCGAGCTGCCGGGGGTACAAGGTGCGGTCTTTCTTGACGGCGGCGCCGCCTGGAACGAGGGGTGGCCCCCTCCGTGGGCGGGTTCGTACGGTGTCGGCTTTCGGATGGGTTTTGGCGGGTTTCTCGTGCTGCGGCTCGACTTCGCGCGCCGGATCGTTTTTCCCGACTGGTCGCGTTCCACGCGGACGGAGTTCTATGTCGGCTGGAATTATTAGGCGTGAGGCCCGGCGCCTGCCGGGGTGGGCGAGGCGGGCTTGGTGGTCCCGACCGTGGGGGCCCGGTGACCTACGTTCCGGGGCCGAGCGACGTTGGGGCATCCGTGCGGGCATGGTGATCGTGCTGTTCGTCGCATCGCATCTGCCCCGCGTGGAACCCGCCGTGGCTGAGGGGACGCTCACCGGGCTCTGGTCGCGGCGGGCCGGTCGCAGCATCACGGTTTCGCCTGCGGTGGGATCCGGGCGAGTGTTCACCGTCAGCACTGACGGCCGCGTGCAGTGTTACCGTCTTGCGGATGGGAAGCGACTCTGGGGGCATCGCCTTAAGGACTCCGGAGAGGCAGCCCCCGCTTGGTCGCCCTCGGCCGAAGGCGGGCGGCTGTTCGTTTCCTCAGGGAACGAGGGGCGGGTGCTTCTCGCTCTCGATGGGACGCGCGGTCGCCGCCGGTGGAGCCACGAGCTCAGCTCGCCCATCACCGTGATCGCGGCGGACGATTCGGCGGTTGTCGCTCTCGTGCGGAAAGGGACGCTGGCGGCATGGCGGGCGAGCGACGGGGCCGCGCTGTGGACGCGGGCTTTGGATGGTTGGGACCCACCACCGTTTCTTCTACACGACGGACGGATCTTCGCGGGGATGCGGCACGACTCTCTGCTTGCGCTCGACGCTCGCACCGGTGTGCCTGTCTGGCGCTCGGCCCCGGGCGGCAGGTTTGCCACCGCCCCGGTGCCGGCAACGGGGCTGCTCGCGCTGGTTGATGTCGAAGGCAGTATGGCGTGGATCGAGCCTGAGACCGGTCTGGTCGTGGCCCGCACGCAGCGCAGCGCATGGCAACTATGCGCCGGAGCCTTCTGCGAGTCCGGGCTTGTCACCGTTTCATCGGGAGGGCGCGCGGAGATGGCGGGGCGCGTGCCGGGTGCGGGAGATTGGTCCGCACCGATTGAGAACGCGGTGGTTGCCGCGCCGTTGGTGCGCCGCGGGACGGTGCTGGTAGGCGCTACTTCGGGGAACCTCTCGGCGTTGGATGCCCTGAGCGGACGGGTTCTCTGGTCATTCCAGTCGGCGGCCGGCTTCCGGGTCGGCCCGCTCGCGGCCGGCGACACTCTGCTCTTGGCCGACACGCGTGGCACCATCCATGTGTACCTCGACGGCGCGGGGAGAGAATGAGATGAGGTCGCGAGTATGAAGTGGCGAGTACGGGTCCGGCCGCCTAGCTCATGGCCACGGGGCTTTGTTTCGCGGGGGATTGCGGCTTCGTGGCTCCTGCCGATGCTTCTGGCCGTCGTCCGTCTCCCCGCACATGCCTCGGGTCGGGAGCCGATTCTCCCGGCCGCACCGGTGCTCGGATCGGCGGGTTCGGTCGTGATCCTCACGGATCCGCCGGGTGCTCGGGCCTGGATCGGCGATCGGTTTGTCGGGACCACACCGGTGCGGGTCGACTCCCTGGCTCCGGGGCGGCTGCGAGTGGTCCTGGCCCCGATATCCCCGGCGATGCGTTGGCGGCGGCCGTGCCTGGTCTATGCCGATCCGCGGGCCGGAATTCTCGACACGCTGCGCATCGATCTCCGCGGTGCGGACGGCAGCGTCCCCGCGGGCGACGGGCGCGTGCGGGTGGGCGCCGACCTGGAGGCCGCGCTCAGGGCCGAGCGCCCCCCGCTCTCCCGCCTCGGAACTGTCCTGCCGATCGCCGCCCTTGGCCTCGGCGCGGCCGGAGCATGGTCGCGACATTTCGCCGACGCAGCGGACCGCGACTACCTCCGAACCGCGGATCGCGGGCCAATGGAGGACCGCCTCCGCCGCGCGGACCGGCTCGATCGTGTGTCGGTGGCCTGTTGGATCGGGGCGGAGGCTTGCCTTGCCGGGGCTGCGTGGGTCTGGTTGCGCGGGGATGGCCGGGTGCCGGTCGCTGCGTCCTTTGACGACGAGGGTGGGGTGCGGCTCGGCCTGCGCGTCGGGGCGGAAACCCCGCCTTCCCCCGCACGACAGGGTGACCGGTGACCCTTGAGTACGGCGATGTTTTCGGGCCGAGCCAGGGTGCGTGATCTGATTGACCTGACGACTGGAGGGGAGAATGACGATGCGGGTCGATCTGCGCAGCGATACGGTGACGCGGCCCACAACGGTGATGCGGCGGGCCATGGCCGAGGCGGAGGTCGGGGATGATGTCTTCGGCGACGACCCGACGGTCCGCCTTCTCGAAGAAGAGACGGCGGCGTTTCTCGGCAAGGAGGCTGCGCTTTTCGTGCCTAGCGGCACGATGGGGAACCAGGTCTCGGTGGCAGCTCATACTGAGCGCGGCGATGAAGCTATCTGCGAATCGACCAGCCACATCTTTCTCTATGAAGGGGGCGGTCCCGCGCTTCTCTCCGGGGTGCAACTCCACCCTCTCGCGGGCGATCGCGGACTCATCAGCCTGGAGCAACTGCGCGGCGCCATCCGGGCGGCGGATGTGCACTTCCCCGTGAGCCGCCTGCTCTGTCTGGAAAACACCCACAACCGGGCCGGTGGGCGCGTTCTGCCGGTAGCTGATGTCGAAGCGCTCACGGCGGAGGCGGCCATCCACGGCCTGCGGACGCACCTCGACGGAGCGCGGATCTGGAACGCCGCCGTTGCTTCGGGCATCCCGGAAGCCCGGTGGGTGTCGTCGTTCGACTCGGTACAGGTCTGTTTTTCCAAGGGGCTGGGAGCGCCGGTCGGCTCCTGTGTCGCCGGACCGCGGGATTGGGTGGACCGTGCGCGGCACTATCGCAAGCGGTTCGGTGGCGGGATGCGCCAGGCCGGCATCATCGCCGCGGGGGCCTTGCACGCTTTGCGGCACCACCGCGAACGCCTGGCCGAGGATCATGCCCGGGCGCGGCGGATGGCCGCGGCTCTGGCCGGCCTGCCCGGTTTCGCCGTCGACCCCGCCGAGACTGAGACAAACATCGTGGTAGCGCGGCTGGCACCCGGCGTGGCCGACCCCCAACGCTGGGTGGAGGCGCTGTCCGTCCGTAGTGTGGCCGTGGTTCGCTTCGGCCCGGCGGCACTGCGCATGGTGACTCATCTCGACATCGATGACGACGCCCTCGACTTCGCGGTGCGTGCGGTGCGCGAGGTGGCGGCGGAACTGGGGCGAGCACAGGATTGAACCGGCGCGAAAGGACGGGGGAAGGTCGAGCCGCCCCGGACAGGCCGGGTTGGGTATCGCGGCCGCTCAGCGCACCGTGCCGCGCACGTCGATGACGAGCTCCGGTTGTTCGGGATCGGTCGTATCGAGTCGCACCGTTTCCCGCAACCGCGTCGGTTCCTTGGCGGTGAGGGCCACGGTCAGCAGGTAATCGTTGCCATCGCGTTGGAGCGAGGTCGTGAGCCACGGAACGCTCGGGCGCGCCGCGGTGATCCGGTACTCACCCGGGCCGTCGGCTTTCAGGCGCAGCGTGCGCGTCAGCGCGTCTCCCACCCGAGATGAGCCGAAACTGATAGCTTCATCGACCGGACGGAAATAGGCGTGGATGAATCCGCGAATGCTGATGCGGTCCGACTTCACCTTCGGGTGGTCGTAGGGGATCTCTACCCGGACATTGAAGCGTCCGAACGGCGCGTCGGGCCGGATGCGCGCCTCTACCTTCCACGCAACCGGGCCCGATAGCGGATCCTGCACCACCCTCCATCGCACCAGGTCGTCGGCGCCGACTGGCGTGTGAACGGTGAACGGCACGCCAGGCTCGGCCTTGAGGATGGTCGTGAGCAGCAGAGCACCGCCGCGGCGCACCGGGCCGAAGTCGAGGATGCGTTCGGAGACCTCCACCTCCGGCGTGACGTGCGAGAGCAAGAGAATCTCGACCTGCGGCTC
This sequence comes from Candidatus Eiseniibacteriota bacterium, assembly GCA_903844735.1. Taxonomy (GTDB): domain Bacteria; phylum Eisenbacteria; class RBG-16-71-46; order CAIMUX01; family CAIMUX01; genus CAIMUX01. Next base: position 24,712 of record CAIMUX010000126.1, read on the forward strand.
CGCCGGGTCATTGGTCTCCAGGATCACCACTTTTCGCTGATCGCCCTCGTACTCCCCGCTGTTGAAGACCACGCGGAGGGTGGTGGAAGCGCCCGGGGCGATGACGGTGTCGGCCGGTTCCGCCATCGTGCAGCCGCAGTCGGGGGTCACCTTGAGAATCCGCAGCAACTCCGTGCCGCCGTTGCTGACGGTGAAGGTCTGCGCCCGGCTGACATGCTGCGGGATCCGACCGAAGTCGACGGTGCGCTGATCGAATCGGATCACGGGCCCCTTCATCAGGCGGGATATCGGGTCCGCCGCAGATGCGGGCATGGGAAGCGCCGCGAGGAGGGCCAGGAGCAGCGTTGGCCCGCATCGGGCGAACAGGCCGAGTGCGAAAGCCGGACGGGACGGTGTGGTTCTCGCGGATAATGGGCGCACGAAATCCATCGAATTCTCCCCGGCTGTCGATTCTTCTCGTAAGTATACCCCGCCGCACGCCGGGTTCAACTCGTCCGGCCGCTCCGGAGATTCGGGCTTCGGACTGGAGGCTTCGGGCTCGGACGATCCGCCCGGGGCAAAGCTTGGAAAGGCGCGGATCTGTATCTAGACTGTGGGCAGCGGCGCGGGGAGACGGCCCCGGCTCGCAACGAAAGGTGGCTCGCGTAATGAAGCTCCGACCCGGTCAGGTATCTTCGAGAGTCATCCGCGCCACCCGTCGGCAGGGTTTCGTGGCTCTTGTCGCCATCGTGCTTGGCGCAGGGGCCACCTCTGTCGCCACGGCGGACCTGCCCGCCGGCCGGCCCGCGGCCGCTGGTCAACCGGGGCTCTACTGGATTTACTGGGGTTCCGGCTGGGAGGATCAGGCGGCCAAGGCCGCGGCCGCGGGGGAGCGACCCTTTGGCATCCGGGCCGAGGCGCGTCTCCGCAGAGCGGGAGCCGTTCTCTCCACGCTGGTGCCCGCGAACCGACCTGTTCCGTACGCCTTTCTTGATCATCTGCGCAGCCTCGGTGTCGAAGTTCGCTTTGCTTCACGCTTCCTGCGGGCAGCCAGCGCGTTCCTTGCCGCGGGGGATTTGGTCCGGCTTGGCAGCGATCCTGGGGTCGTCGCTCTGGTCCCGGTGCTCACCCTGCGGCGGCCCACCGAAGGCGGGCCGGACCCTTCGCATGATGGTGCGGAAGCCGAACGCGACGCTGATCGACGCTCGGGAGGGGGGCCGGTGGAGGCGCCGGATGGTGGGGCGCGTGCCGGCCTCTGGAGGCCCGCCTCGGCCGCGACCGACACGTTGCCCGATCCGCGGAACCTCACCCGCGAGGACTACGGAGCGTCGTGGCGCCAGTGCGAGCAACTCGGCGTCACCGCACTCCATCGTCTCGGCTATTCCGGCCGGGGTGTATTGGTGTGCCTGCTCGACGCGGGCTTCTATCCGTGGCACGAAGCGTTTACCCGGTCCCGGGTGCTGGCCACCTGGGATTTTGTGGAGCACGACCAGAGTGTCTGGTACGACAGTGACCGGATCGGGAGCAGGTACAACACGCCCGCGATGGAGTACCACGGAACGTACACGTTTTCCGCCCTGGGAGGGTTCTCCGCGGGTGCCCTGATCGGCCCGGCCTACCGTGCCCAGTTCGCCCTCGGCCGTACCGAGGTCGTGGAGTCCGAGACACGGATGGAGGAGGATACCTATGTCGCTGGGCTCGAGTGGGCGGACAGCCTGGGCGCGGACATCGTGTCGACCTCGCTCGGCTACCTTCGTTTCAATGACGGCTTCGCCTACTCGCCTGACTCACTGGATGGACGGACAGCGGTGACCAGCCGCGCCGCCGCGCTGCTCGTGCGCCGCGGTGTCGTGCTCGTCACGGCCATGGGGAACGCCGGACCCCAGCCGCGCACCCTTATCACGCCGGCGGATGCCGAGAGTGTCATCGCGGTAGGGGCGGTCGACTCTCGGGGAGACGTGGCGGGGTTCAGTTCGCGCGGCCCGAACGCTCTCGGCGTGACCAAGCCGGATGTCTGCGCTTGCGGGGTGGCGACGGCCTGCGCCGATGCCGCCGCCCGGGAGGCGTACACATCGAAGAACGGCACGTCACTGGCGACCCCGCTGATCGCCGGGCTGGTCGCGCTGTTGTTGGAGGCGCACCCCGACTGGACCCCACATCAGGTGCAGCAGGCGCTGCACCGCTCGGGTGACCAGACCCGCAACCCGGACGATGCACGCGGCTGGGGCGTGCCTGATGCCTCCTTCGCGTTTGGTGCCATCGATCCGACCGCTTCCGAGTCTTCGCAGCTCACGGTGCGGTCCGTTTCCTGGGTCGAGGAGGAGGAATCGGGAGAAGCGGCCTTGCGCGATTCGCTGGCCAGTCCGGGCCAGCATGGCCGGTTGCGGCTCGTCCTAATGAACGAAGGTGATCACCCTGCTCCGGCGGCCTGGCTCGCCCTCGCCGTCCCGCCGGAGGGGATCGTGGCGGACGGTGATTCCTTGCTGGTGAATTCCTTGGAGCCGGGCGCGGTGGTCAGACTGGAGGACGGACCGACTCTCGCGGTGGCTGACGATCATCCCGTTCCGCAGTTGGCTCGGCTACCGTTGCGGTTTCGCACCGACCGCGGGGTCGTCTACTACCGGACGCTGAATCTGCCCATTGTTGCTCCCACTTGGCAGGTGCGGCCCTATCCGAACCCGCTCGTCGGATCTCGCGAGCTCATGCTGGATCTGGAGCAGCCGCACAGTGGGCCGATCAGCCTGACGGTGTTCGACGTCGCGGGGCGGCTGGTGGCGCGGCCGTTCGTCGCCCTGCCGTCGGCCTCGCGGGTGCGCCTGCACTGGACCCCTGAGGTGGCTCTGACCTCCGGGGTCTACTACCTGCGGATCGAGACCGGGGGAGGGGCGACGACTCGCCGTTTCGTGCTCCTACGCTGACTTCTCCGGATCGCCTTCGCTTCTCCTCAAGAAAGATGGTGATATCCGCCGATACGCAAGCAAGGGCCCGCCGTGGTCTCCATCGCGGCGCGGGTGTGTCCGGCGTTGCTTGTCGCCGTAGGGGATAGCAGATTCCGAAGGGATTTCATTGCTGCCTGAAGAGACCAACGAGCCGAAGGATCAAGGCGAACGGGTCGTGCTCGGCGCAGATCGGCCCGGGCCGGAAACTGATGCCCTCGGTGCTGGTTCTTCGACCGGCGAGCCGGCCATCACCGCGCTCGGCGCGGATCTAGGTGCAGGCCTGAGAGCGGGATCTCTGCGAAATCGTCTGCGCCTCGGTGGCGCTGTCCTGGCCGCGGGATTGGCGGCGCTACTCCTGGGCCTGAACTGGGTCGTCCTGCGCAGCATGATTCGGGGCGACGCCGAGAACGCCGCGCGGGGCACCGCTACGATCCTGGCGGCCATGGCGGCACCGGCCGTCGAAGCGCATTCGCGGGAGGAAGCGACGCAGGTTCTGACCCGGCTCTTCCGTCTCGATGACGCCGTGTTTGCGGCGATCAGCACTCCCGATGGCCGGTCTCTGGCGCTGGTCGGCGATCCGCCGCTGGAACCGCTGGACCCGGGTGTGCCCGAGCGCACTTCAAGCCTGCGTCGGGGCGACCTGCTCATCATCCGCACCCCATTGCGTGATTCGCGTCAGCAGCCGCTGGGCGTTCTCGTTATGGGCTTCGAGGAGAAGCGTGGGACCCGGGCGCTGACATGCGGCACCTTCGCCTTCGCCCTCGTGGGGATGGCCGCGGCTGGGGTCGCCTTCCTGGTTGGGGACCGCCAGAGTCGGCGGCTGGTGGCGCCGCTCCTCGAACTGGCCGGCGCGGCGCGCCGCATCAGCCACGGGGGCGAGCCTGTCCTCCTGGGAGTGACGCGCCAAGATGAGATCGGGCTCGTCCAGAACGCTTTCAATGGAATGGCGGAGCGGCTGCGGGCCTCACGAGGCGAGTTGGAGCGCCAGCGCGCCGAGCTGGAGGAGACGGTCCGGATGCGCACCGAGGAGTTGCGCCGCAAGAATGTCGCGCTGGCTGTGCAGAACGACCAGGTCGTGGAGGCGAGCCGGATGAAGAGCGACTTCGTGGCCAACATGTCGCACGAGCTGCGCACGCCGTTGAACGCCATCCTCGCTCTCTCCGAGCTGCTGCGCGAGGAGGTCACCGGACCCCTGCCCGTTGCGGAGCAGCGCGTGCAGCTCGACCTCATTCACCAGGGTGGGGAGAACCTTCTGCGGCTCATCAACGACGTCCTGGATCTCTCGCGCGTGGAGGCCGGCAAGGTCGACCTGCGATCGGAGCTGACCGACACGGCCGGGCTCTTGCGCACGGTAACGGAGGAGATGCGCCCGTTGGCACGCCAGAAGGGGCTGGACCTCCGCCTCGAGGTGCCGGACGCCACGCTCCTTTGGTACGACGCCGACCGGGTCACCCAGGTGCTGCGCAACCTCATCGGCAACGCCGTGAAGTTCACCGAGCGAGGTTGGGTGCGGGTGGCCGGACGCGTTGATCCGGAAGAAGAGCGGCTCACCTTCTGGGTCGAGGATACCGGGATCGGGGTCGCGCCGCGCGATCACGCCGCGGTGTTCCAGGAGTTCAGGCAGGTCGACGGTTCGGCTACCCGACGTCACGGCGGCACCGGTCTCGGTCTGGCCATTTCGCGCCGCCTAGTCCGGCTCATGGGGGGCGAATTGGCGTTACGCAGCGACCTGGGACAGGGAGCGACATTCACGTTCTGGATCTCGGCGTTTAGGGAGCGCCCCGAGCAGATCGGGGAGCCCGCGCCGGCCAGCGTCCTCGACCTTTCCGAGGAAACTGTCGACGAAGCGGCTTAGACAACGCACCGCGATGCGGCGAAGCCGCGGGAGGAGACACGACATGGACGAGCACCGGCCGGGAACCACCGAACGAACCGGCCGCATCCTGCTGGCCGAAGACGATCCCACCAACCAGTATGTCTTCCGCGCCATCCTTAGTGCGGCGGGATACGAGGTGGAGATGGTAGAAAACGGGCTCGAGGCCTTGGATCGGGTGCGCGAGAGTCCTCCCTCGGTCGTTCTCTTGGACATGATGATGCCGGTCATGGACGGCTACGAAGCGGCGGGCCGGATCGCCGCCGACCCGGAACTGGACGACGTGCTGGTCATCGCCCTCACCGCGCGCGCCATGAAGGGGGACCTCGAGAAGACCATCGAGGCGGGGTGCGACGACTACCTTGCGAAACCGGTGAGCCGGAAGGTGCTGCTCGACAAGGTGCAGGAGTGGATGGCGAAGCCGGCGGAGGAGACCCGCGAACGGCGGAGGCGGCGGAGGGAAGCGAAGGCGGCCTGAGGCGGCGCGAGGAAATCCGCGTCAACTACCGTCAGCGCGGCTGCACCGTATGCCCCTGAGATTCGGAGTAGACAAGCTTCGGGCTCCAGGCTTCAGGTCGATCATGGGCAAGCTACGGAAGTACCGGAGATGGAAACGCTTCGCGCTCTCCCAGTCGCACTGCCAGTCCTCGGCGTCTTCGGCGATCCTCCAGCGCTCACTCGTCATCGCCGAGGAAGACGAAGAGGAAGAGGGTCTCACCCGTCGATCGACGGGCATCGTCTGCTCCAGGTCTCAACTCTCCTTGTTGGGAGAACGCCGAAAAGTATCTGCGCGGCGGTGGCACGGACGGTCGCCGATTCGGCGCCGACGCGGCGGGTCTCTTGACACCTCGGCCCGGGTTCACCAAGATCCGGCCGCTGCCTTTCCGTGCGTGGAGTGTTCGGAGATAGCACGGAGGTCCGATGCCGGCCGTCGTCGAAATCGAGCGACTCAGCAAGCTCTTCTTCCGTCGCATCCGCGGCGCCGGACTGCGGGGGCTGGCGGGCGCTTACTTTCGCCCGAGGACGGAGCAGGTCGTCGCCCTTCGGGATCTGGACCTCCGCATGGAGAGCGGCGAGTCACTGGCCCTCATCGGTCCCAACGGGGCGGGCAAGAGCACGACGATCAAGATCCTCACCGGGATCCTGCACCCCACGGCCGGTACCGTGTGCGTGCTCGGGCTTGTGCCCTGGCGGGAGCGAACCCGCTTGGCGATGAACATCGCCACAGTCTTCGGCCAGCGTTCGCAGCTCTTCGCCGATCTGCCCGCCGGCGAGACGTTCGAACTCCTCGCCCGCATCTACGAACTGCGCCCGTCGGACTACCGCCCGCGCCTCGACGAACTCGTGCGCCGCTTCGAGATCGAGCCGCTTCTCGCCACGCCGGTTCGCAAGCTCAGCCTGGGAGAGCGGATGCGCTGCGAGATCGCCGCCTCGTTTCTCCACCGGCCGCGCGCGGTCTTTCTGGACGAGCCGACGATCGGGCTCGACGTCATTGCCAAACAGCAGATCCGCAGCTTCATTCGGGAGATGAACCGCGACGAGGGCGTGGCGGTGCTGCTCACTTCGCACGACGCGGGAGACGTGGAGCAGCTCTGCAAGCGTGTCGTGGTCATCAACCATGGCACCGTCGTCTTCGACGACCGGGTGAGCGTTCTGCGTCGACGCCACCTGCGGCGCAAGCAGATCGGGTTGCGACTGAGCGAGCCGAATGTGACGATCACGCCGTTGCCGGGAGTCACGGTTCTGACCGCACGCGGCTACGGGATCAAGCTCGAGGTGGACACCGACATCCAGCCGATCGCCGGCGTGATGAACGCGCTCGCGGCGCTGCCGCTCGCAGGCCCGATCCCTCTCGACCCCGGCTCGCTGGGCGCGGCCCTGTTTCTGGCGTTGCTGGCCTTCGTCGCCGACTGGATCCTCACATTCAGCATCTCGCTCTGCTCGTTCTGGGTGGAACGAACCGACGGCCTTCACCTCTTCTATATGATGTTCCGGCGCATGGCAGGCGGCTTCGTCGTTCCGCTCACCGTCTTCCCCGAAGGACTGCAGCGGGTTCTGCACTATTCGCCGTTCCCGTACCTCGTGTACGCCCCGGCCCGCATCTTCGCGCGCGGAAGCCTCGAGGGAAGCTTTGGGGCTCTGGTCGGCCTCCTGGTTTTGATCGCCTCGGGCTTGGTCGTGTTGCGGGGAGTCTATCGCCTCGGCTTACGACGGGTCAGCGCCCAAGGCGGCTAGGAGAAACGATGCCCATCGAGAATTCTTCGCCACCCCGCGGCGTACGCACGCTGGTTTCCCTCACCGGTGCCTACCTGCGCACGAGCCTCCAGGGCCTGCTGGAGTACCGCGCGTCTTTCGTCACCCGCGTTGTCTCCATGCTCTGCAACGATGCTGCCTGGCTGGCGATGTGGCTTCTGTTCTACCAGAGATTCCCGCTCATCGAGGGGTGGGGACCGCGGCAGGTCGTTACCATCTGGGCCGTGTCCGCCGGGGGCTACGGACTCGCGACGACGGTCTGCGGCGGGATGCGCAGCCTCGCCGCCGACGTCATGCTCGGCCGGCTCGATCCTTTGATGACACTGCCCCGGCCGATCCTTCCCCATATCCTGATCCGGCGGATGGAGCCGACGGCCCTCGGCGACGTCGCGTTCGGAGTTCTGGGATTCCTCGTCCTGGCGAACCCGACGCTCATGGACGTCGGTCTCTTCACGATCTTCCTTCTGAGCACCGCCGCCATCTACGTCGTGTTCGCGGTGCTCACGCAGAGCGTGGTCTTCTGGGTCGAGAACAGCGAGAACCTGGCGGAACAGCTCCTCATGGCCTTGATCACGTTCTCGCTGCAACCCACAATGATCTTCGACGGCTGGGTGAAAGCCGCGCTCTTCACCGTCATTCCGGCCGGCTTCATCGCTTTCGTGCCGCTTAGGCTTCTGACGGAGTTTTCGTGGCCGCTCCTGGGCGGACTGCTGGCCTTCGCGGCGGGAATCCTCGTGATCGCCTCGGCGGTCTTTCACGCGGGCTTGAAGCGGTACGAGTCGGGCAATCTGATCGGGGGGCAGACATAGTCGGGAGCCGGTTGGGGTTCGGGATGCTCGGACTCGCGGTCCCTCTTGTTCCGCCCGCGACAGAACCCCGGCGCCTGCCTCCAATGGATTACAACACCGCATTGGCTGATGCGACAGGAGCCTGTGATCATGCCGCGCCCGACGGACTGGCCCAAGCTCAAGGGCAGGTCATTCCTTTGCGGAACTTGGAAGGTGCTCCCACCCAGCACGTCGTGGCTTGGGTTGTGCTACGACGGCCCGCGGGGACAGTTCTACGAGCCGTATCCGATCGATAACATTTGTGATATCTTTTGTAAGGGTAACTAGTTGAGTAGTCAGAAGTCAGAAGACGGCAGTCAGAAGTCGGAAGCTGGAAGCCGGAAGCCGGAAGCACGAGTCAGAGTGGGGACGCTTCTCGACGAGACTTGAGTCAGCAAGTCGTTGGAGGCCTCCTCGCGGGCCACTCTGAACTCCGATTCCTGAATCCCGTCTACCTGAGTCGCTACGTGGAAACAAGCTCACCGCAGTCGGTGCGCCTCGGCGTGAGTCGCCGACAACGCGCTACCAGGAATGGAGTTCCGCTTGATCCGCGCCATCGCGGTCACCCGCTCGTTTGGAGAGCAGGTCTTGTTCGAGCCGGGCGACTGGTTCCTCGGGGACCGGGACCGCGTCGGTCTCGTCGGACCCAACGGGTCCGGGAAATCGACCTGGCTCAAAATGCTGGCCGGATTGGAGAGCGCCGATGGCGGGCGCATCGAAATGCCCAAAGGGCAGCGTGTCGGCTATCTGCCGCAGTTCGGGTTTCGCATGGGTGGAGGGACCGTGCGCGACGAAGCCCGGGCGGCCTTCTCGTCGGTGCTGGCCCTCACGGATGAGCGTGCGCGGCTGGAAACCGCGTTGGAACATCCCGACATCGAGGCCGACGATGCCTCCTCACTCCTGAAGCGCCACGACCACGTGGAGCAGGAAATCCGTCGGCTCGATGGTTACGAGGTGGACCGGCGCGTCGACCGCGTCCTCCGCGGCCTCGGTTTCGATTCCGCCGGGTTCGATCGTCCCGTACCGGAGCTCTCCGGCGGCTGGCAGATGCGTGTGGCGCTGGCGCGACTCCTTCTCGAGGAACCGGAAGTGCTGCTCCTCGACGAGCCGACCAATCACTTGGACATCGAGGCGCGCGAGTGGTTGGAGGGGTTTCTCGGCGAGTACGCGGGAAGCTTCGTCCTGGTCTCCCACGACCGGTACTTCCTGGACCGCACGGTGACGCGGATCACCGACATCATGAACAGGCGGCTCCATGGGTATACCGGCAACTACACCCGCTACCTGGAGGAGCGGGAGGCGCGCTACACGCAGGCACTGAAAGCCTACGAACGTCAGCAGGACGAGATCCGCCGCATCCAGGCCTTCATCGAGCGTTTTCGGGCGAAGAACACGAAGGCGACCCAGGTGCAGAGCCGCATCAAGATGCTCGAGAAGATACAGAAGCTCGATCCTCCGCAGTCGCCGCCGCGCAGCATCCATTTCCAGTTCCCCCAACCGGGCCGGACCGGTCGGATCGTCCTCGAGCTCCGCGAGATGGCAAAGTCGTACGGGGCGCTCCGCGTCTTTCGGAATGTGGATCTGGCGCTGGAGCGGGGGCAGAAAGTGGCCCTGGTGGGTCCAAACGGGGCGGGGAAATCGACCCTCATGCGCATCCTCGCCGGGACCGAGCCGTTCGATGCCGGCTGGCGCACGGAAGGCGTGCGCGTGACCCTCGACCATTTCGCCCAGGACCAAGCGGATCAATTGCCATCAGACCTGAGCATCCTCGAAGCGACCATGGGACGCGCCTCCAGCGGCTTCGCCCCTCAGGTCCGCGGTCTGCTTGGGGCGTTCCTGTTTTCCGGGGATGCGGTCGGGAAGAAGATCGGGGTTCTTTCCGGCGGAGAACGCAACCGGCTCGCGCTCGCTTTCATGTTGATGCGCCCGGCCTCCGTGCTCCTGCTCGACGAACCGACGAACCATCTCGACATGGCGGCAAAGGACGTCCTGCTGGAAGCTCTGCGCTCGTTCGAGGGGACGGTGGTCTTTGTTTCCCACGATCATTATTTCCTCGATGGCCTGGCCGGCCGTGTTCTCGAGGTCGGCGGCGGCAAGCTCCTGGATCACCCCGGGGGGTTCGAATCGTACCTCTGGCGCAAGCGGCAGGAGGAGGAGCGCGCGGCGGCCACCGCCCGCGCCGAGGCCGCTGGGAACCGAGGATCTGCACCGGCGGACGCGCCCGGAATACCGGGAGCCGGTACATCCGGAGGCGGCGCGCCGGGAGCCGGTCAGGCTTCCTCCTCCGTGCGCAGGTCGCGCGTCACGACCCGACGCGTGCGAGAGTTGGAGGAACGGATCGCCGTACTCGAGGAGCGCAAGGGTAGGCTTGAGGGGCTGCTTGCCGGCGACGACTTCTACCGTGACGCCGAGAAATCGGCATTCTATCTTGACGAGTATCGCGAGGTCGGCGCCGGCTTGGAGAACGCGATGGAAGAATGGGCCGCGGCCGTGGCCGCTCTCGATGAGGCGCGCGGAGACCCCTGAGCGCTCAGCCGCCGAAGCTGAAGGTCCCGAGCGGATCCTCGCCACCGGCGCTGCCGCCGGCGATCTCGGTCGGCTCCGGACGTGGGGCCGGCTCCGGGACCGGCAAACGCGCGCAGCGAAGCGCGTCGAAGTAGTCGTCCCGGTCCTCGATACCCTGTGTCACCGCGATGTACTGAACCTCGCGGTCTTCCACCTGCTTGGCGTGTGCCTTGATGACGTCCCAGATCTCTGCCGGGGCGGCGAGGCGGCGGAAATCAGCAGCGAATGACACGTCAAAAAAGACCGGATGGCCGACCGCGCCTTGCCAGGTGGGTACCAGGATCTTTCCCTTCGTAGCGGCATAAGCCGTTCCGAGCTCCTCGATGATCTCCTTGCCCAGGAGCGGCTGATCGCCACGGCCGATGGCGAATGCCTTCGCCGTGCCGGAGAGGCGCTCCACGCCAAGACGCAGAAGATCTGCGTACGGCTCGTCGCCGGCGGGTGCCTGGACCGGGACGATCTTGCCCGCGAGATCTCCCAGGGACGCGCGGATTTCCTCGCCCCGATACCCGAGGACCACGATGATCTCGCTGAACTTGGCGTCGACGTAGGCGCGAAGGGTGCGGCCGAGGACGGTGGTATCTCCGAACGGCAGCATCGGGATGGGAGTGCGCAGCCGGCGCCCGCTGCGGGCGGCGACGATGATCGCGGACAGGTTTTTCATCATGGTCAGAAATCTCCTCCGAATAGCGTCGGGCGGCGGCCGGTCGCCCGGTCTCCCTTTGTCCGGACGGCGAGGCCGTCGCGGGACGAAGCGGGAGTATAGGCGGCGGGGGAGCCGGGGGGCAACGGCGGATTTGACCGCGGCGTTCGGCCGGGTCTGTTTCGGTGCGCCTGCCTGTCCTTCCCGCCGAGTCCCGGCGTGAGGATATCCGAACGGCGCACCTTTCGACGGTTGGGCCGTCCCCGGAGCGACCAACTTGGGTCGGTTGCAGATATGGGAGTCAGGCGTGGCGTGGCTGACGGGGCATCAACGCGGGCAGAACCTACTCGTCGTGGTTCCAAAGGTGTGAAGGCGGGAGGCGGGAAAAGGACAGATGGGATAGAATCCCCCAGGCAACCGGTCTGGGCCACGAACTAGGTAGCGGACGACGACGCACCGGCCGGGTTCAGGCCTGTTGTCGGCCGCAGAGAGACGGAGGTTTCGCAGATGACGATCTGGGACGAGATCCTTACCTCGGCGAGGGAGATGGACATGAGCCGCCTCTGGCAGCTCCTGGACGCCGATACCCGCTTTCTGGCGGCCAATTCCTTCTATCAGCACGATTTCGAGGATGGTGGGGCCCAGCACCTCCAGGCCGACGCAAAGGTCGCCGCGGCGCTCAATTTCCGTCTCGTGGCCGCGCGCAAGCTTCCGGCCGAGCGCAAGGCGCGATCGATCGCCTTGCTCCCCCGACCGACTCCGGAGCTCGTGGCGATGATGCTGACTGCTCTTCATTTCGAGAACCGGCGCGGGTTGATGTCGAGGTTTCTGGACTCCCTCGGGATCGAGCACGAGGATGGGCTGATTCCGCCGGATCACGGCCCTCTCATCGCCGACAGCGGCCGGCTGGCGGAGGCGATCGACGGTCTCTTCAGCTCGTTTCCGCCGGATCAGGTGGAGCTCTACCTCGCCGCTCTCTATCTCAGCGATCGGGAGAGCTGGGGGAGCATCCGCTCAGTCGTGTCGCAACGGAAGGCTTCATCTGAGGGTTGATCGCGCTGCCCATTCTCCAAACCACGCACCCGGATCCGGTTCGTCCGGCGACCGGTCTGCATTTCCGCCTCTTTCTCCCTGGTCAGGCGAACACGATCCCGGAAGGTCTGAAAGAGCAGAACCCGGGAGCGACTCGCTGGCTAGCCCGCCACACGGTCGCGTGGCACGGGGGCGTGCCTTGTACCGAAGACGTGGCCATGCCGGACTACGCTCGGCGGAGGGCGTGGCCGGCGGAAGATGGGGCCTCTCCGGCATGCGCGTACCGGCTCCGGCAACCGACTCAAAGGGCGGTTGAACCGGAGTACTTGCATGTGAATGCGCCCTCGGGCCCCCGCCTACAAAAACGTCCGGTACGGTTGATACGTGTCCGGGAACGCCTCCAGAAAGATCTCGTCCCAGGCTGTAATCGCACGCTTGAGCATCGCCTTTTTGTCCGCATGGGGGAGGAAGGCCGCCTTGATCCCGTTGATCAGCACCTTGCGCAGGTCGGCGACATCGAGGTGGAAAGCGTCGCAAGCAAGCTGCAACTCGCGGGAAACCGTTGTGTCGGACATGAGCCGGTTGTCGGTGTTGATGGTGACGCGCAATCCCTTGCGGAAGTAAGTGCCGAATGGGTGGGTCTCGTACGTCTCGGCCGCCCCCGTCTGGATGTTCGAGGTTAGGCACATCTCCAGCGGGATGCGATGATCGTTCACGTACTCGAGCAGGTCGGGATCTTCCCAGAGGAGCGTCCCGTGTCCGATGCGGTGGGCGCCGCAGTAGTGGATCGCCTGGTGAATGGATCGGGCGCCGAACGCTTCCCCGGCGTGGACGGTGGAATTGATGTTGTTGTTGAGGACGCGGTAGAACGCCTCACGGTGGTGTTTTGCCGGATAATCCTTCTCGGCACCGGCGAGGTCGAAGGCGACGACGCCCTGAGTCTTGTACTGAATCGCCAGCTCCGCCAACTCCAGCGAAACCTCCGGTCCGATGTGCCGAATTCCGCAGACGATGACGCCGCTGCGGATGCGCCACCGCCCCTCGGCCCGGCGCAGACCCCGCAGCACCGCCTCCACGATCGCGCCGAGGGAGAGTCCCTTCCGCTGGTGGAGGATGGGAGCGAACCGAACCTCAAGGTACCAGACATTCTCCTTGGCCGCGTCCTCGGCCAACTCGAACGCAATCCGTTCGAGCGCCTCCTCCGTCTGCATCACGGCAAGCGTGAGATCGAAGAGACGGAGATAGGCTACCAGGTCGCTCCCTTTCGGGGGGCGAAGCGCGACGGTTAGCGCTTCTTCGGTTTCGGCGGGCAACGGGACCCCGTCGGCGAGTCCGAGTTCGAGAAGCGTAGCGACACGCAGCGAACCGTCGAGATGGCAGTGGAGGTCGGTCTTGGGTAGGCGGTGGATCATTTCCAGGTCGAAGTGCATGGCGTTGGCTCCTTCATGGTCGGAAGTCGGTCTTGACTCCACCGCGGTATCCCCGGACAATCCCCCGCGGCGGGCCACCGGCCCGGCGGCCCGATCCCGCGCCTCTCCGGTGCCGGGACTATCCTTTCGGTGCCCTTGCGGGGGATTTGATCGAGGGTAGCGGTCGGAACGGGTCGCGTCAACGAGGAGGGCGCCACGGAAACGCTGATTTCCAGAGAAGCGATTGCCCGGCGGGTGGGCGAGTTGGGGGAGGAGATCTCCTGTGACTACGCCGGCCGGGTTCCGGTGGTGATCGGTATCTTGAAGGGGGCGGCGGTCTTCCTCGCCGATCTCGTCCGCGCCCTCACCATCGATGTCGAGGTCGACTTCATGGCGATTTCCAGCTATGGGCGCGGCACGGTCTCCTCCGGCACGGTGCGACTGCTCAAGGATCTCGATCTTGATATCAGCGGGCGTGACGTGCTCGTGGTGGAGGACATCGTCGACTCCGGCCTCTCCTTGGACTATATCCGGCGCAACCTCGAGACCCGTCACCCCCGTTCTCTCTCGCTCGTGGCTCTCCTCGACAAGCGCGAACACCGCCAAACCGGGGTAGATGTCGGCTACATCGGCTTCCCGGTTCCGGATGCCTTCGTCGTCGGCTACGGCCTCGACTTTCGTGAACTCTACCGTGGGCTGCCCGAGGTGGCGGTCTTGAGCCCCGAAGAAATCGAAGGGCCGGTGAGCGACGGTTCCGCGGCGGGTAGGTTCTCGCTCGGCGGTACCGTGGTCGGTGAGCCCTCGCTCGGCGGTTCCGTAGCCGGTGGGTCCTCGCTCGGCGGGGCCGGGCTCGACGGGTCCGGGAGCGGTGTGGCTGGGGGGCATGGGGCGTGACCGCGGCGTCATCGGGCATTCTCATCGGCATATCCGGTGGCTCGGCCTCGGGCAAGACCCTGGTCGCCCGGCGCATCCACGAGGCGCTCGGCTCGCGCCGCGTGGTCGTGGTGAAGCAGGACTCCTATTACCGTGATCTCAGCGGCATGAGCGAGGAGGATCGAGCCCGCCAGAACTTCGATCATCCCGACGCGTTCGACCTCGGACTGCTCCACGAGCACCTGCGCGTGTTGCTCGACGGCGGCTTCGTCGATGAGCCGATCTACGACTTCACGCACCACCAACGGCTCCCCGAAACACGCAGCATCGGCGGCGCTTCCGTCATCGTCCTGGAGGGAATCCTCATTCTCGGTGACCCCGACCTGCGCGGACTGATGGACATCAAAGTGTATGTCGAGACCGAGCCCGATGTTCGGCTCCTGCGCCGTTTGCGGCGGGATGTGGAGGAACGGGGGCGAACGGTCTCGTCGGTCCTGGATCAGTACGAGCACTTCGTTCGCCCGATGCACTTGCAGTTCGTGGAGCCGAGCAAGCGGTACGCCGACGTCATCGTCCCCGAGGGGGGGCACAATCGGGTGGCGATTGACCTGATCCAGACGAAGATCGCTGCCATCCTGATGCAGAAGTGGCCGGACGAGCACCCGACTCCCGGGGGACCGCGGTGACCGCTGAGCCTGGCCGGGGCAGTCCGGGGCTTTTCGGCGAGGGAGGAGCAGGACTCGAACCTCATCCCGGAGGCGTCATCGAGGTTATCTGCGGTCCCATGTTCAGCGGCAAGACCGAAGAGCTGATACGTCGCTTGCGGCGCGCCGTCATTGCGCGCCGCCGCGTCGTGATCCTTAAACCGGCGATCGACGATCGCTATGCGCTGGACTACCTGGTGTCCCACTCGGAGCAGAGGGTCCCTTCCCTGGTCGTGCGCAACTCGGCCGAAGTCTTCCTCCATGGGCGCGAGGCCGAGGTCGTGGGGATCGACGAGACCCAGTTCCTCGACGAGGGGATCGTGGAAGTATGCGAACGGTTGGCCGACGCGGGCAAACGGGTCATCGTGGCCGGACTCGATCTCGACTACCGCGGCCTCCCGTTCGAGCCGATTCCCCAACTTCTGGCCCGGGCTGAATATATCACGAAGACGCTGGCCATCTGCGTCGTCTGCGGCGCGCCGGCCGGGCGTACCCAGCGGGTGGCGGGTCGCGACGAACGGATTCTGGTCGGATCGACCGAGTTCTACGAGGCGCGTTGCCGCGGCTGTGTTGAGCCGCCCGAGGAGGAATGAAGCCGATGGTGCGAGGGGGTCGGGTGAGTGGTTGGGCGACGGGTTGGGCGACAGGTTGGAGGACGGGTTGGGTGGCATGTGCGGCGGTTTTTCTTGTGATCGGCGTGCTGACCGGGGGAGGCTGTACGAAGAAAGAAGCCGCCAAGGGCGACACCTACCCCGTGGGATTGGTTTTCGATGTCGGCGGGATCGGTGACAAGTCGTTTAACGACGCCGCCTATGCGGGCCTACTGCGCGCGCGGGATCAGCTTGGCATACGCTTCGAGTACTTTGAGCCGGGAGAGGGAACCGATCGCGAGGCCGCGCTGCGGTTGCTCGCCAGCGGCTCGTCTAAGATCATTCTCGGGGTCGGCTTCCTTTTCACCGATGACATCGAGACCGTGGCCCGCGAGTACCCCGAAAAGCTCTTCGCCTGTGTCGACTACACCTGGACCGAAGGGAAGCAGGTACCGGCGAACCTGGTGGGGCTGAAGTTCCGCGAGGAGGAGGGTTCGTTCCTCGTCGGCGCCATCGCCGGGCTTGTGTCGCAGAGCGGCACCGTCGGCTTCGTCGGCGGCATGGACATCCCGCTCATTCACAAATTTGAGGCCGGGTATCACGCCGGTGTGCTCAGCGTTCGCCCTGACGCGAAGGTTATCATCTCCTATGCCGGCGTCACCGGCGATGCGTTCAAGAACCCGGCCAAGGGCAAGGAGCTGGCCTTGGCACAGATCGACGCCGGTGCCGACGTGATCTTCCACGCCTCCGGTTCTACCGGCCTCGGTGTCTTCGAGGCGGTGCGAGCTCGAAACAAGCTCGCCATCGGGGTCGATTCCGACCAGTCGGCGGTCGCGCCCGACCACTGCCTCACCAGCATGGTCAAGCAGGTCGATGTGGCGGTTTTCGACGCCATCTCTCGCGCCCGGGACGGGACGTTCGCCGGTGGCATCCTCAGCGAGGGTCTCAAGGAAGGGGGCGTTGACTACGTGTTTAACGAGGGCAACGCTCGCTGGATTACCCCGCCCATTCGCGCCCGGGTCGAAGCGTTGCGTAAGGAGATCGTGGAGGGTCGCGTCACGGTCTCTTCAGGCCGCTGAAGCATCGCGCGGGCTCAGAGCCCGTCGGCATGATGAAAGGGCTCCCGCGTCGATGAACCCGGCAGTCGAATTCCTCTCCGTAACGAAGCAGTTCGGGCCGATCACCGCCTGCGATCGAGTGAGTTTTCCGGTCTTTCCCGGCGAGATTCATGCCGTCGTGGGGGAGAATGGCGCCGGCAAGTCGACCCTCATGGCGATGCTGTCCGGGTTCTTCCGTCCCGACGAGGGGACGCTGCGCGTGGCGGGGAGCGAGCTGCGACCCGCCTCTCCCGCCCGCGCGCTTGAGCTCGGGGTGGGACTCTGCGCCCAGCATTTTCACCTCGTCCCGACCCTGACCGGGATGGAAAACATCCTTCTCGGCGGACCCGGCCATCGGTTGCTGGGACGGCTCTCCCATCGTGCGCAGGACTCCGTGCGGGGGCTGATGAAGCAGTACGGGCTGCGCACTAGCCTCGAAGTCCCGGTGGAAGTCCTCTCCGTGGGCGAGCGCGAGCGGATCGAGATCCTGAAGCTGCTGCACCGCAACGCCCGCGTTCTCATCCTGGACGAACCGACGGCGGTTCTTGCCCCCTCCGAGGTGGAGGCGCTTTTCGGCGTGCTGCGGGCTCTGGCCCGCGAGGGGCGCTCGGTCCTCTTCGTCACCCACAAGTTGCCGGAGGTCCTGGCCGTGGCCGACCGCGTCACGGTGCTGCGAGGGGGGCGGGTCATGGGCACCCTGCCCGGCAAGGGGCTCGATCCGGGTCATCTCGTTTCGCTCATCGTGGGAGGCGACCCGCCCGATCCGCGGTCCTGGACGCCGCGCGAGCCGGGCCGTCCCGTCCTTGAGGTGAAGAATCTTTCGGCGGGCCGCACGGGCGCCGCGCTCGAGCGCATTTCGTTTGGCGTGCGCGAAGGGGAGATTGTCGGCATTGGTGGCGTCGAAGGGAACGGCCAGCAGGAGCTGGTGGGGGCGCTGCTGGGCAGCCTGCGCCGCGAGGGTGGGGAGATCCGCTTTCTCGGTCGTGTCGTCTCGCCGCTCGGACACCGAGGTTTTCGTCGGCGCGTGGGCTGGATTCCGGCCGACCGGCAGCGTGAGGGATTGCTGCCCGACGCGCCGTTGCCCGAGAACGCGGTCCTGGGCCTGCACGATCGCCCGCCGTTTAAGGTCGGCCCTTTCCTGCGCCACGCGCGCATGCGCGAGGCCGCGGCCGGGATCGTAGAGGCGTTCGGCGTGCGGCCGCCGCGGCTCGACCTGCCTGCGCGGGTCTTTTCCGGCGGGAATCAGCAGCGCTTCATCGCCGGCCGTGAGCTGTCGCGTCGCCCTCCGCTTCTGGTGGCGGTGCATCCCACCCGCGGTGTGGACCTGGGGGCGACCGCGTTCCTGCACGAGCGGCTGCTGGAAGAACGGGATCGCGGCACGGCGATCCTGCTCGTCAGCGCCGACCTGGTCGAGTTGCGTGCCCTCTCGGACCGGATTCTTATCCTCTATCGCGGCAAGATCGCCTACGACGCGACTCGCGAAACCATCGACGCTCCGAGGCTACACCGGGCGCTCCTCGGCCTGGAGGTTGAAGCTTGACCTCGTTGTGGCACGGCCCGCGGGGACGATGGGCGAAGTGCTTCCGTAAGGGGCGTGGTGGTCCGGCGGGGGACCGTGCCGCCCTGCGGGTGCCCGACCGCGGACTCGACGCGAGTGATCAGGGGCGCGGGCTGAACGCGGGGCTTCGCGCCACCGCTCGCAACGCGCTCATCCTGTCGGCCGGTCCGGTTGTGCTTTCCGTGGGCCTGGGGCTCTTGCTCGCCGCTGTAGCGGTGCGGGCGTTGGGAACCTCGCCCTCGGAATTCTACAGTCGGCTGTTCACCGGGACCCTCGGCTCCGTGTATGGCTTCAGCCAGGTCCTGTTCAAGGCCACGCCGCTCCTCTTCACGGGGCTGGCGGTGGCGACGGCGTTTCGGGCACGTCTGTTCAACATCGGCGCTGAGGGCCAGATGGTCGTCGGCGGCTTTGCCATGGCTTGGGTCGGTTTCGCCGGCCCCGTGCTGCCGATCCCGCTGGGCTTACTGCTCGCCCTCGCGGCCGGTGCTTTCGCGGGCGCGGCCTGGGGGGCGATCCCCGGTTTGATTCGTGCGCGCACCGGGGGCAGCGAGGTCATCGTCACCATCATGCTGAATTTCATCGCGGTCGCGTTGGTGAATTGGCTGTTGGTCACCCGTTTCGCCCTTCCTGAAACGGTGCGAACCGCCGAGGTGCATGCTTCAGCGTGGCTCCCGCGCTTTTCCGACCACGTGGGCGCGCTGCGCGGCAGCCCCCTCAACGGTGCCTTGGGGCTCGGGATCCTGCTGGCCGTCGTGCTCCACGTGGTGCTGGGGAGGACGGTTTTCGGGTTTTCGCTGCGCGTCCTCGGGGAGGGGGCCACGCAGGCGCGCTATGCGGGGCTGCCCGTGGGGCGGCTCATCGTGCAGGCGATGCTTCTGTCCGGCGCTTTGGCCGGTCTGGCGGGGTCGAGCTTCATTCTCGGCTACAAGCGTTATTACGAGGGGGACTTCTCCTCCGGGGCCGGCTTCACCGGGATTGCGGTCGCCCTCCTGGCGCGGAACCGGCCGCTCTTCCTCATCCCCTCCGCGATCTTCTTCGGCGTTCTTTCCTATGGCGGACTGGTGGTGAACAGCATCGTCCCGCGGGAGCTTCTGGAGGTGCTGCAGGCGGTGATCCTCCTCCTCTTCATCGTCTTTGATCGGCTCCTGCAGCGCCTGCCGCTGCGGCCGCGTTGGGGGCAGGCGCCTTCGGGTGACCCGGCTGTTCCAGCGACCGGAGAAACGCCGTGATCGGCCTGGCCACCGCTTTCGTAGCCCAGGTTTTGCGCATCAGCGTGCCCTACGCGCTGGCCGCCACCGGCGGCGCTTTCAGCGAGCGGGGCGGCGTGATCAATATCGGTCTGGAGGGGATCATTCTCGCGGGTGCGTTCGGGACGGCGGCCGGAACTCTCGCCACCGGCAGTCCCTGGCTGGGAGTTCTGTTCGGGGTGGGAGCGGGGATCCTGATCGCGGCGCTGCACGCGGCGATTACGGTGGGAGCGAAGGCCGATCAGATTCTGAGTGGCTTGGCACTCAACCTGCTGGTGTTGGGCGGCACCCGTGGTCTGCTGCGCCTGCTCTACGACTCGTCGAGCAACTCGCCTCGTTTCGAGGGCTTTGCTCCGCTTGCCTACGTGGCTCGTTTCACCGGCGATGCCGCGGTGCCGGGGGGCGCCGCCGCCACCGGCCCCGGGGCGCCCTTTGAAGGGCTGCTCCTGCTGGTCGGACACCCGCTCTTTCTTCTCGGCGCGGGAGGGATCATCCTGGCGCAGGTACTTCTCTTTGGTACCGGCTTCGGTCTTTCGCTGCGCGCGGCCGGTGACGGACCGCGGGCGCTGGACGGCGCGGGGATTTCGGTGTCGCGTGTGCGTGCGGCGGGGGTGCTTCTGTCCGGGGTCTTCGGTGGCGCCGCCGGCGCCTGGCTCGCCCTCGAGCAGCACATGTTCACGGATGGGATGTCGGGGGGCCGCGGCTACATCGCCCTCGCTGCCATGATTGTGGGGAAGTGGCGGCCCCTGGCAGGCGCCACCGCTTGCCTGCTCTTCGGGGCGGCCGAAGCGTTGCAGATGCGCGTGCCGTCCGGGGTGATTCCGACCCAGTTTCTCCAGATGCTGCCGTATGTCGTGACCATCCTGGCGCTGGCCGGGTGGATCGGCCGTTCGACGGCCCCGGCTCGGCTCGGTGAACCGTATGATCGCGAGGAGGGGCGCTGAGACCCCGGGCGCAAGGCGGGGCGATGAGGTCATGAACGCGAGGAGGAGGTGCTGAGATCATGGACGGGAGGGAGGGCACAGAGACCTTGGACCACCACATCGCACCGTTCGACTCGGCCGGGCTGGCCCGGACCATCCTCGCGGAGACCGGTGGCGCGTCTTCCGATCTCGCGCTCGTGCTGGGAAGCGGATTGGGCGGGCTCGCGGATCGCGTGGAGCGGCGCTGGGAACGGCTCGGCGGTGAACTGCCGGGCTACCCGGTCTCCACGGTGGTCGGGCACGCCGGGCGTCTCATTCTGGGAACTCTGTCCGGTCGCGCCACGTGGGTCGTACAGGGTCGCGTTCATCTGTACGAAGGTTATACACCCGAGGAGGTGACGCGGTACGTGCGACTGCTGCATGCCCTCGGCGTGCGCACGCTAGTCCTCACCAACGCCGCCGGTTCGCTCGACGCCACGGCCGCCGCACCCGGTGAGGTCGTGCTCTGCCGGGATGCCGTCAACCTCTTCTTCCGCTGCCTCGCGCGTCCCGCGCACGATCTGCCGTGGCGCGCACGCTCATCTCTTTCCAGCCCGGAGCTGTGTGGCATCGCCACGGAGACGGCGCGCGAGGCCGGGATCTGCCTGCGCCCCGGCGTGCTGGCCGCCTCGTCCGGGCCAAGCTATGAGAGCGCGGCCGAGGTGCGCGCCTGGCGTCTTCTCGGGGGCACGGTAGCCTCCATGTCGACGGTGCCCGAGGCGCTGGCGGCGCGCGAGCTGGGGATGCGCCGCCTGGTCTTCTCGCTGGTGACGAATCTCGGAACCGGCCTTTCGCCGAATCCGCTTACACACGAGGATGTCGTGGTCGAAGCGGATCGGGCGGGAGCGAAGCTGCAGGGGCTGCTGGAGATTCTCTTGCCGCGGCTCTGAGGGAGCATTCCGGGCGGTAGGCAACGGTCGAGTGTGTGACTGTTCACCGCAGGGTGCAGGTTCGCGTTCGGGGCGGGGAGGCGTTCCGCGAGACTACGGAATTTGGTGGTCAGAGAGTGGTTGACGGAGGCCTCGGTGGGTTGAGCTGCCGGGGTCTCTTTGTGCGCGTTGTGGCAGCGGGTTGCGGCGGTGAGGGTGCGGGCGGGTTCTCTGGTTCGTGGGGGTTCGGAGCGGAACCGTGGCGAACCGTTCGTTCTTCGCGATTTGGGCTCCGGACTCTCTGCCTCTCGGGTCTCTCGGGCGAACTGGTGAAACGACGCGGCTCCCAGCGGACCCCGCGGCGGACGGTTCTCGAGGCTCTCTCGCTCCAGCGACTCGGCCGCCGAAAAACCGGTTGACGACCCCGCTCCTGAGGAGTATACCGCCACCCGTCGGTCGACAGGCGTCGCCTGTCCGATGCGACGTCTGGTGCTGGTTCGTGTGATTCTTCCGCTCGTTGGGGCAAAGGCGGAAGGCGTGAGGTGTTGGTGCATTCGAATACCGGGCTGTCCATCAGGCACGCCGGGCACGTTGAGACCAGTGTCCGGATCTGCATGCCCATCCTGCCGATGATCGCGCATGGACGTGGCCCACTCGGATCTGGAGTTGTGCTGTGGGGGGAACGTGACATGACAGCTCGATTGCGATCCCTGACCCGAGTGCTGTGCGTCGGGCTGTTGTGCCTCGTCCCGACCGTCACAGAATCGCCGGCTTGAGGCGGCGCGAGAGGCGCGTCGCCAGAAGAGGCTGTGCCCATGACGGCCACGGTCATGGGCGTAGCCAGAACGACCGGGTGTCATGTTCCCGCTGAACCAAGACAAGGGCGAAGGGGGCCCGAAGGCGATGAAATCTCTCGTCGACATGAAGAAACTGCTCGTAGTCGCGATGTGTGGGATGTGGGTCTGTTTGTGGGGTGAGCCTGGGTATGGTGGGAACGCGGCAACGGAGGTGTCCGTTCGGGCCGGGTCGGTGGTGTCGCCTCAGCATGAAGTGGAGAGTGTTGCCGCGCGACCGGTGGGGCCGAGTGTGGCGGAATATGTGAGATCGGGCGGTCGTGTGGATCTGGAGGCGGTGCGAGCGTCGGGGTACGAAGGGGCGTTGGACCTCGAAGGGTACGAGGTTCGTGTGGATCCGAAGACGGGAGAACCGGTGGTGATGGCAAGAACTCCGGAAAGCGCCGCGACGAATCCGGATGACATCTATTGGGCGGACGGCTTTTGCCTTCCAGGGATGAACGCGAGGGTTTTTGCCTTGGCCGTGTATGACAGCAAACTCGTCTTTGGCGGTGATTTCACCGCTGCCGGGTGCGTGCCTGCGAAGGGCATCGCGTCGTGGGACGGGGCGAACTGGGCGGCCTTCGGATCGGGGGTTGAGGGGGGATATCAACGAGTCATAGCCCTGACGGTGTACGATGGCGAGCTGATTGCCGGAGTGAGCGTGAGCACGGAATCTGAGGGTTCGAGGCCGGGTTTTGGATCATGGAAGCTGAGGTTCCGGGGTCTGCGTCCCTCAGGAACCGTAGAAATGACCCCCTCGCGAAGCTTGCTCTAAGC
>CAIMUX010000127.1 GCA_903844735.1 Candidatus Eiseniibacteriota bacterium
ACATGGTCCAGGTCCCCGTGCAGGAGGTCTGCAGCGTCACCGTACAGGTGCCATCCGCAGCGCAGCAGGAACCGGTCGGCTGGGCGCACGGGTTCGGGTCGCAGACGCCGAACATGGTCCAGGTCCCCGTGCAGGAGGTCTGCAGCGTCACCGTACAGGTGCCATCCGCAGCGCAGCAGGAACCGGTCGGCTGGGCGCACGGGTTCGGGTCGCAGACGCCGAACATGGTCCAGGTCCCCGCACAGGCGGTCTGCAGCGTCACGGTGCAGGTGCCATCCGCGGCGCAGCAGGAGCCGGTCGGCTGGACACACGGATTCGGATCGCAGACGCCGAACATGGTCCAGATCCCAGTGCATGACGTCTGCGGCGTCACCGTACAGGTGCCCTCCGCGGCGCAGCAGGAGCCGGTCGGCTGGACACACGGATTCGGATCGCAGGTGCTGAAAATGGTCCACGCACCGGAGCAAGCCGCCTGCAGCGTCACCGTGCAGGTGCCATCCGGAGCGCAACAGGAACCAGTCGCCTGGACGCACGGATTCGGATCGCAGACGCCGGCCTGCGTCCACATCCCGCTACAGGCGGCCTGCGTCGTCACCGTGCAGATGCCCGCCGGAGTACAGCAGGAACCGGTTGGCTGCGTGCACGGATTCGTTGTGCAGACGCCGGCTTCGGTCCATGTCCCCGTACAGTTCGCCTGCGTCGTCACCGTGCAGGTCCCCGCCGGAGTACAGCAGGAGCCGGTTGGCTGCGTGCACGGGTTCGGCGTGCAGGCGCCAGCTTGGGTCCAGGTCCCCGTGCAGTTCGCCTGTGTCGTCACCGTGCACGTACCCGCCGGCACACAGCACGCGCCCGTTGGTGTCGGCGTCGTCGGCTTATCGTCTCCCCCGCACCCGACGACGGCCATCGCCACCATCACCGCCAGGACCACCACTCTGCGCATCGTCAGGCCTCCTTCGTGCCGTGTGTCGTCCCCGGGCCGCCAGGCAACAATCCTCACACCCCAAACACCCTCAACACCTCGTCCCCATAATGGTTGATGACCTTCACCGCGATCTTCCCCGACTCCGGTCTGGGGAACGCCCGGCTCTCCGTCCGGTACAGGCAGCTCCACGCCGCCTCATCGATCTCCGCCCGCAAGGCTCATCCCGTCACGTCCCCGACGTCCCGGAACGCGCCAAGTTCAACTCCAACAGCCGGCCGAGCAGGTCGTCATCCGAGATGTCCGGGTCCCACCCGTAGGCAGCGAACACAGCAACGTCCAGGTTGCGGTGCGCAGACTCCAGCCACGCCGGCCGGGCGTTGTACAGCTGCGTCATGGTCCGCTTCTGCAACTGATCGGCGCTCGCTGCATCCTTCGGCGCAAGGCGCGGGTAGCGGACGAGGCCGATCCGGGTCTTGCCGTCCACGGTCGTCCTGTCGATGTAGCGATCCCAGGGGCCACCGGACGTGCCTGGGAACTCCAGGACATCTTCTCGTGTCCACTCGGGCGGATTCAGCCAGCGCTCGCGGAGATCGTTCAGCTCCCGCGCGGCCTCTGCAGTCGCACGCTTCTGCTCCGCCGTTGGTGTCGGGAACGGAAACGTCGCGAGGCAGGAGGTCGGCGTGTAGCGGAAGCCAGACTCCTTTTCGCGAAGCTGGGTACCCTGCGCCCGCGCCCAGACCTCATGTGGGCGCGAATGCAGAACTCCAAAGAAGAGATCGCTCTCACGTGAAAGTGCGAAGGTGGCGCTGTCCGGTAGCGTCGGGGCACTCAGCCAGACAAATAGCCGGTGCTTCGAAACGCGGCACGTGCATAGGAAACGCGCAAGTGGCGCGAGTGCCTCTCGCATGGCCGGCCTGGCCTCCACATGCTGCCACCAGAGGCGCCGGTATGACTCCCGCGCATTCATCTGCCGCTCCGCCCTTACCTCGGCCCGGACGTACTCGAAGGCAGCTTCGTATCGGGCCGCGAGGTCTTCCGACGTTCCCACGCCGAAGTCAATGATCCACTTCCCCTTCGGTCGCTGGGTTAGGTCTATGCCGTTGACCCAGGGGACTACTACGTCCGAATTGGGCCGGCCGTGCGGACTGGGAGTCCGGAGCAACGTGAGTGCCTGCGCCTCGATGATGTCAAAGGCGCCCCCTTTTGTGGTGCCCATGAACGCGACGTCGTCGTTCTCGGCCAGTGGACGCGCTTGGGTGACATCCACCGCCGAGGTCAAGTTGGCGTTGATGTTGTCGACCGGGCGGCCGTCCAGTGTCCGGCGGTCCTCCCCGCCGCCGTCGAAGGCAATCAGGCTGACGTGAACGCTTGCGCCATCCAGAATCCAGTTCTTGTCCGATACGGCCCAGAAGATGTCCCCGGTGTCCTTGATGCGCTTCAATACTTCGCGGTTGGCGCCGCCGCGTATGCCCTGCGTGGCAAGAAGACCGGCACGCTGACAGTGTGCGTCCCGGATGTGCGCTCGAGCCTTCTCAAACCAGTAGCAGCAGAGATCAGCCTCGGCGGGGACCCGGTCCTTCCAAAGGGCAAGCATCCGGTTCACATACTCGTCCCCGAGTTCGCGCCGGAGGAACTTGCCACCGAGAAACGGCGGATTACCGACGATGAAGTCAACCTGTGGCCAGGCGGGCTCCCTCGGACTGGCCGGGTCAGAAAAGTCGAGGACGGCATCCCGGCATTGAAAGTTGCCTTCCATTGGGCGCAGGATGGGGTCCTGTGGGGAGCCAAATCCATTGAACCGAATCCACTGAAGCCAGCCGATCCAGACCGTCATCTGCGCCAAATCGTAGGCGTACGGGTTGATCTCGATCCCGTAGAGCTGCCACGGCCCGACCTGGGGCAGAACAGCGTTGAGCCCGTGCTCGACGGACCAGCTGGAGACCGCCTTCTCGAGATCCTTCAGCCTCTGGAGGGCCACGTAGAGGAAGTTGCCCGACCCGCAGGCCGGATCAAGAACCTTCACGGTCCGCAGCCGAAACAGAAAGTGCTGGAGCACGCTGTCTGCTTCAGCTCGTGCCTTGAGCTGTGCCGCCGCGGACAGCGTCTTGCCAGGCGCGGTGCCGCCTTTCCTCCGGCCGGTCGTTAGCACGTTCTGAGCGGTCTGCCGCACCTCCGCCCACTCACGCGACAGCGGTTGCATGATGACCGCGTCGACCAGCGCCTCGATGTCCTCCCGGCCGGTGAAGTGCGCCCCGAGCAACGAGCGTTTCGATGGATCGAGACCACGTTCGAAAAGGGTTCCGAAGATCGAGGGATCGATCGCGCTCCAGTCCAGCCGGGTGGCTTCCGAGACTCCTCGGACCTGATCGGCCGTGAGCTCTGGGACAGAAGCATCATCAAACAGGTTGCCGTTGAAGTGCCGAATGCTCTCCAGCCCGAACTCGCCGCCCCACCGCATCGCCTCGAAGAGCTGGCCCAGGAGCCGACAGAAGCGCACGGGGTCGCCAGCGGACTTCTCCGTGATCCGCGAGAAGACCTGATCCGGCAGGAGGCCGATATCCTCGGCGAACAAGCAGAAGACGACGCGGTCGAGGAAGTGCGCGACGTGCCCGGACTCCAGTCCCCGCATGCGCATGGACTCGGCGATGCTTGCGAAGTGCTGTGCGGCCTTCTGGGTAATCGCCTCACTCGTCTGGCCGGGCCGCAGCTTCTCCGGGTCGAAGAACACGTTCCGGAGGATCTCCAGGTTGCGCGGCTCGCCAAGTTGGTCCAGGCCGATCTCCAGTGTTGCGGAGGCCGTCTTCGTGAAGTTCGTGTGCACGATGATCCGGTCAAGGTCGCAGACCACGAGCAACGGCGGACTGGCCAGAGCATCGCGATACCGAAGCAGCTGGTCATAGGCGGCGGCGAGGTCCTTGTGCTTGCCCTTGTACTCCCAGCCGAAGAAGTCCTTCTTCCACACGTCGGCGAAGCCATCGCCACCGCCGTACTTGGCGGCGCCCCGCTCGAAGCAGTAGCTGGCGCCGGTGGGATCGGCCTGGGCCGGCGTGGGGTGACCCACCAGACGGCACAGGTCAATGAAGTGCTCCTGTGCGGCGGACCGTTCCTTCAGGTCGACCTTCTTCCACTTGGCGACGAATTCAGAAACGAGCAAGGAATCCCTCCGGGGCAGGTCGATCAGGACAGGGTCGCGCAGCGTCGCGGAAGTTCGAGCGGCTCCGGCGCCGGCCGGCCTCCACCTCGTTCGTGATCCCCTCGTCGGAAAACCGGAAGTGGCGGCTCGGCTCGTCGTAGGGCGAGTTGATGATGGGGTTTTCGATGGTGACTTGGGTCATGCGGTTCGGTCCCTTGGCGACGTCTTCTTCACGCGTCCGCCTGACCATCGAGACATGCCAGAACCGCCAACCCGTTGCCCTGCAACCGCCGTGACGCCGGCCCGCCTGTTGATCCACCGTCCGATCACGCAACCTCCCTGACGCTGCCAACGGCCGGAACAGCCGCAGGGGCAGCCTACTGCCCCGCCGCCGCGCCCGCAACGGATTGCCCGGAGGGTACACGCAGGGGTACGCCATGCGCTGTCGCCGGTGTGCTGAGATTCAGTCCTTCCTTGCCGCGCAGGACGGCATCGGCGCCGGAAGGACGGTCGCCGTGGCGGCGCTCCACCGCGGGCCCCACGGCAGTGTTCGCCCCGGTCACGCCCTCGATCGCGCAGTTGGGCCGCGACAGCATCGCAGGACCACGCCATTCGGGGTACTGGCTTCTCATCGTTCCGTTCCCGGGCGCAGGCCGACACGGCCATTCCCGAACCGGACGCCGGGGGATCCCGTAGAAGCATGATCTGCAACGTGCTCGCAACACAGCATGAAGACAGCAGGATGGCGGCATCGACAAGTGCGTTTCAATAATCTGTGAAACCATGCCGCTATCGGCCTCTAAAAGCGGCAGGCATGCTTATACCAACGTGTTTGTGCAGAACGAGTTGCACGCACGTCGCCTCACGGGTTAATGACGACATCCAAGCGGCAGACCCGGCAGATCGTCGACATTTCCCAGCGTTTTCGAGCCGGTCCGGGCACCCAAGCGGCATCTCATGGGCACGTTTTCGCCCAAAATATGCATCCGGACGCCTCATAGGGGCAGGCCCCGTTTGGCTGACTGACGGACCTGCAATGACTTACGCGACTCTGCCCCTCCGCGCGAACACGCCTGCCCCATCGATTTCGGCACTTTCGATGCCGCCAAACGGCGATGTAGAAACGGGGGCATGCCGCTAAACGGCGATCTTCGGAAATGGGCATGCCGCCAAACGTCCAAGTCCGCCGGAGGCCATGCCGCCAAACGGAGCACGGCGAGGAAGCTCGGTCGCGTCCCGGCGGCCTGCCGTTTTCCTGGCGAACTCCGCTTGATTCGTTGCCCCGCAGCGCCACCCTTGGGTCCAGGAGGACGCTGCCATGCCACACCTGAGCCCTCAGACCCTCACGGCCGACGAATTGCATGCCCTGCTCCAGGTCAGCGCCGCCCACCCGCGGGACCACCTCATCATCTCTCTGGCCCTGGGAACCGGCCTGCGCCTATCTGAAACGGTCGGCTTGAACGTCGGTGACCTCTACCTCCCGACCGGCCAGCCACGGCAACGGGTCCGGGTGCGAGCAGAGATCGCCAAGGGTGGCCGGCCGGGCGACGTGTTCCTGCCCGATGCGTTGGTCCCGAAGCTCGTGGCGTTCTGGCGGCACAAGGCGGAACGGCGCCAACGTCTCGATCCCCTGGCGCCCGCGTTCTGCGGACTGTCCCGCCGGCGTCTGTCGCCGCGTCGCGTGCAGGTTCTCTTCCACCACTGGCAGGAGCAGGCCGGGTTCGATCGGTCCTACCCCTTCCATTCCTTGCGTCACACCGCCATAAGCGGGGTATACAGGATCTCCCGAGACCTCTTCCTCGCCCAACGCTTCGCCCGGCACGCCAGTCCGCTCACGACCACGATCTATACCCATCCCTCGGACCAGGAGCTGCAGGACGGGGTGCGCAAGCTGGCCTGCTGACATCACCACCGCTGGTGCATGTCGAACGGGCTGGGACTGAACAGCCGGCGGAACTCCTGCTCCTCACTCGACTCGGGCCGGAAGTCGAGGAACGCGAACGACGGCCAGCCGGTCCCTTCCCGGGCGGCGAGCCAGGCATAGGTGAAGGCCAGGGAGTAGTGGTTGGTGCCGGTGCGGACGTACCGGTACTTCTTGATCCCCGTCTCCGCGTCCTCATCCAGCACCTTCGCGTCGCAGGCCAGATGCGCCGCGAACTCCTCCATCAGCCGCGACGCCGGCGGCAGCGCCAGCTTCCGTTCCCGCACCGCGGCTCGGGAGGCATCCAAGGCTTCGGTTCGGTTCACCTGGACGATCTGCTTGTCCGTGTCCCAGTTGGGGGCGCCACGCTGATGCTCATTGAAGAAGTTCATGTAGACCGTGCCCCGGTGACGCTGGGCGAACTCCCGGGTGGCGTGCGTCTCGGGCAGCCCGTCGATGACGCAGCGGTAGACGTGGTACTTCCGCAGCAACCCGTCCAGTTCCCCGAAGTCGTGATAGGCGCCCACGTGGGCGACCGCCTGCTTGCTCTCGTCGCCTTCCGTGGGTCGCAGGACGACCACGTGCAGCTCCTTGCCGGTGTCCACGCCCATCGAGCAGGATCCGCTCTCCGACTCCGGCCGCGGGCTCTGGGCACAGAGTGCCAGCACCGACGCGATGTCCAGCCGCCGCTCCAGGTCCGCCCAGGGGATCCCGATCTTGAGGTTGAAGAACCGGTCCGCGTACCGGGTGGTGCGGTACTCCGACAGGATCTCGCCAGGGTCCACCATCGCCGAGAACAGCTGGGAGATCCGATAGCCGTGGATGGCCCGGTTGGGGAAGTCCGCCACCCACTCGCCGGCGGCTAGGTCCAACTCCGCCGCGCAATGGGGACAGGCCCGGTAGAACGAGCCGTCAGGGCGCGGCAGGATGATCCCGACCTCTTGTCCCAGCTTCACCGGGAACTCCTTGTCCAGCGCCGTCCAGTGGCCGCAGGACGGACAACGCAGGGTCCAGTGACGTTGGTCGCTCTTCTCGTACTGCTGATCGATGCCGTAATCGGGCAGCGAGGGGTTGGAGAGTTCGATCACCCGCTTGTAGTTCGAGTGCGCCAGGCGCTCCAACGCCATCGCCTTGGCACTCGGTGCGGCCTCGTCCAGCTCGTCGAAGACCACCATGTCGGCAGGCACCGACTTCATCCCGACCGTCGATTGCATGCCCCGCAGGTAGAGATGCGCGTCGCCGATCCGCTTCAGACCGGCCGTGTCGGTGTCGGTCATGAGCTTCGAGAGGAACGGATTTTCGCCCAGGAGCGGCCCGACGCGGGACTTCGAGAACTCCAGCACATCGGTCCTTGTGGGAAAGAAGTAGATAACGTTCAGACCCGTCAGGCAGGCGTGGAGGCTGCGCAGGATGGCCCACGTGGTGCCGCCGATCTGCGCTGCCTTGGAGAGCACCATATGGGGCGCGGTGTCGTTGTAGATCGCGCGCAAGTACTCGTGGCCTTCGAACCGGAACGGCCGTCCATCGAGGCGGATCTTGCGGACAGCCCACTCGGCCAGCGGGTCAGTGAGCGAGCGCGTCGCTTGGCTCGTCAGCTCCTGCGTCCTCCTCTGTAGGTATCGCTTCGAGTATCGACCGCTGGATGCGCTCGCGAACGGCTTCGTCATGGACATGCTCCTTCACGGCGTCGATGAACACGTCAATCAAATGCCGCGTCTCGGCCTCGGACTGGGCGCGGATGGCCTCTTCGGTCTCGCCGGTGATCGAGAGTCCCTTGGCCAGGCGCTGCCCCTTCTGCGCCCGCTCCAGGATCCCCGAGATCCGGTCCAGCTCACGGATCTCCACCCCCTGCTTGCTCTTCAGGTC
This sequence comes from Candidatus Eiseniibacteriota bacterium, assembly GCA_903844735.1. GTDB lineage: Bacteria > Eisenbacteria > RBG-16-71-46 > CAIMUX01 > CAIMUX01 > CAIMUX01. The sequence goes on from CAIMUX010000127.1 coordinate 7,843, forward strand.
CTCGGCCAGCTTGGCCACCAGCAGATCCCACATGCGGTAGTGCCGAACGTTGAGGCTAACCCGATCGCTGGCGATCTTCTCCGCGAACACCTCGGCGGCGCGGCGGTCGACCTTGCGGCGCAGGTCGTCCCAGTCTTCTTCCTTTCGCCACCGGCCCACGGTGTGGGGCTTCACCTTCAGGCGGATGGCGATGGCGGAATTGGTCTCGGCCTCGCCGGTCAGAAAGAGGCGGCGGGCCTCCTCACGCATCTTGCTAAGCGATCTGGGCATCTCGATCCTCCATGAAGCGCTTGGCCAGGTTGGCCAGACCTCGGGCCTTGCGATCCCGACCGGGCGTGCCGTCGCTGGCGGTCTCCACGGCCTGCTCGATGAGCTGCTCCTGCTCGGGGGTAACCACGAACGACATCACCCGGGGCAGCACCTTCTCTTCCTCCTCGGCCTGTTCGTCGAGCAGCGCGGCGATCTCGTCGGCGGGGAACTCGAGCAGCGCGTGCAGGTCCTCGAGCTGGCGATCGGTCTCGGGCAGCAGGCCGGCGAGGTCGTCCATCGACATCTCACCCAGCAGCTCGTGGAGCAGTTGCGCCCGGCGCATCGGGACATCCTGACCCTCGAGGCGGTTCAGGGTGGCGAGCAGGAGCTTCGCCTCGCGGTCGTCGACGTCCCAGACGTCGCAGCGGGCTTCGGTGTGGCTGAGATCGCGGAGGATCTGGACGCGGTGGTGGCCGTCGAGGACCTGGTACTTGCCGGCCTGGTCCGGGTGGGGCCGGACGACGAGGAACGGGTAGCGGCCGGTGCGCTTGATGTGGGCCCGAAGCTTCTCGCGCAGATCGTCGGCCATGACGTTGGCGTTGAGCGGGTGCGGCAGTAGGTCCTCGAGCGGGACCATGCGGGCGCCGATCCGGGTTCGTCCCGGGCGGCTCTCAGGGGCCTGCGGGTCGTCAGTCATCGTGATCTCCTTCTCCAGTGGCAGCCGCCACCGGCACGGTCCGCCTCAGGATCGCCGCGTTGGGATCCCATCCGACGACCAAGAACTCCTTGTTCGTCGCCGTCTTCTCCTCGGTGGCCACCGCCGGCAGGTGGGCATACTTGATCGCGATCGACCGGGTCTCCCGGCCCAGGCGGGTCATCTTCTCGGCCAGCTCCTCGATCCCGACCACGGCGTTGCCCAGCGAGAGCAGCCAGACCGGGATGTGCATGGCCCGTTCGAACAGCGTGTCGAGCATGGCGGCGCCGTCGCGGGCGGTGAATGGGCTGGTCGGCCTGGACTGGCCCTCCAGGATCTCGTCGATGATGCGGTATTCCTTTTCGTACGACATGACCCCGGGATAGGGCGGGTCGAAGTAGGCGACGTCGGCGTGGATGCCGGGGAGCTTGTCAATCACGCTGGCCTGGAGGACCGTGGCCTGGCCGGCGAACACCCCGGCGTTGATCGACTGCGCAAGCTCCCACAGCTTCTCGGGACGGGTCAGCCGCAGGCCATCCACGTAGTGATACAAACAGCTCTCGGTGATGCTCTCGTACTCGCCACTGGACAGGCGATGGATCGTGCCGGCGCGCACCTGCGACATCGGGTGGGCCAAGAGCGCCACACGGATCGCCAGGAGACGCAGGAGTGCCGCCTTGGCGCGATCGGCGGTGGTTCCGGCTGCGATCAAGGCCCGGTCGAGAAGACGCGCCTGGGGGCCCGTGAACGTGCTGGGGGCGTAGTTCTGCTCGATGCGACCGGCCGGTTCGTCCGTGGGCGCGGCCAGGCGGAGGACATCCTCGCGCGAGAGCTTCACCCGGCTGTTCTCGACCAGCGCCTGCCCGACCACGATGGCACGGTCGGCGATGTCGGTGGAGATGACCCGGAACCCCTGGGCTTTCGCATAGAGGGAGACCGACCCGCCGCCGAGGAAGCCGTCGAGGAATGTCAGCCCCGGCCAGAGGTGCCTTGGCAGGACTCGGTCCACTTCCCGGAAGATCAGCGGGCAAAGTCGGCGCTTTCCACCCAAGTACGGCGGCAGAGCAGACCACAGTGCCAGCCTGCGGGACCGGGTGCGCCGCATCGGCTTTCTCACGATTCATCGCTCCTTTCGCTTGATGTCCTTCTGCAACAGCGGACTCCTTGCGTTGTGCCGGGCATGGGGCTCGGCCGGGAGGTACGAGGACCATGAACGACACCACTGACCACCAGGCCGAACGGGGCACGGCGAACCGGACCCGCAACCCCGAGTGGGGCTTCTACGGCACCTGCCAGACGAACGGCCACACCGACGTCGACGGCGCCTGGGCCGAGGCGATCGGGATCCTGACTGACCCCGATGGCTGCTTTCGCCTCGAGGCCGAGGTCGCCCGCGACCTGCTCGACGCCCCGTGGGGACGCCACCTCGCCAACGAGTTCGTCGGGATGGAGCTGATGGACGTGATCGCGGACCTCGCGGCGGACCGGCGATGGATGAAGAGCACGCTGAAGATCACCGAGGCGATCGTCGCCGCCCGTGCTGACGACGGTCGGTAGGAGGTCACGATGACGGTGAACGAGATGATCGAGCGGCTGCAGGAGGTCGCCGAGAACGGATCCGGCGATCGTGAGCTGCGGCTCGCCTTCCAACCGAGCTGGCCCCTGCAGTTCACCATCGGTGGGATCGCTGAGCCGGAGGAGCCGTCGCCCAACGAGGAGCCGGCCGACGCTGCACCGGTGGTGTACATCGCCGAGGGCGGCCACCCGAGCGATGACTCGCCGTACGCGCCCGCCTGGGCGTTCGATACGGCAGGCTGAACCAACCAGACGCGGGGCACGTCCTCGCGAGAAGGAGACACGACGATGTCGACGAAGAGCACGAAGCAGGCCGCCGGATCGAAGCAGGAGGCCAAGGGCAAGCAGGCCACCGCCCAGAAGAAGACCCGTGGTGGGCAGGCCGCAGGCGTACAGCCAACCGCGGGCAGCAAGACCGCGGATGCGGCGGTCGAGCTGCTCATCGACGCGAAGGGGATCCACTCCCTGACCGCCGAGGCGAGGCCGGCGGCGAAGAGCGCCAAGGCCACACACCCGAAGCCGACCGAGGCCGAGGTGGTGCCGGAGCCGGATGACGCGGAGGAGCTGGTGGTCTTCGCGTTCCGCCTCACCCGGGCGGAGAGGGACGTGATCCACGCGGCTGCCGGGTCGGCCAAGGCCTCGAAGTTCGTGCGGACGCTGGCGGTGGCGGCGGCCCGGGGAGATGGACCGGCGGTGCTGGGGATCTTGGACACGATCTCGGCGAATCAGTAGCCCGCCGCGCCGACCCGCAGACGACCCTGGCGAACGGTCGCTGGGGGTTGTCTGTTGTGTCTCTGTCGGCGTCACGCGTCATCCTCCACGCTCAGGACCTTGCTCCTCACGGCACCCATTCCCGGCACCTTCGTTCCCATCCCCCAGAGTTGCGAGTTGCGGGTTGTGCTGGTTCTTCCCATAAGTTCTTCATGTGTGCGCGCGCGTGGGACTTCTTGGACAGACCCGCACAACCTGCAACCCTGCAACTCCTAGAGATTGTCCAGTCGTCCTTCGTCGTCGGCGCGCAAGCGGAGTCCCTTGCGTAACCGCTTGCCTCCTGTGCCAATACCCGATTCAAATCCCTTGCTGCTGAGCGCGAGCCCGAAGCTCGTGGAGTTACCCGGCTCTTCCTCGTTCGCGATCGCCCACTCGCGCCAGGCGTTGAAAAGCGGCCCGGACGGCGATTTGAAATCGGGCGAGACGTCACAGCGATCGGCCAGAAATGCCGCCAGCGCGTCCTCCGCCTCCCGATACTCCTGAACCGCGGCGAGAACGTCGTCCGGCGGATTGAGCCCGCCCTCCTGCCAAGCGAGACACCCATCCACGGCCCAGGCGAGGACGCCGGCAGCTTCCGCCCGCAGCTTTTCCATCAGGCCGCGATCCCGCTCTTCTGCTGGGATCTGCACCTTGAAGGGGATGAGGATGAGGCGTCGCCACATGCCGTCCGAGTCGTCCGGAATGCGGGGTTTGTGGTTCGTGCTCATCCAGGGCTTGAACGTCGGCGGGAAGGAGATCTGGCCCTCAAACAGGCCGCGAGCCGAGATGCGGTCGCCTCCTGTCACCTGCTTGATGAAGGCCGCGTTCAGCCGCCGACCCTTCGTGGACTCAACGGACGCCGAAAGACGAGCACCTCGCAACGGAATGCGTTCCGGTGTCGCCGCGCCGGAACTGGCCTGCCGACCCATCATCCAGACCGACATATCCACGGTGACTCCATAGTCACCCAGGAGCCAAACCAGGAACTCCACAAGAGTGCTCTTCCCATTCGAGCCAGCACCCCAAAGGAGAATGAATAGCTGTTCGGTCGTTAGGCCGGTCAGCGAGTACCCGACAAGTCGTTGGAGGAAGCCGATCAACTCCTGGTTGCCGTTGAAGACCCGAGAGAGAAAGGCAAGCCAGACCGGGCAATCTGAATTGCCGTCCATCGGAGCGCGTGTGAGCTTGGTGCAGAGGGCCTTCGGATCATGTGCCCGGAGGGTGCCCGTACGAAGATCTACCAAACCGCTCGGGGTATTCAGCGCCATCGGGTCCGCATCGAGGTCGTCGGTGTCGATGTGGAAATCCTCCAGCGTCTCGGCCTGGGACACGCAAGCCCGCCCGGCGTTGGCCCTTTCACTGGCAAGAGCATGTCTGGTCAAGTCTCGGCGCTGGGTCTCGTCGGCGAGCTTGACCGCGGCCTGAAGCGTCTTCCGCGCGGTCTTCGCCGCGAGTCCGCGCATCAGGGCGCCGGGGTCCGGCTTCCAGACCTTCCCGCTCCAGACAAACCACCGCGCCATGGGAAGGCAATACCGTATCCGCGTCCCGTGGAGATGCCGGAGCCGCTCAGCATTCCCGAGATCGGTGAAGGTCGCGGCGACGATCGGGTCCGGCGGCGAAGGCCAGGCGTAGATTTCGCCCCCCCCATTGACCACCTTGGCGATGGTGCTCTCTCCGAGGCGGTCCCACCGCTCGGGGCGGTAGAGACCCGACGCGCGGAAGATGCGGTCGATCTGCTCGGCGTCCTGCGTCCAGTAGTGGAGGATGCCAACCAGGGCCATGTCGGCCTCGCTCTGAGACGGGTAGCCTTGTCCCTCCCACCGTCCGGCGAACAGATCCACGAACTTCGCTCCGTTCAATGCGGAACGAGCCTTGGCAATCACCACGTCATCCGGCCGGAGCGTCGCCGGTGTCAACCTCGGCGGGGGCTTCTTCGGCGGCGTGGGCTTGTCGGGGAAGGCGGTGACGCACCACTGTTCAAGCTGGGCCTGTCGCTCCTCCACGCTCACCGGCGTGCCCTCGATGTGCCGCCCAGTCATGGTGAAGAACCGGTCGCGGTCGTACACCTCGCGCGGACCCTTCTTGCGCCCGGTGCTATCACGGCCAGACCCGGTCTTTCCGCGGACGGGAAGCATCGCCCTCAGAATGGCGTGAACGCCCGTTCCAGACGGCGACTCTTCCGTGTACGACGCCAGGAGGGCGATCTCGTCACGGGCCCAGGGTTCGATCTCGCCGGACGCGTCATCCCGACAGTGGTCCAGGTCCACCCCGGCATACGGATCATCGGGGGTGAACACAAACCCAAGCCCGTCATACCTTCCGGTCTCAAGCGCCGCCGCAGCCAGCGCGTGCGTGGTCCACGTCGCGGGGTTGGTCGACTGGGCGTTGCCACCCGTCCGGGGATTCTTCAGGACCTTGGTCGGCTTCCTCTCGCCGGTCTTCGGGTCCTGCCGGTCCTCGGTATTCCAGACACACCATTGCGGCCGGGAGATGAGCTCGGCGGGGATGCTGCTTGCGAGTGCTCGCTTCTCGACGCATCGCTCGATCATCGCGTCGTTCCTCCGCCGCCGACTTGCCTCGACGCAGCCGCGGTCATCTTCCCCCGCAAACGCAGCCGGAACGGCAGTCCGCCCTTGATCTCGAGTGACTCGATCGTGCCGGTCCCGAGCAGATCGAGCTGCTCGAAGAGATCTACGACCTGATCCCTGAGCGCGAAGTTCCCCGAGGCGGCGGCGCACCGAGTTTCCTTCCCGCCTCCCAGCTTGACCTCGCGAACCACCTCGGGCGGCGGGTCGAACTGCGGTTCGCCGGCCCGAATGGTCAGGTCGAGGATCTCGCCGAAGCCGATGGCCCGCATGAGCACGACAAGTTGCCGCCGGCTGGGCGTGAGCGCCTTCGTCCTCAGCTCACTCACGGCCGGCCCTTCAAGCCTGTGTCTCTGTGCGCACCGAGCCCATTGCTCGGTCCCGCTGTTCGTCTAACCACCGCCGCCATGCCGCCCTGGGAATGCGCAGAGAGCCGCCAACCCGCACGGCCGGGATCACGCCCTCGGCGATCAGCTGGTACACCCTGCCCGTACCCACACCCAGTGAGGGCGCGATATCCGCAGGTCTCAGAAGTTCCATCGTGTCGTTCATCCTGTTCACTCCTTCGCTTTGTGGCCGTCCAGCCGTCTCCACCACGGCGCCGTCCGGCACATCACCATCATTTTGCAGAGAACCCCGGGTCCGCAATGCAGATCCGGGGCTCGTGCCAACTTCATGTTACACGCCATCGCTCGTCAGGCGTGTAACATGACGCCAAGGTATTGATCAGTAGCGTCTGAGGATGCCAACACCTCCTTGCTTCATTCGCTGGATCGCCCGGCGTTTGCGGTCTGGACTTAGCCGTTCGGTCGCCTCCGCCGATCTCCGGGTGGCTTCCAGTTTCTGTTTGCTCATCCTGTGCGCTTCTTCGAGCCGACCGCGGATTGCCGGAGCCGAACTGCGTTCATCTTCCGCCAGACGTTTCAGGGCCCAAACTCCGGGCCTGGTCGACCCCTTCCAACATTGAGTAAGCCAATTGGGGGGAACCTGCAGCTCTTCCGCATATCTGGAAAGGGACTCCTCGGTGGCAGTCCCAGAGAGCCGGTCGTCGGCAGACAACGCCCGGACCTGTTTGAGGCAAGTCGCCAGTTCAACGTAGCAGTTGTACCGATTGATCAGACCACACGCCCGGAAGATGTCCTTCCAAGGACGGTCCGCTCGCAGCCTTCGCCACTTCCGCGTCCGTTGCCATTGGCCGGATGGAAGGCGCTCGGAAACGATTGCCGCCGAGAGGTGTTGGAGGTCCCTCAGGGCGGAGCGCCGGGCGTGGATATCGGGATCAAGCAGGGCGGTTCGCTTCCTTTCCAGGAGAAGGTCGGTGACCCATTGGTCTCGCAGAAAGACGGGAGACTGACGAAGCAAATCGCAAACGAGGGAGATCTGGCCAGATCGCCGATAGAATCGCGCCACGCGGGCCGAGAGTTTTTCCCGCGGTTCATCATAGCAAGCCTGGATCGCTTCCAGATGGCGGATCATCTCCGGTGGAGCCCCGGCCGGCACAGAGACGCGGTAGGCTACTTCTCGGTCGAAAGCACCTTCGTTCGACACATGCCTCGACGAGTGGTGGATCTGGGCGAGATCTATCCTAATTCGCTTCTTGGCCTCCTCATGCGTGTTCGGGTACTTAAGACCGCGCCGCATGGCGTCCGCCCTTCTGTCGCGACGAGCGCGCCGCGGTCCGCTTCGAGGCGGGCCTATCTTCGCCTTCGGATACGCCTCGTTTACGCCGCAGGTCCCTAACGGACTTGTCCAGCTTCTCGCCAAGTCGCCGCAGCCGCGTCTCGCGTACCACCTCGGGTACCCCTTTCGCCAGCCTGCGGTCCGCAGCCTTGGCGTCTTCGAGCCGTCTCCGAACGCCGGCGGGAGTCATTCCGTTGAATTCCGCGACTCTGTCGAGGGCCCAATTTCCGGCAGTCCGCCTCGGATGCCAGAGCGACGTCAGCCAGTCGTCTGCCAATTGAAGGTCAGCGGAGAGCCGCTCCTGGACTTGCGCTGTCGATTCGCCGCCTGGGCGTGCCGGCGGCAGCAGGCCGCGGACGGCCTTGAGACAGCTTCCGATCTCGAGGAACTCCTCGTACTGCTTCTGGAGACCAGCCAGATGACCGGAACGCGCACTGCTGTCGGTCTTCGCGAGGGCTCTCCGCCGCACTCCTGAGCCCCCCGCCGCTGGCCGTTCTTCCGTGAGCGCCGCGGCAAGAGCTTTCAGCTCCCGCAAAGCTAAGCTGCGAGCTTTGAGATCCGGATTGCGGAGAATGGTCTTCCTGTGTTCCAGGAAGAGGTCGTTGACCCATTCCTCGCGCAAGAAGACCGGGGACTTCCGCAGGAGATCACAGACGAGGGAGACATTGCCCGTCCGTTGGAAGTGCCTCTGGACCCGGCGTGAAAGGGCCTCCCGCTTTCCGTCCAGCTCGCGTTGCTGGTCGGCGAAGATCTCCATCGGATACGGCGGCCGAGTAGGCACCCGGTACGCCACCGTGTAGTCGAAGTCGCGATTCACGTCGGTGTGAAGAACCACCCCGATCTGGAACTTCGCCTTTCGAACCCGGGTTCTGACCTCATCGAGCGAGGTCGGACTTCGCAGACCTTTCCTCATGCTGCCTCCAGGGTTGTGCCCTTCGCTAGTTCAGGGATCGTCAAGCCTTGCGGGTATTACGCAGGAGGGGGGCAGAATGGGCCCGAGTGTGATCAGGGATTCCGGAGAGTCAGGGAACGGTGCCGTTGGCCTAGCCAACCCTCGCCCGCCAGAACTTGCCCCAAGGCGGGCTCGGATCCGGTCCCCGCGGATCAGCTACTTGGCGATATACGCGTTCACCCCCACAACCAGCGTCTTCCCGTTGACCTGGGCTTCCGTCCGTGCGTTTCCCCTCGTCGATGCCACGACCAGCGTCTTGCCGCTCGCGCTCGGCGTCGGCTCCTCCAGATCGAGGACCAGCGTCAAGGTCTTGGCCTTCTCATCAACGATGACTTGCTTCAACATGGGTTTCCTCTCCTCCGCGGTGCTTCTTGCTCGGCCGGGACCGATCTGGCCGGCCCTTCCTCGAACCACCCGTTCTCTGCTCCGGAGTCGATGGTAACAGGATGCAGGCTGCCTCCGCCCGTTGTCTGCTCCAGTCGAATTCGCAGGTGACAGAGCGCAGTTTCCTCTCTGTCACCGAATCCCGCCCGGCGACCGTCCTGGACAGGAACAGGATCTCCTCCTGGATGTCCGGCGCCAGATTCAGCAGATCCATGACCTGCGAAATCCGAGTCCGGCTCACGCTCCCGAGCCGCGCCAGCTCCGCGTAGTCCCGAACCGCCCCCTTACGGATGAGCCCGTCGAACCGAATCGCCAGCGCCAGCAGCCGGGATACCCGTGGCACCCGCCCCGGCGCGATGACCGGCGGCACTGGACGTCCACCGGTCCGCAACCGTCGCCGCCCTCGATTCCCATGCCGGAAATGCACCGCGAACTCGACCGTCGTACCGGTCACGCCGCTCCCTCCTCCGTCAACGCCCGGATCCCGCCGGGCCGGAACGTCACCGCGACCGTGCCCTTGGCTCCGTCGTAGGCGACTTGCTCGACCAGCAGATGGACGATCCGCGCCTGCTCCCGCGGTGAGAGCGTCTCCCAGACCGGATCGAACCGGCTGAGCGCCGCCACCAGTTCGTCGTTCGTGCCGCGGTCGGCCGCCACCGTGGCCTCCTGGCGCGCGATCTCGGCCAGCCGTGCCTCTGCATCCGCCGTCAGATCCTGGAGTTCCACCAGCCGCGCCGTGGCCGCCGTCTGCCGCCCGCTCGGTAGTGGGAGCTGGCCGACCAGCCGCGTGGTCTCGTCCGCGTACCCACGAAGCTCCCGTTCGACCTGCCGGCGCTCACTGGCGAGTTGGCGTGCCTGCTCCTCGGTCTTCCCCCGGACCTGCGTCACGACCTCTGCCTGCAGCGCCGGGTCTGTCCCGATCGCCCGGATCCGGTCGACCACGAATCGCTCGATCTCCCCCGCCGGGATGGACTTCGTTGGACAAGTCTCCCACCCGTGCTGCCGGGCGTGGCTGCAGACGTAGTACCGGTACCGGCGCTCACCCTTCTGGGAGTAGGTGTGGGTCATGGCCGAGTCGCAGGGTCCGCACCGCAGGAGGCCGCTCAGCAGCGCGCCGTGTTTGTTCCGCGCCGCCTGGCCACCGGCCCGGCCGTTGCGCCGCAGTAGCCGCTGGACGCGATCCCAGACGGCCGCGTCGACGATGGCGGCGTGCTCTCCGGGGTAGACCGTGCCCCGGAAGTCCACCTGCCCGGTGTACGTGGCGTTGGTCAGCAGGCTGAAGAGCGTGCCCCTGGTGAACGGCTTCCCACCCCGCTCCGGGCCGGCTCTGGTGACCCAGCGCTTCGCGGTCCAACCCCGGCGGTTCAGCTCGCGGGCGGTATCGAGCAGGGACTCCGTCTCCAGGTAGAGGTCGAAGACGCCCCGCACCTGGACGGCCTCGGCCTCGTTCACGAGCAGCCGTCCGCCGTTCGGATCCAGGTCGTAGCCGAGCAGCGGCGAGCCGCCGATCCACTTCCCCTTGCGGCGGGCGGCGGACATCTTGTCGCGGGTCCGCTCGGCGATGGTCTCCCGTTCGAACTGCGCGAAACTCAACAGGATGTTTAGCGTCAGCCGCCCCATCGAGGTCGTCGTGTTGAACTGCTGGGTCACGGAGACGAACGACACACGGTGCTCGTCGAGGGTGCCGATGATGCGGGAGAAATCGAGGAGCGACCTTGAGAGGCGATCGACCTTGTAGACCACAACGGCGTCCACGCGACCGGCCTCGACGTCGGCCAGGAGCCGCCGCAGAGCTGGCCGGTCCATGCTGCCGCCGGAGTATCCCCCGTCGTCGTAGCGGTCCGGGATGCAGATCCAGCCCTCGTGCTTCTGGCTGGTGATGTAGGCCTCGGCGGCCTCGCGCTGGGCGTCCAGGGAGTTGAACGCCTGGTCCAGGCCTTCCTCGGTGGACTTCCTGGTGTAGATGGCGCAGCGGACCGACTTCGTCGCCGGTGGCGAGGTCTGCGCTCGGTTCCGTGCCGTTCGTGGCTTCACCGCGTGCCTCCGTGGCTGGCGATGCCAAAGAACAGGTAGCCGTTCCAGTGCGACCCGGTGACCGCCTTGGCCACCGCCGTCAGCGACCGGTAGACCTGCCCGGCGTACTCGAACCCGGAGTCCAGCACCGTCACCGTCACGGTCTGGCCGTGGTACTCGCGCTGCAGCACGGTTCCGGGCATCGGGAGACGCCGGTCGTGGGATGGGCGGAACGGACGGACCACGGTGCGTGCCGAGGGTGCCAGCAGGCGCAGGTCGGCGTCGTTGGCCAGTTCCTTGGCACGGCGCAGGGCACGAGCCGACAGGCCGCCCTCCTCGTTCGCCTGCAGGCGCCAGACGATGCGCTTGCGGAGGAAGTCCTTGTGACTGGACCGGGTGGTCTCGCCGAAGGCCTCGGCGTAACGCTCGCGCAGCTCCCCGATGGTCATGTCCCGGAGCGCTTCCACCTGCTGTGCGACCTTCGGCGTCATGCCGCATCCTCCGCCGGATCTCTCTGGGTCAACCCGTTGTCACACAAAGGCATCGGTGCGGCAGAACAGTCCAGGGGTTTCTCGGTGAACGGGTGGCGACGGAAGCCAGCCGCGAGAATGCCAGCGACCTCAGCAAGCCGCTGCTCGGGCGTCATCTCCTCAGGGTCGTCTTCGAAGGGCATGGGGTCTCCCGGTGCTGGTGAATCGTGAGCGCCGGATCCCTGGCACCCTCCATTCCCTACCTACCGGAAAACCGATCGAACTGTCGGGCCGAACCGGCGGAAACGACAAAGGCGCTATGGGCTGCCGGAGCAACACCCACAACGCCTTCCGCTTTGCGGCCGGGTCGATGTCTGGTGATATCTACGCTCGCGGTGCGTTCACCGCGATGGGTAGTTTGTACTACGTTGAGTGACTCCTGTCAAGGCCGTTTGCGAAGGGAAGACGGCTGGCTCCTCTGTCACGACCGCCGCACTGCGGAATCCTGGGTTCGATGGGAATCGACTCCGCCAAGTGACTCCCCTCGCCACTCCACCCACGGTGGCCTTCGCGCCTGTTCCTTCACCACCGGTGACGGCGCCCCAACACCAGCCCCCCACGGTCCACCCGCAGACCACCGGCACCAGGGACAGCGCGGGTGCTGGTCCCCGCTACCGGTAGCGATTCTTGATCCTGCCCCAGGACGTCTCCTCGACCGGCGTCGGCATTGCGGCCAGGCCGCATATTGTGAAGACGTAGTCGGATTCGGGAAACACATGATCGACGATCGGACTCACGTACACCCAGACGCGCTGGCCTGGTTGAAGATAGGGATGCGATACCTCCGCGGGAACGCACGGCACGGCCTCACCGTAGGCACCCTCCGGACTCACGGCGCAGCTGGTGCTTTGGTCCAGTATGATCACGATGGGGAACTCCGCTTTGCAGGTGACCGTGGCAGGGCCGCCGGCAGCAAACGCCTCGTACCAGTCGCTGTCGTGCCACAGGTAGCCCTCGTAGAGGTAGTTGCAGCTCTTTCCGCAGACGGTCGCGCACCCGTCCGGACCGGCCTCGATCTGGCTCCAGATGAGGTTGGAGCTTCCGCAGCCCCCGTTGAACACGTCCTCGTAGTCGTCCCCACAGGGCGGCTCGCCTTCAACCAGCGCGCCCGCGGGGCACTCCAACACGCACCCCTGCCCACGCATTAGGTTGAGGTCGTATGTTCCGCAGGCGTCGTGGTCGCCGTCAATCACGATGTAGTACGTTACGCCTCCGGTCAGCGCGAGACCGTAGATGAACGACCGCCCCTGGGGGCAGGCGTCATCGTCACAGGCGATCAGACCCTGGGGAGCTTCGTAGACATAAACCTTCGTGTCGTAGCCGGAAGCACAGAGGTCCACGTCTACTGAGATGTCCTGGGTGGGGGTGAAGCTATAGACCACATCGGGTGACGTCGAGCCCGTCGATCCACACACCTCGTTGTAGTCGTCCACGTTGTCGCAGGTGTTGCCCGTGTCGTGAAAAGGCAACAGGTTGACGTCGCCGGGAATCACGACGGCGGTGGAGATGGTCTCTCCTCCATCCCGGCCATTGTAGGCCGGATGGGTGCCTATTTGCCACGGGGAGGGACCAGGTTGGTTGTCCGCGGGACCGGGGGCACCCATCGCAGGTCCGACTAGCAGCAACATGAGCGCCAAGGCCGATAGGTAGCGCATTGCCTCTCCTCCTTCATCGGTCATCCGCCATCCGCTCGGGACACCTTGTTGGCACGCGGCCGAGCCCGCGCGCGCAGGTGACCGCCAGTCTCATCTCACGATCAGCAGGCGCACCGCGGGGCTCCGGGCCTGTTCCCCGCTGGACCGCAGGAACGCAAGATAGAGCCCGGCGGCGACACGCCTGCCCCTGGAGTCCCGCTCGTTCCACCACATCCCACGGACGCGCTCCTCGTCGGTTTCTGCTCGCAGGACTTGGACCTGCCGACCAGCGACGTTGAAGATCTCGATGGAAAGCGGCGCGGCCCTGTCCGGTGGAAGCTCGAAGAGCCAACGCCCGCCTCGTCCTTGGACACGAAACGGAGGGTCCCGTTGGGCCGGCATTTGCACAGCCGCGGCTTCAACCTGGTTCACGACGTACGAGTACGTTACCTGAGCGCCATCCGGAGGATCATACGGATCAAACGGTGCCCAGCCGAGCGAGTCTCCATTCTGTGCCGAACGGATCTTGTACACATAGGAGTAGAACGTGGGGCTATTCCCTCCGGTCCAGTCAACGTCAGCGTGGTTGGCATAGAATAGTCCATCGTAGTACCAGTCGATGGAATCGTCGATTCTCCTCCATCCGGCACAGGACTTCCCACGCGGCCACACGTACTCCACCCACGAGGGCGAGGACAGCTCGATGTTTGCGGACCAGGCAAGCCTATAGCGATCGACAAGGAATACAGAGTCCCTTTCAACATCAGTGGAATCGGTGTAAGGTGGTACCTGTCGCAATACCACAGAGAGTGATGTATCGTCTAGAGACACCTCGAAGTCGGGAATACTGTCATGCACCACGTAGCGTGGACCGGTAACACAGCCTATCGCCCCATACACATTGAGCATTCCTGAACCAACCTGCGTTGAGTTCCACCTTAGCGGCGTGGCGGTCAGCTTGAGCAGGTTGTAGCAGTCCTCATTGGTCAGGAGGGGGTCGGCTCCGAGCAGAAGTGCGATCGCACCAGAGACAAGAGGAGCCGAGTAGGACGTTCCACCCCATCCTGACGCGACCCGGGGACCGTCCCAATCTAGAACCCAGATGTTCCATCCAGGCGCAGCGAGGTCAATGTATGAACCCGTGTGGTTGATCGGATTGGGGTTTCCGGTGCAGTTGACGGACGCAACTGCAAGAGCATAGTCAGAGAAGGCCGCCGGGAATTTGAGCGCGGTGTCTCCCGGGCAGGGGAAGTTGATGCTGTTCCCTGCGGAGCAGACCAAGTTGAGGTCACACAGGAAGGCATTCCGGAACGCGTCCCGAAGCGCGGTACTGTAGTTGCGGCTGAGCCGGCAGGTTGACCGATACTGACCCCAGCTATGATTGACTACCCTAATTCTGCCGCCGACGGTGTCGGATGCGACATAGCTGAGCGCCGCGGGTCCGGCCACCTCGGTCAGGGAGTCAAGGCCGCCGACTGTAAGACACACGAGCAGACTGTCGCCATGACTCGCGGGGAGGTTGGGGATGGATGCCAGTGGAAAGGCGTCCAGCGAGCCAGTGCCCGCAATGGAAGCCACGGGGGTCGTGTGCCAATGGTAGGTCCACCACTCACGGTCGATGAAGGACCGACTGAGTGTGATATCTACGTAGCCACGGATCCCGGCAAGTGACGTGTCGATACCGCCAAGGTCCGAAATCCCGATCTTCGTGCCGGCCCTGTCCTGTTGAAGCCAGGCTGAGATCAAGTTGACGTCGAGTCCTGGAGTGCACCCGTCCTGGCCGGTGTTTTCGAAATACCACTGCTCAGTCCAGAGTGAGTCAAATTCCCCCTCGGTGAGGCCCGTCATGATCTGGTCGCACTCGGCGTGCTCGACGCCGGGACGGCCCTGCAAGTCCGTGATGACGTTTTCGACGGACTCGCGGCCGTCCAGCCGCACCCGGTAGACGTCGGTGAAGTCGACCAAATCGACGTGCCGTCCATGGATGTCTCTCTGGTCCTCCTCGGTCATGTGCCGCCAATGCGGCGCGACCGTTTCGAGGGTCTGCACGCCGAGGTTCGCCAGGAAGTCCTGGAGCCCTGATCTCGAGAATGTGGCCGCACTGAGCGGAAGCACAAAGCGCTCGTGAAGGGCGGGATTCTCTTGAGGGAAGGAGACCTGGTTTGGAGAAAATCGGATTAGAACCACGTTCGGGGCACAGCCTTCGGTATCGACCGGTGGGTTCTCCTCACCCGGGTCTTCCGGCTCGTCACCGGAGCTGCCTGGTTCTGAGGTGCCGCCGTCTAGTTCGTCCCCGGGCACCCACACGACATCCCCACCGCTGGTCGGGCACGGCAGTGCACCCGCCATCCCAAACCCCAGGGTCCCGTACCCGGCGATGGTATCGACTTCCGCCGGGAAGCTGTCATCGACGAAGACCCCGTGCTGCAGCGGATGCGGAATCAGCGAGACCGAAGTCGAGTCCTCGCCCTCCTGCTCCGAGTATGCGTAGCCCGCGAACCAGTATGTTTCGGTGAGCACACCGGACTGCGCGCCAGTGGTCCAGCTTTGGGCCGTCCCGGTGCCAGTCGCCGGCCACGCTCCGTCCGGAAGCTCGAAGTCCGCACACGTCCCGCGGGCGGACATGACGAACCTTTCCGGATCGTATTGGATCCCGAACGAGACGCTCTTCAGCCTCGGTCTGCTCCCGGACGGAAACGCCGCCAGAGCATGGAACACTATCCTCGTTCCCGGCTCCCAGGGCACGCTCGTGATGGCCGCCGAACAGGAATCAAGCGCCGCCATCCCGCAGTAATTCTGGATGTCGCTGGTGAACACCAGCCCAGGATTTGCATGCAGAATGAGCGTGCCGCCCTCGTTCGGCCCTGCGAGGACGAGCCCCGGCACGATTAGGAGGAGGCCGTGCACAGCAGGGTCAGCGATCCGGATCGAGTCGTCATGTCACGTTCCTCCGGAGACCGATGTTGAGGCTGAGTGAGCCGCGTTCATGCGGGGGGACTCTGGCGGGAAAGGCAGGCAGATTCTGGCAGCGGACTCCAGCCCGCTGGCGCACACGATGAAGAGGCCAATGACTGGATCCACGACTACCTCGCGCCTTCCACCCGTGGCCCGTCGAGTGGGAGGATCACAAGAACCACCACCAGATGTCGCTTCACACAGCCTAGCCTGTCGAGCCACTGGTGAGAGCGTACGCCTCAACGGCAACGCCGCCAAGCCCATCTTTTCACCCCGGACATCCGGGTGCCGGGGGTCCCGAGAACCTGCCGCCTCGGGCTCTCGCGCGGGCGGACGGCGGTGGCGTCAGTCGGCGCGGACGGCGAGTTCGAAAAGCGTTCGCCACGGGGTTCGAGCCGAACGGGCGCGTCAACCACTCGGCGATAGAGAGTCGAGAGGGAGAGAGTCGGAGGCGTATTCGGGCAATTCTGGCCTGTCGCCGACGTTCTCTGGTGAACGCCCCGTCGGAACAGGGAGCCCGTCAACACGATCCCGCACCCGCAAATCCCGCGACAACTTGCGGATATACGCCGACCCCAGAGACACGCAGCACCGGCGTCTTTCGCTGCTGCTCCGTGCGCCTGGTTCCGCATCCGAGAGGAACGCCTCCCCGAACCGAACACGAACCTGGACCCTTGTGGTGAACACGAACAGGACGGCTCCGCCCGATCGGTCGCGAAACCACCTCTTGGCTTTCGTCCCCACCAATCAGCAGCCATCCCCTTCGACCCGCCCGGGCTCCTCTCCAGGATCAGGGTGTGGGCGCGGAGAACATGGAGAGGGGAAAGCGGGACGGTCGCCGTGTGCGCGGCGGTCGGGCCCGGAACCGGCACACACGAAGGACTCGAAGCACACGCCCTGCTCGAACCCCAAAATGACGTCGGCGCTGACGCACACGCCCTGCTCGAACCCCAAAATGCCGTCCGCGCCGACGCACACGCTCGTATCAAGGACTGAACGTAGCGTCCGATCAAAAGCACAAGCCGGTATCAAGGACTGAACGTAGCGTCCGATCAAAAGCACAAGCCCGTATCAAGGCCTGAACGTGGCGTCCGACAAAAAGCACAAGCCCGTATCAAGGCCTGAACGCGGCGTCCGACAAGAAGCACAGGCCCGTATCAAGGCCTGAACGTGGCGTCCGACAAAAAGCACAAGCCCGTATCAAGGCCTGAACGCGGCGTCCGACAAGAAGCACAAGCCCGTATCAAGGCCTGAACGTGGCGTCCGACAAGAAGCACAAGCCCGTATCAAGGACTGAACATGGCGTATGCGCCGACGCACACGCCGCTGTCAAGGGTTGACCATAGCGTCTGCGTCAGCCTTTCCGCCATTTTGGGGTTGGGTAGAGACGTCTGCGTCAGCTTTTCCGCCATTTTGGGGTTGGGTAGAGGCATCTCCGTGAGCCTTCTCGCCTCCTTGGGGCTCAGCCGACGCCTCTACTTCCGCACGGTCGAGCCGAGAAGAGTTCGACAGTTCCGAATGTAGCGTCTGGCTTCCACTCGGCGGCACTCGGTCACACCTTCTGCTTCGGTGGCGGCTCCTCTACCCAGTCGCGGGCTAGGACAGGACGGAACCGCCCCGCGTGATGCTCGGTCGCGACCGACCCGCCGCGGAAGACCCGCGGGGCTGAACTGGTCCGTTCCTCAGGCCTTCCTGCCGTTTCGATCGATGCGGACCGACTTCGTCTCGTTGAGCACCTTCGTGTACGGCGGGACCGAATCGGTCACCCATGTGTTGCCGCCGATCACCGCGCCTTGGCCGATGACGGTGTTCCCGCCGAGGATTGTCGCCCCGGCATAGATGACGACCCCTTCCTCTAGCGTCGGGTGCCGCTTCGCGCCGCGGATGATCTTGCCGCGCTCGTCCTTTGGGAACGAGAGAGCTCCGAGGGTCACGCCCTGGTAGATCTTCACGTTCTCGCCGATGTCAGTCGTCTCGCCGATGACCACCCCGGTCCCATGGTCGATGAAGAACGACTTGCCGATGCGGGCGCCCGGGTGGATGTCAATGCCGGTCTCGGAATGGGCCCACTCGGTCATGATCCGCGGTAGGAGCGGGACGCCAAGCCGGTGCAGTTCATGGGCGATGCGGTAGACCGTGATGGCCCGCAGTCCCGGGTAGGCGAAGATGATCTCGGCCAGGTTGGAGGCGGCCGGGTCGCCGTCGTAGGCGGCCTGGACGTCAAAGATCAGCATCCGGCGAAGCTCGGGCAGGCCCGAGAAGAAACTGTCCACCACCGTCTCGGAACGAGCGGCACAGTCGCACTCTTCCTCGCGGCCTCGGCAATCGAAGAAGAACGCCTGGTAGACCTGCTCAGAGAGCTCATCGGCGACGCTGTCGAGAATGGCGCCAACGTGGAAAGCCACGTTCTCCTGGGTCAAGTGCTGGACCCCATGGTATCCGGGGTAGCAGACGGCGAAAAGCATCTCCAGGATCCGCCGCGCGGACTCGCGCGATGGCAACCGAAGGTCCGGGTCGATGTTGTGCGCCACAATCCCACCGGAGTCGTACGTCTCCACAACCCGGCTCGTGATCTCCCTCAACTTGTCCGAGAGTGGATGGCGTTTCAAAGCGTGCCTCCCCGTGTTCGTCATCGAGCCGTCGTCCGCGCCAACGAGACCGGCGAACCGGACCCGGGTGGGCCTTCTTGATATCGGCCCACGACTGGATGCAAGCGACCTCGCAACCGCGAGCCGGGCCAGTGCGGGCCCGCCAGCTCGCCAGCCCGAGCCAGTCAGCCCGGGCCCGCCAGCCCGTCAGCCGCCCAGCTATCCAACCAGCCACTGAAACACAGTATCACAGGCCAAACGCTCTCTGCAGTCACACGAAAGAAGCTACTTCGAGAGCAGGACGGAATTCCGCTGGTGCGCGGCTCAGGGTTGGGCGACCATCATCCGTCATGATCCTTCGTCCACCCAGCCTCGCTCGCCGCGGCATGGTCGTAGCCTCACACCCGATGGCCGCCGAGGCCGGAACGCGGATGCTCAGGGCCGGCGGCCATGCGGTGGATGCCGCTATCGCGGCTGGGGCGGTTCTCTCCGTGGTAGAGCCCTCGGCCAGCGGACCCGGCGGCGATGCTTTCCTTCTCATCTGGGATCGGTCGGATGGTGTGGTCTCGGCCATCAACGGCAGCGGCGCCGCACCGGCGGGGCTCAGCGTGGATCGCTTCGCGGGGATGGCCGCGGTGCCGTCGCGGGGCGTGGCATCCCTCACCGTGCCCGGGTGTGTGGCGGCGTGGTACGAAGCCTGGTACGGCTGGGGACGCCTCTCCTGGCGGGAATTGTTCGCGCCAGCCATCGCCCTGGCTGAGGAAGGGTTCGCGGTCTCGTGGCGCCTGGCCCGCGTGCTGCGACGCGAGCGGGCAGTGTTGGCGGCCGATCCCGGGCTGGCATCGCTCTTCCTCCGCGGCGGCCGGCCGCTCGAAGCGGGAGAGATCTGCCGGCCCGAGGCATTGGCGCGCACGCTCAAGGCCATCGCCCGGGACGGCGCCGAGGCGCTTTCCACGGGTTCCCTCGCGGAACGGCTTTGCCGTGCGGTTCGGGGGGCAGGTGGCGTGCTCACGGTCGCGGATCTTGAAGACCACGAATCTGAACTGCACAGCGCGGTGGAGGTGCCGGTGCGTGGGTCGGTGGCCGTGCCGCCGGCCGAGAGCCGGGGCTTCCTCAATGCCATCTCCTCCGACATGTTCACGCTGTGCGAACAGCCGCTCCCATCCCAGGGCCTTCTTGTGCCGCTGGCCCTGCGGATTCTCGAGGAAACCTGCGCTGACCCTGGACGCCGCGCGCCTTTCAGACGCTCCGAGATGCACCGGCAGGTCGAGTCGATCCGGGTGGCTTTCGCCGTGCGGGATCTATTTCTCGGCGATCCACGGACGCTACCTGTGCCCGAGGCGGAACTGCTCGGCGCGCTGTTCGACACCCACACGGTGACAGCGCTCGCCAATCTCGTAGGCAGGGAGGCTCGGGCGCCGCGGATGGAAGATCTGACGGCGGTCCTGTCGTGTCGGGGTATCCACTCGACCAACCCATGCAGGTCTCGGGTGCCCGCCTCGGCCTCGCACGCCCGGCCGTTCGCCGAAGAGGTCATCGAGGCCCTTGCCGCCGCCGGACCGGGACCACGGGCGGTGGTCGAGGCGTACCGCCGGGCGGGCTTCGGCCCCGCCGCACCCGGCGCCGACGGCGCCGACACCACCTACCTCTGTGCTGTGGATAGCGAAGGAAATGCCGTGGGCCTCATCCAGAGCATCTTCAGCCCGTTCGGCTGTGGATTCCTTGAGCCGAGCAGCGGGATCATCCTGAACAACCGAGGCGCGGGCTTCTCGCTCGATCAGCGCAGTCCGAACCGTCTGGGGCCGGGGAAGCGCGCGCGACACACGCTCAACTCGTGGATGCTGCTCGGGCCGGACGGACCGCGCTTTGTGGGAGGGACGCCCGGCGCGCAGAATCAGGTGGTCGTGAACCTGCAGGTGATCCGGGCACTGCTTGCGGGAGGACCGCTGTGGGCCGGCCCGCTCCCCATGCGCCCGGAAAAGTGGACCGAGGCTCGCCTCGACCCGCCATCGTCGCTGAGCCCGGATGAACTGCTCGCCTCAGTGCTGGAAGCACCTCGGTGGGATCTCGACCCGCTGGGCCGCGTGCGAGTGGAGGCACGGGCGCCGGGGGAATGCCGCCGTCTCCTGCGCCGGGCCGGACACGAGGCGGTCCGCGGCGGGCCCTGGGAGGGGACCGGGTTCTTTCAAGCGATCCAGTTCGCGGGCAACGGCGTGCTCCTCGGCGCCACCGATCCCCGCGGCGAGGGGATCGCGCTGGGGATCTGACATGAGCGCCGGCGCGAACGCGGGCCTGCGTATCGGGAGGGGAGGCATCTCGTCGTGAACCCATGGGTCTTCCTGATTCTCTGCGTGGCCGCGGGCGGCGCGCTCCTCGCGCAGCCGGGTCCGTTACGATTTCGCGGCTCGACCCTCCTCGGCTTTCTCCTGGTGACCCTGGGGATGACCTCGCCGTTGCCGCTCCACCTCACCCGCATGATGCTGACCAGCAGCGGGGGCAGTGACGCCTTCATCGGCGCCTGGAACCTATGGTGGACCCGCACCGCCGCCACCCAGGGGGTGAATCCGCTGTTCTGTGGATGGCTTTTCTATCCCGAGGGCACGAGCCTCGCCCTCCACACCTACAGCCTCACCTACGGCGTGTTGACCCTGCCCCTGCAGTGGCTGCTTCCTCTGGTCATGCCTGGAGGTCTGGCCGGCGCCGGCCCTCTCGGCCCTCTTTTTGTCGTGTACAACCTGGTGCTGCTCGGGTCATTCACCGCGACCGGGTACTTCACCTACCGGCTCGCCCTACTTGTGACCCGGCACCGCACCGCTGCCATTCTCGCGGGTCTGCTTTTTGCATATACGAACTACCGGTTCGCGAATACGGTGCGTCTCGATGTGCTGGGCACCGAATTCCTGGTGCTGGCGCTCTGGGCCTGGGTGGCACTCCTGCGCCGGCCGCATCCGCGCGGACTGTCGGCGCTCTGTGGCTCCTTGGTGCTTCTGGCCTACAGTTCGCTCGACTACACCGCCTGCGCCGTGATTCTCTTCCTCGTGGCCGGAATCGCGGAGATCGTGGTGCGGGCCACCGGCGCGGGGCGGGGTCGACGCGAAGGGAACGGTGACGCGGACGCCGCGACATCACCCCGCGGGGCCGACGCCACGCCAAACGCCACCTCACGTTCCTGGACGCCGGAACCCGAGCCTCTGCACAGAAAGCGAGACTGGCTCGGAGCGATTCTCCTTTCGGGGCTGGGAGGCGCGCTACTCCTACTGCCCCTCGTGCTGGGAGTGCTCCAGCGACTTCGCCAGGGCGGCACCGGCTTTGATCCCCGGCTCGCGGCGTTCTCCTCAGCCGATCTGCTCGATTTCTTGTTGCCGAACCCGCGGCACCCGATTTCCGGCCGGCTCTTCGCGGGGATCTCTGCCCGGTTGCACAACGGCGATGCCGGGTTCGGGCAGTCGATCGGCTGGGTGGCACTGGGGCTCTTCGTGATCGCGGTGGGATCGAATTTCCGTGCGCGGACAGGGCGCCGCTGGTTCTGGGGCTTTCTGATCTTCTTCGTCCTGTCGCTGGGGCCGTCACTGCATTTGGGGGGGCACGTGCTGGAGAACCCCCCGTTGCCGCAGGCACTGCTGTCGAAAGCCATGCCGTTCCTGGCCGGCTCGCGAATGCCGATCCGCTACATAGCACCCGCCTCGCTCTGCTTCGCTCTCGCCGTGGCTTGTGGTTGGGCGGCGCTACGGCGGCGCCAGGGTTTCGCCGACCCCTCTGCAGCGCGACCCGGCGCGACCCGCATCGAGGTCATCGTCGGGGCCGCCCTCCTCTTCGAGTCGCTGGCGGCGCCGATGCCGTTGCTGCGAGTACCCGTCCCGGAGATCTACGGACAGATCCCACCCACGCCCGGGTACTACGCCCTCGCCGTGATCCCCGGCCTGGCCGCGCGCGAGTCGATGCTCTACCAGGTGGTTCACCGCCAGAGGCTGGTGCAGAGCGTGGAGACGGCAATCCCGCTGTACACGCCGCGGCCGCCGAGCCCATTCGACACTGCGCGCTGGGAGGCGCTCATGCAGAACCTCGGCACCCCGGGCTGGATCGAATCCCAGCCCGACGAGAGCCGCGCCCAGGTCATCGGTTCGCTGCGGCAGATTCTGAGCGACGCAAAAGTCCGATGGGTGCTCTTGCAACGAACGCGTCCGGTTCTGGCGCGCGATGGGCTGAGCTTCAACATCGAACCGATCTGTGACGAGACGGCGTTCACCGCGTCCCGGGAGAACCTGCGGCGACTGTGGCCTACGCATGAGCGCGAGGTCGGCGACGCGGTGCTGTTCATGTTCGAGACGACGGAGATTCAGGAGTAGAGATCGGAGCCATGACAGACAGAGGGGCACTCTGGATCTGCCGGCCGAAACACGCTTCCGGCATCGCCACCGACCTCACACAGGTGACCGTGCGCCGCATCGGCACGGCCGCCGGCCTTGTAGACTTCAAGGTCGCCGCCATCGACGCTACCTGGTCCCGGCTCCGCTTCGCGAGGAAACGGTGAGCCCCGACACTCCCTTCGCCCATCACGCGACCCTGGTGGAACTGATTCGCTCCCACTATCGGCTACGGTGAAACGGCGTCCACGATCCGAAGCACGGGTGGCGCGGGGCCTCCAGGAAGAGTAGGACACTCAAGACGTTCCCCTACGCACCCGGGATCACCTGCAAGGCCTGCAACGCAACTCATTGTTTTCGTGAACGATAGACCGGTCCGGCCAAGGCCGCCTGAGCGACAGCGTCGCGTCTTCCGACGGTGCACCGGTTCCGCGAACCCCAGGCGCAGCATCCTCCGTATGGCACCCCGGAGTCTCCGGGGACCATTCCATGGAAGCAAGAGGAGCGAACTGATGAACGTGCATCACCGTCCCACCCGCGTCACAATGATCGGTCACAGCACGGTCCTGATTGAGATAGGCGGGAAGCGGATCCTGACCGACCCGTTCTTCGGAACCCACGGCAACCCGGCGTATCGACGCATTGGGCCGCCGGCCTTCACCCGCCGGAAGATGGCCGACGTGGACTTGGTGCTTCTCTCCCACGATCACTGGGATCACTTCGATCGTCGTTTCTTCCGGATGCTGCCGACGTCGGTGCCGGTGGTCGTCCCCGCCCTTGCCAGCGGCTGGATGCGGATTCGCGGCGTGCGCCGCCCCGTGGGGATCCGGTGCTGGGAAAGCCTGCGGCACCACGGCATCGCCATATGGAGCGTACCGGCCTCCCACTTCTGTGTGGCCCAAGGGTTCGTCATCGAGCACGGCCCACAGCGAATCTACTTCGCAGGCGACACGTTCCACGGGCGTTTTCACGAGAGGATCGCGCGCGAGCTGGCGCCCACGGTAGCACTGCTGCCGGTGACCACGTATCGCCTGCCCATGACCATGGGCGAGGACCATGCGGTACGGGCGGTGACCGATCTGCAGTCCCAGGTGGTGATCCCGATCCACCTCGGTCTTGAACCGCGCTCCCCGCTCCTACGCAGCTCCCAGACCGTGGGGCAGTTCGCGAAGAAACTGCACCGAGCCGCTCCGAGCGTCCAGGTAGTGCACCTCCACGAGGGTGAAAGCTGGGAATCGGAGCACGAGACGGAAGCGAAGAACGACGTCGCCGGCGATCCTGCCAACCGCGCCCCCGCGGTCCCGCCCCCGGGTCCGGGACCGCGGCCGCCCCACGACCGCCGTCTCGCTCCGCTCGTGTTCCGCATGAGCGGCCATCGGGCCGGCGTCGACGCCCTGACTGACGCAGTGGGAGGGTGCGCCGACCGGGCCGACCGCGCCGACCGCCGCACGGCACCCTGTGCTGCGCCGCCGGCGGCGTAGAAAGGTCCACGAAAGACGCCCGGGGGCGAGGTTCTCCGGCAATTTGTCGTCCGCGCCGTGCCTACTCGTGCCGCGAAACCACCCTGCGGATCGGCTTCGAGAACGCCAGCATGGCGAACCCCGCGGTCAGTCCCAGCATCGTGAGCATCAGGAAGAAGCTGGTGTGTGCCATCTTCTCCCAGTACGTACCGAGATAGCCGGATAGGTAGTTACCGAAGAAGCTGGAGAGGAACCAGACTCCCATCATCATGGAGACGATTCGCGCCGGCGCCACCTTCGTCACCAGCGACAGGCCGATAGGTGACAGGAAGAGCTCGCCGATGGTGATGATGAAGGTCGTGCTGGCCAGCCACATGACGTTCCGCCGCACCTCCGGCGTCATCCCCTGGGCGGCGATGATCATGATGATGTAGGAAAGCCCCAGCAGGAAGCAGCCGATGGCCATTTTCTGCACGCTGTCGGGCTCCTTCCCTCGCCGCGCCTGCCACGCCCAGATCATGTTCAGCAGCGGCGCAAAGGCAAAGATCATGATCGGGTTGAACGATTGGAACCAGGTCGATGGCATCGTCCAGCCGAAAATATTCCAATTCGTGTTCTGATCGGCCCAGAGCTGCATGGTGTTCCCCTGCTGCTCGTAGCATCCCCAGAACACAATGTTGAGGCCGCAGAGAATGATGAGGGCCCAGACACGCTTCCACTCGTCCTTGGTCAGCGGCTCTTTCACCTTGGGGCCGGCGGCGGACTTAGTCTTCGAGATGTTGTCCTCGACGAGGTACTTCTGACCTGTCAGGTAGATGATCAGCCCGATGATCATCCCGACGCCCGCCGCGCCAAAGCCATAGTGCCATCCGACTTTCTGGCCCAAGGTTCCGCAGACGAGCGGAGAGAAGAAGGCACCCAGGTTGATCCCCATGTAGAAGATCGTGAACGCCCCGTCGCGGCGCGAGTCCCCCGCGGGATAGAGGCTGCCGACCTGGGTCGAGATGTTCGGCTTGAACGCCCCGTTGCCGAAGATCAGGAACATCAGCGCCACGAAGAAGAGGCCCTCCACCGCCATGAGAAAGTGGCCGATGGCCATGAGAACAGCGCCAAGGACGACGGTCTTGCGCTGGCCCAGGATCTTGTCGGCGAGCAACCCGCCGAAGAACGGCGTGAGGTAGACGAACGCGGTGTACAACCCGTAGATCTGCGAGGAGAGCGGCTGTGTCCCCAGCGGCCCGAAGATCGACTCCAGCGTCCCTTTGATCGCGTTGAACCCGAGAACCTCCCGCCCGACGTCCGGCTTGATGAATAGGTAGTTCACCATGTAGAGGACGAGCAGCGAGCGCATCCCGTAGTAGGAAAAGCGTTCCCACATCTCGGTGAAGAAGAGGACGAAGAGTCCGACGGGGTGGCCGAAGATCGTGCGTCCGCCCCCCGGAAGGGTCGCGGTGCGTCCGGGAGAACTCGGGGAGAAGCTCATGCTGGTATCTCCACGCGGTTTAGAGGCTGCCTGACAGGATCGAGGGAGACGACCGGGCCGAGCCGGAATCTTCGACACCCTGCCAACCGGTGACGAACGTCCCAGAATATACCATGCTCAGGCACGGTCACGCCACCTTGGAGGATCCGATGATCGTCCGTCCGTGGATGCGCCGGATGGCACCACGGTCACCCGATCGCCCCGTGCCGGATCCCCAGGCGATCCAGCCGACGCGCATGCTCCTCGAGGCGAGCCCTGAAATCCCCCTCGCTGCGCACCTCCCGCGGCGACCAGAGCGCCTCGGCCAATGCGCACAGTCGCGGGAATACCATGTACTGGAGGTGCCCCCAGTCGCGCATCTGTTCGGTCCAGGTATTTCCCTGCCCTCCGAGGATGCGCGCCGCAGCCTCGCCGTCAAGACCGGGTGGCAGCGGCTCGAAGGCATAGACCCGTCCCAGAGGCAGATCGGCGGGAAACGCCGGTGGCTCCGACCCGCGCGGCCCCTGGTAATGATCGAAGTAGCAGTGCGCGGTGGGGGTCATCACCACCTCGTGCCCTGCCCGCGCCGCCCGGATACCCCCGTCGAACCCTCGCCACGACATCACCACGGCGTCCTTCGGCAGGACCGAACCCGGAACGCTTCCGGCACCATCGAGAATCTCGTCCCAGCCGACGAGCCGCTTCCCGAGCCCCGCCAGGTGCCGTCCGATGCGGCGCACGAACCAGGCCTGCAGCGCATCGGCGTCCGGGAGTTTCTCGGCCTCCATGCGCCGGCGGCAATCGGGGCACGTGTTCCATCGCGCCTTCGGGCATTCGTCTCCGCCGATGTGCACGAACAGGCCCGGAAAAAGCACCGCCACCGAATCGAGCACCGCGCCGAGGAAAGCGAATGTCTCCTCCTTCCCGGCGCAGAAGACATCCTCGAAGATTCCCCAGCCTGAGGGGACGGGCAACGGCGCACCCCGGCAGGAGAGTCCCGGGTAGGCTGCGAGGGCCGCGCGCGCGTGACCGGGCATCTCGATCTCGGGAACCACCGTAACGAACCGCTCGGTGGCGTAGGCCACCACCTCCCTGATCTCGTCGTCTGTGTAAGCGCCGCCGTAGCGGGCTCCTCCATCCCCGCGTCGCCAGGCGCCGATCTCCGTCAGCCTCGGAAACCCTGCCACCGGCAACCGCCATCCCTGATCGTCCACGAGGTGCCAATGCAGGACATTCAGCTTGTGCAACGCGCACCAGTCAACCGCCTCCTTCACCCTCGCCGCGGGAAAGAAGTGCCGCGCGACATCGATGTGTAATCCGCGCCAGCGGAACCTCGGGCGGTCGTCGATGCGCACGGTGGGGATGGCGCAAGAGAACGGGCGACCACCGGCGCTTCCTCCGTCGGTTCTTTCACCGTCGGCACTTCCGTCGCGGTCACCATCCCCCTCCCCATTCCTCTCTTCGTCGCGCCCCCGGCCTCGTAATGCGCCTCGCTTCGCGCCAGCCGCCTCGTCGAGCCCAGGGTCTCGCTCCGCGCCCATCCATGCACTGCCGTCCGGCACTAACTGAAACAGCGTGTGCATCCCGCGAAACAGGCCGATCGGAGCGGTAGCCGTGAGTCGCACGCCGCTTGGTGTGACGTCGAGGCGGTAGGCTTCAGACTCGATAGCGGGAAGGCCACGGGACTCGTCGCGTTCGGGCGGCTTCGCACCAGCAGCGGTGATGCCGGCCTCCACGGCCCCCGCCTCCCCCGAATCACCCGTTTCCAGAACCAGCCGGATGACTCCGTCATCGCGCACCGGGATGACGAAGCCGATCCGTTCCCCCAGAGTCCTGGCGAGATCGTGGGCGATGCGTCGCACCGACTCATCCCGCGCTCCGTCGCCCGGGGCCGCGTCCGCGGGCGCCTTGTCGATCGCCGCCGCATTTGCCGGAATCGTTTCACTCCCGGCGTTTGCCGGTACCGGTTCGCTCGCCGGCGCACATCCCGGGCCCGACCAGGCTGACCAGGACACGGCAATCCCCGGGGCAAGGCGAAGGGAGCCTTCTCCCCACGCCACGTGCGCGGGCCACGGAACCAGCATCAGTTCCTCCAGAGTCGGGGCGGCCGGTCCCACCCGATCAGCGCAGCCGATACGCGCCAGTAGCCGAAGTTTCCGTCGGCATCCTCAGGTCGCATCTCCTCGATGGCGACCTTCACCTGGTGCTTCCCCGGACCAAGGTGGTCGGTCAGGTCGAATTCCGTCGGGAGAACCTCGACACCCGGACACCAGCCGCTGCGCGCGTAGTCGGACGACCACGATCCGTCGGCCCAGCGCGAGCAGTACGGATTCCGCTCGCGGAAGCGGCGGCAGTCGTCCCGCCACGGGTGGATGCGCGCCACCACCCGGCCGTCGACCGAGATGACATTCGCCTTGGACTCGAACTCGTCGGCATCGCGTCCGTCGGTGCAGTGGCCGGTCGAGATGTACCGCAGTACCACGCGCGAGAGGCCGGGCGGCACCGTCACCTCGGCCACGAGACCGTCGCCGTGCTCCTCGCGGTTGAACGAATCGACGAGCATCACCGGAGCGGCCCAGAACGGGGCGTCGAACGTCGAATCTGGCTCGTAGCGCAGCGAACAGTCGACCCGCCAGGCCGGGGTGACCCACGTGTCGATGAAGGCACGGAAACGGCACGGCCCGCGCAGCAACGGAGCGAGAGCGGTGACATCGACCTCGTGGTCGGTACGTCCTCCGTAGGCGGTGATGAAACGCACCAGCTCGACATCGGGCCCTTCCTCGAACGCCAGGCGGATGCTCCCGGCGCGGTCCCAGCGGTCAAACATGCTGCGTTCGTCCTGCGGTATCGGTTTGATGGTGAGAAGGGCCTTCACCTGCCCGCGCGGTGGATCCGCGGGCAGAACGATCTCGGTAGAGACGATCCGCCCGCGATCCCGGACCTCGATACCCGGGGTCGCGTACTTCGCCGACGAGTCGGGCGAGAAATGGATCATGGCGTCAAGGAAGATCGGGACGTCGAGCGGAGCCGGTGCCGGTGCCGACACCACAAAGGCCGAGGATGCCTTGACACCCGCGGCAGCGGCAGAACCGGCCACAAGTAGCACGAGAAGGCCGGTCGCGACGCCCGCGGCGATGCGCGCGGCCGCGAGGTCCCGTGCAACCCGACTCGCCGAGACACCTCTCGCCCGTATGCGTCCGTCCACCGCGTTCTCCGCCGATCCCGGCCTCACCCATCCCTCCACCGGTACGTCCGAATCTCGAACGGCCCCAGTTCCAGCTCCACCGGTCCCGCGATCGGCACCGGCCTCCCGCGATCGTTCCACTCCACGAGGTCGCATTCGACCAGCGTTCCGGCCGGAGGCTCCAGAAAGAGCCGCCCGCGCGAGGTTCGTCCGCGCGTCTCCACCACACGCAGGGTGCGGCTCGTGTCCCCCTCCGCCTTCTTCACAACAGCCAGGGAAAGCCCCTCGCCCTCCAACTGCACCGGATACCGGCACCCGCGCGCCGCCAGCCCGTCGAAGAGTAGCGGCGGCCGGTTCAGCGCCGCAGCCTCGGCGAAAACGTCCGAGTCCTCCAGACATCCCGGGTGCGGCAGGAGGCTGTAGGTGAACCGATGGTCACCCTGATCGCAGTCGGGGTCCGGGTTCGTCGGCGATCGCAGCAGCGCCAGATCAAGCGTGTTGCCATGCGCCTTGTGGCCGTACTTCGAGTCGTTCAGCAGCGCCACGCCGTACCCGTCGGCCGAGAGGTCGACAAAGCGATGCGCCACCGACTCGAATCGTGCCAGGTCCCATCGTGTGTTCCGGTGGGTCGGCCGCCGAAGGAAGCCGTACTGAATCTCGAAGCTCGCCTCCGCCGCGCGCACCGCTACCGGAAAGGCGACGCGCAAGAGGCGGTGTCGCTCGCGCCAGCGCACGAAAGTCCGAAAGTCGAGCCGCCGCGACCGCGATCCGAGCCTCACCTCCTGCGTGATCTCCGAATCACCCAGCCGATATCGGAAGCGGAGCGTCCGGCGCACCGGACCGTCGCTCACTCGGTCTGCCGCATGCGCCCGCGCGACCTCCACCACGGCTCCCTCATAGAACAGGTCGATGTCCCAGGCGTCCCAATCGTTGGGACGGTCCTCGTAGAGAGTGAGCGCGTTGCCCCGGGCCCCTGGCTCCAGGATCTCGCGCCCTGCTTCGCGGTCGAACGCGCGGATCAGCGCGCCATCCGGGGCGAACTCGTAGCGGATGCGGCCGTTTTCCAAGATGAGGACGTCCGGAGCCACGCCCGGAGCCGTGCCCCCGGCCGCACCCGAGACGGCATCCCCCCGCCGCAGGGTCACGAACCAAAGCCCCGGCACCGACACCTGGACCACCGCCACCCCCTCTTCCTCCTGCACCGGAAGGGGCCGATCCTCCGCATCGAGCACCCCGTAACCGCGCCACGACTCCGGGAGCTCCACGGCGCCGTGAAAACTGTGGGCATGCGGCTGAAAGAGCACAAGCGATCCGGCCTCATGCTCGCCCAGTCGCACCGCGGCCCGTGTACAAAGCCGTTCGCAAACCGCGATCGTCTCCGCGTGCTCGCGCCGCGTCCGCTCGTAGACACAGCCGATGCTCGACCCCGGCAGGATGTCATGAAACTGGTTCACGAGGAGAATCTTCCACGCGGCGTCCAGCTCCGCCGCCGGGTATTCCTCCAGCGGGAGCGCCGACCAGAGCAGCTCCGTCACCCTCAGCCACTCCTCCAGCCGTCGGTTCCCGCGCTTCACCTCCGCCTGCGAAGTGAGCGTGCCGCGGTGCAGCTCGAGATAGAGCTCTCCCACCCACGACGGCAGCTCCGCCTGTCGCTCCCGCAGCCCAGCCAGAAACTCGCGCGCCGGAGCGAAACGCACCCGTGGTGCTCCTTCGAGATCGCGCATCCTTCGCCCGCGCTCCAGGTGGTCCTCGTGCGGACCACCACCACCGTCCCCCACCCCGAAAAGGCTGAGAAACCCGTCCAGGAACCCGCGCTCCCGGAAATTCTCTTCACCCTTGATCAACGACTCGGGATCGAGCGCGCTGTTGTAGGTATTCTCCGGCGGAAAGTGGGCGATCACCGCACTCCCGTCGATGCCGGTCCAGTTGAACGTGGTGTGCGGGAAATCATTGAACTGATTCCAGGAGATTTTCTGCGTGACCAAAGTGTCGAGGCCGCACCGGCGCAGGATCTGCGGCAGCGCCGCCGAGTAGCCGAAGACATCGGGCAACCAGAGGTTGTCCACCGTCACGCCCAGCTCGTCGCGGAAGAACCGCATGCCGTGTAGGAACTGCCGGATGAGCGACTCTCCGTCGGGAACGTTGCAGTCGGCCTCCACCCACATCCCGCCCTGCACCTCCCACCGTCCCTCCTCAACGAACCGGCGGATCTGCGCGAAGAGCCCCGGGTGGTGCTCCTTCATGAAGGCGTAGTGCTGGGCCTGCGACGCTCCGAAGTGGTAGTCCGGATAGCGTTCCAGCAGCCGGAGTTGCGTGGAGAACGTCCGCGCGCACTTGCGCACGCCCTCGTCCACCGGCCAGAGCCAGGCGGTATCGATGTGGGCGTGCCCGATCGCCGTTACGGTAAGCGCCGAGGCCGCTGCTGGCTTGTACAACTCGCGAACGATGATCTCCCGCGATGCCGCGAGCCGGTCTCGCTGCCCGGCGTAGAGGTCCGCGGCCGCGTTGGCGGCGTGCAACAACCGCGCTCGGCGCGTCCCGTCTTCCGGCAATCCGCGGATCAGGCCCAGCAGCACCCGCAGATCCTGCGCAAACTGCCACCCCTCCTCGTCGAGGGCGACCAGGCGCAACATCCGCACCCGCGGTTCCCACCGTCCATGACGCTCAGGGTCCGTAGGGCGCGGGTCGACTTCGAGCGAGACACCGAAAAGGGCGGCCGCCGAGACCTCTACCCACAGGTCGATCTCCTCGCCCCCGGCCGCGGGTGCGAAGAGCGGCACCAGATCGCGGCGGAACGACGGATCCCAGGTAGAGCCGACCGAGATCCCCTGCACCAGCTCCCCGGTGTTCCGGCAGACCAGACCCTCGCCGCCCAGATCCAGCCGCGCAGCCACCGTTCGCCGGCGCCACGCATCCGGTACCCGCCCGCGCAGATGGAACCAGGCGATCTCCCAGGCACACCCCCACACCTCACCCTCGGTGATCGGGCCACCCTCGACACTCCGTCGGTCCGCGAACGGTACCGCGACGCGCGTGGTCGAGACGGTCGCCGACAGGGGCGCCTCCTCCGCAATCCGCAACCCACGCAAGCGGGTCTCCCAGAGCTCCAGCCGTCGCAACAACAGCCGCTCCACCTTCGCGTCCACCCACACCTCCTGCCGTCCGCCCCGTCCGCGCCACTCGCATCGTCAGCCTCGGGTAGGCCGACCGCGCCGTCCCCACATCCGCAAGAGAGGTCCCGCGCGGCATCGCGGACCGACCCGTCCGGCTGCGGTCTGCGCGCACCGCGCGCGCCCAACCTCAGTCTCGCCGCACGAACCCGTCGTCGGCGTGATCCCGCTCGCGCCCCCGCAGTGTGCGAAACATCCGCTGCAGGTCCTTGAGCCCCCCGGCCGTGAACCAGACGACCGTGACGCAGGCGAGAACGATGTTGATCCCGAGTTGGATCTTCCAGAACAGCATCCAAGCGTCGTCACTCACGTCGTGCGAGAGGTTGTACACCAGCCCTACCACGAAGATGAGAAACCACGCGAAGGTCCAGGCAAAGTTCGCGGTGTAGACCGCCTTGTCCCCGCGGCTGAACTCGGGGCTGAAGCCGAGAACCCGCCAACCGCGCGGCCTCCCGGCTACGCCCTCCCCGGGGAGCACGTAGGGCCCGCGGTGCAGTAATCGGTCGAGGTCAAAGTCGGTCCGCTTTCCCAAGAGCGATACCAAGACAAAGACGAGCGCCGACGCTCCCATGGCCAAAGCCCAGAACTCCTGCCCGTTCACCGGAAAGCCGGGTTGCAGTTGATGGATGATGATCCCGCCCACCGCCACCACTGAACCGGTGGTCATGGCCGCCCAGGCCGCCGCGGTCGTCCCCCGCCGCCAGTAGAGCCCGCCGATGATGATCGCCCCCGAGCCGCCTGCGAAGATCGCACCCGTGATGGCGAAGAAGAGGAAAATGTACTGCGTCTGCCGGAAGACCAGGCTGAAACAGAAGATGAAGACAGCCACCAAGAGGATGGCCAGCCGCAGCGCCCGCAGGTGGGCCCTCGTCGAAAGCGGCCGCCCCCGCAACGGAATGATGACATCTTGCACGAGAATGCTTCCCCAGGAGTGCAGGTAGGTGTCAAAGGTGGTGATGGAAGCGCAGAGCATGAGCGCGGTGAAGACGCCGATCAGCCCCATCGGCAGCAACTGGCGCATCACAAGCGGCACCTGCAGTTGGTTTCGCACCGCCTCCGTCTCTCCCATCGGCAGGAGCCCCTGGACTGTCTGGGCGATCGCCGCGTAGCTCGGATGGTGCAGCACGGTGTAGGCCACGATCGGCACGAACCCGAGCATCACCGTTTGCGGCATCCCGCGCCAAAGCCCCAGCACCCCTGCCATCTTCGCCTCGTGGGCGTTCACGGCCGAAGAGTTGTACGCCTGCGTCCCCTGCCACGACATCGTGCCGTACAACACGCCGACGACCCCGATGAGGAAGTACCAGAGGTTGAAGTCCTTCACCTCGCTGGTGTGGAACGGGTTGATGAGCGAGGCGTCCCGCGGCGCCTGTTGCAGAGCTTCCCGGATCGCTCCCCAGTCCACGGTGAAGACGAAGAAGAGGGTGATCGCGATGAGCCCGAAGTTGACGAAGGCGCCCTGCAGGAAGTCGGAAACGATCACCGCCACCTGCCCGCCGGCAAAGACGAAGAAGAGCGCCACCGCGAGCAGAAAGACCATGACCAAGGCAAACGTGGAGAAAGCCAGTCCGAAGAGGTGCACCGTCGGGGGAAGACCACAGAAGTGGATGAAGAAGCGCGCCTCCACCGCCGGAAAGATCCCCATGTTCACGATGCCGGCGAGGAAGGCGATGCTGCCGGTGTAAATGCGAAAGCCCCGGCTATACCGCAGTTCGAAGAACTGGGCCAGGGTTAGGCAGCGTGTCTGCCGGAAGCGGTAGATGACCCACCCTGAGACGGTGACCAGGAGAAGGACCACTCCCATGGTCATCCCCCACCACTGCATGGAGAACCCGGCTACCAGGTTCATCTCCAGGTTGCCCACGATGGTGATCGCACCCAGCGCCGCCACACCGGCGGAGACAGTCAGCAGGTAACGCCCGGCGGTGCGTCCCGCGGCGAGGAAGTCGGCCACGCTGCGCATCTGGAGGCGGCTCACGAGCACACTGCCCACCATGACGACAAACACCACGGCCACGATCGACCAGTCGAGAGCGGTCAGAACCATGCGGTGTCCCCTTTCACGGCTCGGTACGCCCGGAACGCCCGTCGTCCCGTATATGCAGCGTGCCACGACCATCGGTCGACGGCAGAGTCGCCTCGAACCCCGATCGGGTCACCCTCAGCTCCACCGGACCCGGCGGAAACCCGGGCAGTTCCAGCCGGTCGGCGCTGTACCGCCGCTCACGCTCGAAGAGCTCCTTCTCGGCATAGTACGCCAGGCGCAGCGTCCAACTCGCATGGGCGTCCGGGTCGGGCCGCACCGTCGAACTCGGCGTGCCGGCCGCACCCGACGTGCCAGCAGGACTCGGCGTACCAGCCGCACCCGGCGTACCAGCCGGCGCCGCGCAGAACTGCACCACGCCCCACATTTCGGGGTAATGCATCGCCACTAATCCCTGAGGCGACCAGGTCCAGTTGTCTTCCGGCAGCGCCTTTCCGCTCGCCGGGTCCTTCCGCTTCTCGTAGCCCCCCTCGCGCGGGTCGATCCGCCACTCGACCCGGGAGAAGTTCACCCGCCACTGATCGCCGTCGGCCGGCGGCGCCGCACGGTGCGCACACTCGGCCAGAACCGTCCAAGGAAAGGCAATCTCCACGGTCCAGCCGCGGTCGCGGTCGCGCGGATCATTGAGCGTCCCGTCGAGATGGACCGCTGTCGTAAGCCCCGCAATGTCCCACGCGTTCACCGCCGGCCCGCCATCGCGGTAGGGACGGATGAGCAGGAGGTCCCAGGCCGTGTTGAGGGCGTTCATCTCCAGCTCGTAGTACTCGTGCGTGTCACCGTCGGGATCGATGAAGACCTCGAAGTCGTTCTCGTGGTAGATCACCATGTCGCGCCGATCGTAGGTGGCCCAGAGGTCAGGCTCCTCCATCTCCGCACCCACGTAGAAGAACGTGTCGTCCCAGAGCATGCGGGCACGGGTGTGAAAGCGCGGGGTGGGGCGGATCGATCCCTCGATGTCACCGAACTCCTCGGTCCGCGGAGCTTTCTGCCAAGCGGGCTCATCCATGACGCCATCGATGATCGGCGGCGTCAACGTCTGCGCACAAGCATACACGCGGGGTGCGTAGGGGATGAAGGGGACCGGAAACTTGCGCGCGCCCAGCGACGCAGGGAGTAGCTGGGGCGGTGGGCCGGAGAGATGGGCGGTCACGCCGTTCACGGGCCGTGGTCTTGCCGCGTCGATAGCGTCTGCCGGGCCCGCGACGGCGAGTATTTCCGTGCTCGTGAACACGATGATCACCCACGCCGGCAGCATCCGGTGAAACAGGCGTCTGTGTTCGGCCGGCATCGTTCCCCCTTCCCCGCCCCGGACGCGCGCCGCATGCGCCGTGTGCGCGAAGATCATCCCCTCACGCTCCCGCACGACACGCCGCCAGCATTTCCCCTACAGTGGCCGTGGCCAATCCGACGCAGGTGTCGGCCGCCCCGTAGTACAACAGCACGCGACTCTCCGGCAGGACGAACCCCTCCGCGTCTTCCTTCTCCGCCACCCATCCGCTCGGGAAGACGACATTCGGCACCTGCCCGGTGCACTCGTACGGCTCGCGCGGCTCGAGGCAGTTCCAACGAGTGCGCGCCAGCACGCGCGACGGGTCGACCAGGCCCAGAAGCATCAACCCAGCCTGGTAGATGTTCACGCCGGCGAAGTGCGTGGCCACGCCGTGATAGGCCAGGAGCCATCCATCGCGCGTGCGCAACGGGGGTGGGCCGGGGCCGATCCACTCATCCCAATAGTGCGGGCGTCCGTGCGCCACGTCCGCCACCACGTCCCAGCGACGCAGGTCGTCGGAGACCACGAGCGTGATGGTCTCCCCGGTGGTCGGCGCCCCCGCGCGAGCGGCGCGGTTCGGCCGCGTCAGCATCGCATATCGCCCCCCGATCCGCGCCGGAAAGAGGACACCGTTACGCTGGTCGTCGTCCCCGGCCGACCCCAGGAATTCGAACGACTCGAAATCTTCCGTGCGCGCGACTCCGACGCGACAGCCGGCCGTGGTGTCGAGCGCCACCGTGACGAAATAGGCGCCTTCGAGCGGTGTGATCCGCGGATCGTACACATGGAAGACCGGCCCCGGCACGCGCTCGATGCCGTCCAGGACGATCTCCCGGTCCCGCACCAGGAAGCGGACGCCGTCGTCGCTCTCGGCCCGCAGGAGAAAGGTCTCACGCCCGCGGTTCTGCACCCGCAGCAGCAGCAGGATCCGGTCGCGAAAACGAACCGCACCGGGGTTGAAAACCGAACTGACGTCGACCAGGTGTGGCGCGAACGTCGGTATGTCCGCTCGGGTGAGGATCGGGTTCTCCGGGTGACGGACCAGCGGCATGTGACGTTCCCCACTCCGGGATCAAAGCGAGACCGGTGCAAGAAGACCAGCAAATGGCCGGGCTGTCAACCGGGCCAGCGCACCGGGCCGGTGGCGCGTGAATTGCGCGAGTCGTGCAGGGAGATGATCGCGGCGGGCAAATGAAACCGGTAACTCGTTCGGTTTCAACGCAGAACCATCCCGGGCAGCCGGAGCCCGGGACGTGCATGGATCACTCACGGTGCATCGTGCACGACCAAGGGGCGCCCACGACGCAGATCGCCGTGTTTCCAGGGTGAAAGGACCAACTATGACACTGCGCCGAAGCGGGTACGACGGATCGATCCCCCTCGTCGCGGTCGGAATGCTGGTCTCCTTGGTCGTGATACCGGCGTCGTCTGCGCGCGCTGGCGCCTATCACGCAGGCGAAACCTCTTATTGCGCCGATTGCCACCTGCAAAGCGGCCCCGCGACCGGCGCCGCGCCATCTCGGATGGAACTCGTGTCGGAGAACGTGCCGGAGCTGTGCCTCCGGTGTCACGACGGCCGACCGGGAATACCCGACGTGATGGGCGACGACATCAACAACCTGACGGAACGGAGTGGCGGCTTCTTCGCTCCGGTAGATGCCGGCAATCCGCGAGGACACGAGCTGTCCCGCCGGGCCACCCTCGCCGCCGCCGAGTCCGGCTGCGGACTTTGTCACGCACCGGCCGGCCCGCTGGTGTCCCCGTGGAACGCTTCCGCGCAACACGGAGGACTAAGCTGTACCGACTGCCACGATCCTCACGGCAACAACAACCCGCGCAATCTCCGTCTTCCCTCGGCGCCAGCCGACCCGCCATCCTTCGGACTCTTCATCGCGGCGGGCACCCGGGGACTGGACAGGTATGAACGCAGAAACGTGTGCTACGGCACGCTCGGCTCCGATCGCAGCCGTGAGGTGAGCGCGCTATGCCTGGACTGCCACGGAACGTTCGGGGGCGCCGACGGCCGAAGTCCCGGCGGTCACCGCATCACGCATCCCTCGTATGACAGCCAACGCGGCAACACCAACACCATCGCACAGGGAGCAGCCCGCGGCGCAACGGATCCCGGCCACTGGGTCCGAGGGGATGGCAGCGGATTCGACGGGACATCCCGGGTGCCGTTTCTCGTGCCCGGGGCACGCGACTTCGCGAGCGCCTCGGTCGTCGACCCGGCGCGCAACGGTGTGTTCTGTCTGAGCTGCCACAAAGCGCATGGCAGCGGCTCCGCTTTCGGTCTCACCTGGACGTCCCGGGAGCGCGGCATCGGTCCCCGAGGCTGCGACCAGTGTCACGGGTTGGCGGCTCTTCCGCCGGGTGATGCCCCGGCTGGGAGTGCCGGCGCAACAGCCTCGCGTGCCGTACTCCACCTCCAGAACCGGTCGGAGTAGCTGCGCCCAAGGACATCGCCCGTGTCGCGGAGTACGGGGCGATGCGGTGACGGTCTCGTCCGGCCTCTGCGCCGTGGCACTCGCCACGGATGCGGACGGCTCGATCGCTTGCCCGGCGCACACCAGAGGGCAACTAGCCGGTCCGTACAAAGGTCAGGGTCCCGGAGGAACCGTCCACAATCTCGTAGGAACCGCTCATGGTGTCGCCGCTCGCTGTTCCGGTGAAGTGAACCGCGGTGTCAAACCCTTCGTAGATGGCCGTGAACACAATTGTGTGTCCGGACACAGGATCCCGACACGTTCCCACCCTCGCCATCGCCATCGACAAAAGTACCAGACTGTGAACAGGACCGGCAGGGCGAGTCGACGTGGCGTGGAACTCTCCTCTCTCGTTGACGTTGGCATCCGGTGTCCGCGTTGTACGGCAAACGGGCTTAGCGCGGGGGAGACGCCAGGAAGCACGCCCGGGGAGCGCCCTTCGACCCACGGCGAGCGGCTGTCAGGCCGCCAGTGATTCTTCCCAAGCCCTGGGAACAAGGGCAAGCCTTATTCCGAAACACGGTTGAACGCCCGAGAGCCTCCATCCCCGGTCCAGCCGGGAGAACAACACGCGACGCCCACCTCCCCCCGCGAAAGGTTGCATATACTGGATGAAGACGATGAGCCATAATGGCAACGCTGTGGCTGACCTTCGGCAACGTCCGGTGGATCGCACGGCGCATGTTCGAGGTAGTTCCGGGCCGCCTTCGCCGACGCCGGCAAGAAGCCCCACCAGGCCTTGACCAGAATGTGAGGACCGTGCCATGAACGAAGCAGACCCGCCAAACGCAATGAACCGCCGCGATTTCCTGCGCCGAGGGACACTGGCCGCAGGCGCAGTACTGGGCGGGGCCGCGCTCGTCCAGGGCGCAGCCCCCGCCGCTGGAACGACGAAGGGGGCGCCGGCATGGGCCAGGGCGCCGCTCGGCGACACCGGCGGCGAGCAATCCGGCGGCCGTCCTCTTGGGGGAAAGGGAACCAGCACACCTCCGGCCTCTCCGGCACCGAACCCGATCCGCGAGGCTTCCATCGACGATCTGCAGCGCCTCATGGAACGCGGCGAGCTCACGTCCCGAGAGCTGACTCGTTTGTACCTCGATCGGATCGAGGCGATGAACACGGCCGGGCCTAGTCTGCGCGCCGTCTTGGAGTCCAACCCCGATGCCATCGAGATAGCGATCGCACTCGATGCCGAGCGGAGATCCCGCGGCCCGCGAGGCCCGCTCCACGGCATCCCGATCCTCCTCAAAGACAACATCGACACCGGCGACCGGATGCAATCGACGGCCGGCTCGCTCGCCCTCCTCGGCACGCGGCCGACCCGCGACGCCTTCGTGGCGGAACGGCTGCGCGCGGCGGGGGCGGTGCTGCTCGGCAAGACGAACCTCAGTGAGTGGGCCAACATCCGCAGCTCCCGTTCGGTCAGCGGCTGGAGCGCCCGGGGCGGCCAGTGCCGCAACCCGTACATTCTCACCCGCAACCCCTGCGGCTCCAGCTCCGGCTCGGCGGTGGCGGTCTCCTCCGATCTCTGCGTCGTGGCGCTCGCCACCGAAACAGACGGCTCCATCGTCTGCCCAGCGCACACCAATGGCATCGTCGGCGTGAAGCCCACGGTCGGTCTCACCAGCCGCACCGGCGTCGTGCCGATCTCGCACACCCAGGACACCATCGGCCCGCACGCGCGCAGCGTCCGCGACGCCGCCATTCTCCTCGAAGCCATAACCGGCGTCGACCCGCGCGACACAGCCACCGCGGCCGGCGCCGGCAGGAAACAGAAAGATTACACAAGTTTTCTCGATCCCCTGGGTCTGCGCGGCGCGCGCATCGGCGTGCCCAGGAAATCGTTCTTCGGGTACAGCCCCCCCGCGGACCAGGTGATCGAGGGCGCTCTCGAAGTACTGCGCCGCGCGGGCGCCGTTCTCGTGGACCCGGCCGACATCCCGACCATCGACGAGATCAACGCCAGCCCCGACGAGATGACGGTGCTGCTCTATGAACTCAAGGCGGATCTCGCCGCCTACTGCGCGGAACGAGTTCCCGACCCGGCGCGCCGCGACATCCCCGTGGTACGCACGCTCGCCGACGTCATCGCCTTCAACGAAGCGCACCGGAAGGAGGAGATGGCGTTTTTCGGGCAGGAGACGTTCCTCCAGGCCCAGGAAAAGGGGCCGCTCAACGACCCGATCTACCTCGATGCCGTCGCAGCCGGGCGGCGGCGCGGCGGAACCGAAGGAATCGACGCGGTCCTCGACCGGTTCCAGCTCGACGCCCTGGTCGCGCCCACCGGAGGACCGGCGTGGCCGACCGACCCGCTCAATGGTGACCACTTCCTGGGGGCGAGCTCCTCCCCCGCTGCCATCGCGGGATACCCGCTTGTCACGGTGCCGGCCGGATTCTGTCTGGGCCTACCGGTGGGGATCACCTTCATGGGCCGGGCATGGAGCGAGCCGGTCCTGTTGCGCCTGGCGTACGCGTACGAGCAGGCATCGCGGGAGCGGCGGGCTCCCCGGTTTCTTGCTTCCATGCCGATGGACTGATCTCGTCCGCCGTACGGGAGGGTACGCCCGTCACCGGCGCCGGGCCGAATAGCGCAAACTCCGCGCCCGCCAAGGCGGCGGGCGAGGTACCGACTGCGTAATCCCCCGGAACGAATCGCGAACCTGATGCGGCGAGCAGGGTTATCGCCAGCCTGGCGTCGCGGCGGTTGGAAAGGGTCGGGGTTCCTCAGGACTCTTCCACCTGGATCTTCCCGGCTGCTTCCTCGTCCGAGAGCTTCTTCTCGGCATATGCCTTCAGATCGTCGGTCCGAACGCGTAGGACCAGACGAGCCACGTTCTTTTCCTCGCGGAGGGCGTCATCGTCTACGTATCCGGAGATGACAACCCACTGTCCGGCGGGAAGGTTCGACAGCGTTCCTGCCTCGTCCAAGAGCAACTCCACCAGCTCCGCCTTCCCTCCCTGGTATAGCTCGAGGGGATCGTCCTCGTCGTGATGGCGGTGCGAGCCGACATTCACGCCGAACAGCCGCATCACCGTCCGTTTCCCATGGTGGTGCGAGCGATCCCAGGATCGGATGGCCACGCGGGAGTCATCGTCATCACCGAAGATCTCTACGTAGGAGTCGTCGGCGTTGATGGCGGCATTGAAGGTAACAATCAGTCCGTAGTCGGGAAGGTAAACCCCGTGGGCGTTGTGGCCGCGTTGAACGAGGAAGTTGGGGCTGTCCAACATCAAGTGGTCTAAAGCCTTCTCCATCGATCTGACCCGGTGATGAATCTGGTCGGAATCGAGAGGATCCGAGGCCCGGGCGCCCCCGGCGACGAGACCGATCGCGAGAATTGCAATGCTCCAAACGCGTTGCTGCAGGCGTGTCATGGGTCATCTCCTTTTCATGGGCCCGAGGCGCGGGCGAGACGGGACCTTGTCGATCCCCGGCAGTGGCTCCTTGTACGGCCGGCCCCGGCCCGAAGGTTGCAAGCGGCCTTGCGTCTTTTGGAGCGTGACCGCCGTTCGGGGTGAGTCGGGGCGTGACGGCCGGAACGGGAACCTCCCGTGTGGCGCCGGCGGTGTAATCGCCTGTCCGGCGGCGGGATCTGCGCAGAGCGCACAGGACGCGCAGCACCGCGGAGTCCAACCCGCGTACCAGGACAACGACGACGGCACCGTGGCCGACCGAGAGACCGGGCTCACGTGGGAGAAGGACCGAGTTCTGGCGGATGGACAGGCGCAAAGTTACACGCGGGGCGGGGCCAAGGACTGCTGCGAGGCGCTTACCCTGGGCGGGTGCTCCGACTGGCGCACGCCGACCATCAAGGAGCTCTTCTCGATCGCGACGTTCGGCCGCGTCCCCTCGGGGGGAGATTTCTGGCGGGTCACGGTAGAGCTGGCCGTTCGAATGCCGTTTGAATCGGTGAGCGCAGCGGCGATCCGGGGCCCATCTCACGTAGGCGGCCGGATCGGGAGCTCCGTCGCTCCGGAGTCCCTGCGGAGGAAAACCAGAAGAATATCCCATCAGCGAGTCGTGGGAGATGGCCGAACGTCGGGTTGTCGTTCCAGGAGGTGGTCGCGACCCCTGAAGTCGGCGGGCTGCATCATCACTACCCGCGCATCACTCACTTCGACGCCACCGCGGCACCGCTGCATCTGGGACTTGGCTGATCGGCCGCGGAAAATTCCGCACTCCACGTGATTTCCCGGAGACGAGATCCTCCGTGCGATCAGAGATCAGCCCAATTCCCCTCAACGACTCACCCGCTATCGCCCTAATTCCATTCAATTCATAGCATTAGAGAATCCAATCGAAG
The DNA here is from genome assembly GCA_903844735.1 of Candidatus Eiseniibacteriota bacterium. Lineage (GTDB taxonomy): Bacteria > Eisenbacteria > RBG-16-71-46 > CAIMUX01 > CAIMUX01 > CAIMUX01. The sequence goes on from CAIMUX010000127.1 coordinate 50,176, forward strand.
CCGGTCACGGTCGGCCGCACTGCCTCAGGCTGGCACACCTCATGCCGGAATGCTTTTCCAGGAGAGAATGAAGTGCCTATCAATCCCAACACAAGCGACACGCGGCAGGGTTCTCGGACCTCCGATGGTGGTCGTTCCAGGCCGGGGCTGCCGGCTTCGTCGGGTCCGTCCCGACCGAAGCCCGGTCGCATCGGTTCGGCAGGACTCGCCACCGGAGCCGCATCAGTCGAGGCGGGATCCGTGGTTGGGACATTTCTGACTGTGGTGCTCCTAACTGGGACATGTCTGGTTGGGGCATTTCTGGCCGGGGCACCACCGGCAGAAGCATCCATCCCCCTGGCCGAGCCGGTCTCCGTGCTCGACCGAGTGGGACCGGCTTCCTTCTTCTCCTCGCCGCTGGATGTCGCCGTCGACACCACCGGCGGACTCATCGTCATCGCCGACACCGGCAATCACTGCATCCGGATCTTCGATTTGGGCGGCTATCCGATCTCCTCGTTCCCCCACCGGGTGGACGGGGGGCGAGGGAGCGTGCCGGGGGAACCCAAGGCGCTGGCTGTCGATCGGCAAGGCTTCCTGTACGTGCTCGACGCGCTCGCAAGCTACGTCGACGTTGTGGATCTGCTCGGCTACGCGGTTCGCCGCATCGACCCGGCCACCATCTCTCCCGGCGGGATCGATACCACGGCGCTCATCTCGGCGGGCGAGCGAAACGAGAACCTAGTCCCGGTGGCGCTGGCGCTGGATACGGAGGATCGCCTGATCCTCGCGGTGGGGGGTCAGCAGAGCCGGGTCTGGGGTCTTGATGAGCACGACGGGATTCGGTGGACCCTCGACGGGACCGAGGAGGGCGGCGCACCGTTCGGCGCGATCACCGACCTCTTCGTCGACGGCGAGGGCCGGGTGTTCGTGGTCGATGGGACGAGCACTCCTGCGGTCCGGGTCTACGCGCCGGGTGGACGGCGGCTCCTGGGCTTCGGGTTGCACGACGTGGGAAACGAGAACTTCTCTCTCCCGACCTCGGTGGTCTCCACCTCGGACGGCAGGATCTGGGTTCTCGACACCATGCGCCAGGTCATCAAGATCTTCGACGGCGAAGGACGGTTTCTCGACCGGATCGGCGGACTCGGCAGGGACATGGGGGCCTTCACCTACCCCTCCGCGCTCGCGATGGACGGGAAGGGCAGCCTCTTCGTCCTGGAGCGGGTGGGCGCGCGCCTGACGACGTTTCGGATAGCGGAATCGGTGGTCCAGCAAGCCCCGTGAGCCGGATCCCGCAACGCAAGTCGCGGGGCCCGAACGGGGTCAATCACAGTACTGAAGCAATGGATGGAGGATCCTTCAACATGAAGAAGTCCGCAATTCTTCTCGCGCTCGTCGCGACGGTTCTCGCCGCGCCGCTTGCGCTGGCCGGTGACTTTCACCGGGGCACGAGTCTCGTCTGCTCCGACTGCCACGTCATGCACTACAGCCAGGCACACGGATACAACGCCGACGGCGGCGGCATCTACAACCCGGTCGGCACGACCGGTCCCTACGAGCGTCTGCTCCGTAACGACGTCAACGACCTCTGTCTTGGCTGCCACGACGGTGCCAGCTTCGCCCCCGACGTCCTCGAAGGACACGGCAACGGGTACGTCCGCTCCGCCGGCGCCCTGAACCGCGGCGGCGCGGCACCTTACTCTCATGCTTCCGGTCACACTCTCGATTCCATGGATCCGGCTCCCGGCGGCGCCGGGGTTCCCCCGACTGCGGGTCTCAACTGCACGAACTGCCACAGCGCGCACAGCAGCACCTCCTACAACAGTTTCCGGAACCTGCGGCGGGTCGGCACCGATCCCAACCGGATTGTCATCGATTACGCCGCCGGCACCAATGATCTGCTCACGGACGTCTACGAGGTCAACGGCGCCGGCACCGGCCTCGCCGCCCACTACGGCGTCGACAACGTCTGGTACAACGAGCCCGACCAGACCAAGTCCGACTACGCCGGCTTCTGCAAGAGCTGCCACGTCGATTTCCACGGCACCAGCACGGATGCCAACATGAACGTCGGCGGCGACTGGGTCCGCCACCCGAACGCCGACGCAAACTTCTCCGGCAGCAACCTCACGCAGTACAACGGCAAGACGAACAAGGCCAAGATCATGAGCAACTCGCTCGACAAGACGGTGGCCCCGGCCGACGCGACCCCGTCCTGCTTTAGCTGCCACAAGTCCCACGGCAACCAGAACGCGTTCGGCCTGGTCTACCTGACCGGCACCGGCACGGTCACCGAGCAGGGCGATGACGTCAATGCCAACCAGCGTGCGGTCTGCAAGCAGTGCCACACCCAGGGCGGCAATCCGTGATCTAAGACCCTCCAGTCCGTCGACGAACTCGACGGACGCAGGCAAGACACCGGCCGGGGTCCACGCGGATCCCGGCCGGTCCTCACCGGGGCCGGCCGGGTGTAGACTGCCTCGGATTCAGGATCCCCGATCGAAGATCAGGCTGCGACGGCGAACGCCCGCACCGGAGCCTGGAGACCGCCCCGACGGAGGAGGTTGCCATGTCCTGGTGGATTCTCTTCTTCCTTGCTCTCGTCACGGAGAAGAGCGGCGGTGCCGCCAACCCGCACTTCGACCCCGCCTCGGGCGTGAATCGAGTACCCACCGTCCCGCCTACCATCGGCGACTGCTCGCAGTGTCACCGCCTCCATGGCGATGAGGGTGAAGTCCCTTCGGCGAAGACTCTCTTCACCATCGACGACAACATGCTTTGCTACACAGCCGGGGGGCCGAGTGGATGCCACGGTGCACTCCCGGCCGGCTACCCCGCGACGGAGGAAGACCGGATGCCCGCCGCCTCGGACGCTCCCGGTTATTTCGAGGTCAACGCCGGCGGGCAACGAGTAGCGGGCGTCCTCGTGCGGCGCCGCTGGCCGGGCAGCACCGTCTACGAGGATGCCCGCGCCTTCGGGGCCGGCCACTCCTATTCGCCGCACCGCAACGACGTCGACATGCCGCGTACGGACGAACTCGGTCACGGGCTTTGCCTCAACTGCCACGATCCGCACGAAGGGCGGTCCCAATTTGATCTCACCAGCCGGGTGTACCAGGCCTACGGCGGTCCTTGGGCGCGCACCGCTGCCGCCCGACTCGCCCTCTGCCTCGGCTGTCACTCTACCCAGGGCCCCTTTGGCATGGACGAGGAAAACCAGCGAATCGCGGACTTCTACAATCGCGGCGTGAATCCGGACGGAACCGCCGGACACGCCATCCGGAAGAACCCACGGGTCGCCATCTCGTGGCCGTCGCACGTCCGGGCCGGCGACTTTCTTCCTTGCTACGATTGCCACAACCCACACGGATCGCGCGGACATGATGGCACCGGCGCCAACGGCTTCTGTCTGAGCGACCAACGCCCCGGATGGACGGGGCTCACCCATACCCGCACCGATCCAGCACAAAGTCGCCGTTTTTGCCTCGGCTGCCACATCCCCTCCGACGGTGTGGCGGGATCGCAGCAGGTCGAGGGCATCGTGATGAACACCCTTTCCAACAAGGGCGAGCATGCATCGTCGTCTTTGGAGGGCTGCTTCGACTGCCACGGCAACGACTACGCCAGCCCAACCTCTTTCAACGTCCACCATCCGGCGAGAAACGACTGAGATGATCCGGTGGCCGCGGAACTACAGGGCCGTTGCCGCGTCGGCCTGGCTTCGGGCCGGGCTGAACCTCATGATCCGGGTGGCGTTCCTGGTCTCGGCGGTGAACTCGCTCGCGGCAGCCCAATGGGAAATGCGCCTGACCGCCAACTATCAGGACGCGCGCTACGCCGGCGTCGCGTTCCGTTCGTCCACGCAGGAAATCCTCGCCCGGCGGCGGTTCAGCCTGAATGATGAATCGAGCCTCGCGGTTTCGGCTCGGCTCTCTCACGACAACGATTTCCGCGCCGACGACGACCTGTACCGAGGCTACGGTGATGCCGAATTCCGCAGCGCGCTCATCGACCTGTTCCTGCGCGTTCGTCCCGACCAGCGGCAGGCAGCCACGCTGCCGGCCACCTGGCGCCAGGAGGAGCGATCATGGGGTGGCACACTCCATCTCGACCGGGGTCCAGGAGTTACATACAACGAGGGGCGGTATCGACGGGTCCAGCGGTTTCCCGGCATCGTGAGAGGAGAGACGAGGAACCGGCGCCTCACGAGCTCCTGGAGCATCCTGGGCCTGGATCTCGACTACGGTTACACTTGGGCGGAGAACAACCGCAAGGTGGACGACCCCACGGCCGGACCTATTCCGAACAACATCACCCTGGATCACGCGGGCGGTGTCTCCTTCGCCCGCACCGTCATGGGCGCCGTCCAGGTCGGTGCCGGCTACCGCCGGGCCGATACGCAACGGAAGCGCCGCTTCCCGGCGGACAGTGTGGGAACGCCTCGAAGCACGTTGAGCACTCATATCATCGGCAATCAGGCCGACCTCCGCCTGAGTGCGCAACCGTGGAAACCGGTGCAATTCAGCGCCGTCAGCGGCTGGGCGGAGACAACGACCCACGGAGGAGGCGCCGCGACGCGCCTGGACCGAAACTTCGATGTCAGCGTCGGCGCGACGTGCCGCCCGTGGCGCGGGCTCGGCATCGACATGCAGCGGGCTTTCCAGGAACAACACACCGGCACCTTCGCCACCCGCGGCGACTATCTGCGGGCTCGGCTCGGGGCGTCGGGCAACATCAGCCCCGACGTACGGCTATCCGGAGATTTCAGCCACAGCGAAGCCGTGGGCCGTAGCGACGAGGCGGGCGCCTCCGATCAGGTTACCGTCGGGATGAGCGGTCGGCTTCGCGCCGGTGCCGAGATGTCCATCTCGGCAGCCGGCTCACGTCTCGTGGGCGTTTCGGCCGACATGCGCTACCAGGTGACCGAAACGGCGGAGTTGCGGCTCCAACCGATCAAAGCCCTTCGGTGCAACCTGGCGATGCAGGGGTTCGCATTGGGGTCCACACCCGACCCGGGTTCGCCCGATCGGGTGCAGTATCGAGCCGAGATCCTGGCGGCGGGCGAGGAGGGTGGCGCCGTTTCCATTACCTACAACTCCCGCACGGTGCGCGGGGGTTCATCGGGAGAAAAGTACTCCATCTCCGGATCCGCGAGCGTCCCTTGGAAAGGAAGCTCGTTCTCCTGGAACGGATCGTTCTCCCGGGCGGCGGATCGCGAGGCTGCGTCCGGGCGCGCGTGGGGGTACGCTTCGGCTATCTCGGCACGATTGCGTCTCTCACGGCAGGCTGACGTCAATCTGTCCCGGAGTCTTAGTCTTCCGGCGATCGGGGATGGGAATTCCACGTGGATCGCCTCGGTCCAGCAGACGATCCGTTGACTGGCGGATCGGGGCATGGCCTCAGCTTTGTCCAAGGAGGTCTCTTGAGCGCAGGCCGGCGCGACATGTGGCAAAGGACGAGAGGATGGGTTCTCCTCCTTCTGGCGGCAGGACTCGGCGCCGGATGCGCCGGAAACCAGACGTTTGTGCATCCCGATGCCGACATGGGGTTCTATGAGAAGGTGGGCGTACTCCCGTTCGCCACGCTGGGTGTCGACCGCCTGGCCGGGGACAAGGTGTCGTCCTCATTCACCACGCACCTCCTCGTCGCCCGCCGGATGCAGGTGGCCGAGCCGGGACAATTTCTCGCCGGCTACCTCAAACAGATGGGCGAAAACACAGCTCCTCCCATTGGGCTCTCCCGGGAAAAGCTGACCGCCATCGGCCAGGAGACCGGCGTGCAGGGTGTGTTCGAAGGAACGGTCCGGGACTTCGACTTCACGCGGGGAGCCGCCCCTCGCCCGCTCATTTCGGTCGAAGTCCGGCTCGTCGATGTCGCCACCGGCGATATCGTCTGGTCAACCAGCGTGACCAAGGTGGGCAAAGCGATGGTCCCGATCCTGGGCGTAGGCGGCGTGCGCACCCTGGCCGAGCTCACCGAGGAGATCGCCGCGGAGTTGGTCGGGAGGCTCCCGGGATGAGCACGCCGTCGCACCGGACCCGACACTCTCCTGCGGGGCTGCCTGCGGTCGCGGCGAGGGCCATGCTCCTTCTCCTCTGTGGCTGCGCCGCGGGGCCAAGAACATTCCGCGGACCCGGTCCGGGGGTCCCGGTGGGTTCGGTCGTCGCCGTGGTGCCGCTCGTCAATCTGACCGACAATGAGACCGCCCCCCGCCTCATCACCGAGAAATTGCTTCTGGAGCTCGGTCGCCTTCATCACTTTCAGGTCCAGGATCCCGGCATAGTTCTCGGCTACCTCCGTGAGCTCCGGATCCTCGTCCCCGACCGCATGTCCCGCGAACAGATGGCTGAACTGGGGTCGCGTTCGGGAGCGCAGTACTTCCTGGTGGGAACCATCGCCGACTGCCGGTCCGGCGAGAACACCCCGGCGGGGGTGCCAGTGGCGGCGGTCAGCCTGCGTCTCGTTCACGCCGCCAGCGGAACCGTGGCGTGGGCCGGCTCGCTGGCGCGAACCGGCACCGACCGCGAGACTTTCTTCGGTCTCGGCAAGGTCCGGACCCTGGACCGCCTGAGCGCAGACATCGCCCGGGACCTGGTGCGGGGCATCCGCGGAATCGACCGGATCGGCCCACCCCTCGCAGCTTCGGCGAGGAGGAAGGAGCAACCGTGAGTCCCCCGGATCCGCGGCTCCCCATTCTGCGTTTGCGGTCCCGCTTCGGGGCACCCGCCCAGGTATCGCGGCTGAGCCGTCTGGCGGGCGTCCTAGTCACTGGCGTTCTGGTCACCGGCCTACTGCTCGGCGGCTGCGCAGCGCCGTACCAGACGGTCGACCTGCGCATCACCCACCGGATGTACCCGCAGTTCAAGGAGCAACACACTGCCGCACCGGGAGAGCGGTTCCAGGTCGGCGACACCGACTACAGCGCACGGACCGCCGGATTCCTGCCCGACTTCTTGATGGACGAGAAGACGGGGAAGGTCTCCTCGCGAGGCAAGCAACCGCGCAATCCGGCCTTCCAGATCGAGGTGTTCCAGGCGGACACCTTGGTGGAGCGGTCCTGGGCATTCCTGAAGGGCAGTCCCCCGCATTTTGGCCGTCGTTCGTTGCTCAACTTCGAGGTTGAACGGATCGTTTGGAAGCCGGGGCGGGGCCCCATCGACAGCACGTCCACGCCTGACGCCCGGGGTCACGAATCCCAGAGCACGCCGTGAATCGGAATCGGGTCGCAAACGCGGGCAGTCGCGGGAGGGCGAAGTCGTGAAGGATGTACGGGTCGCGGTGGGGATTCTTGTGCTGGGGCTGACCTGCTGGCTGGCCGGGACCGGGGTGACCGCGAAGAAGGACTCGAGTCGCGATTGCGCCGAATGCCACAAGGAAGCGTTGGAGAAGTTCCGAGCCGGCCAGGTCCATGCCCCCGTGGCGCAGGGCGACTGCAAGGCCTGCCACAAGAGCCACGGGTTCTCCCAGAAGCTGGTGCTCGTGGCCGGACCACCTCAGGTCTGCACCGGATGCCACCCCGGCGAGGGGGCCGAGGGAGCCAAACGCTCGGGCCACCCGATCCCCCCGCGTGGTGACTGCCTCGTCTGCCACCAGCCGCACAACGCCCCGGAACATGCCCTCATTCGCCGCTACGACGCCGAGACGTCGTGCATCGCGTGTCATACGCCGATCAAGGAGGCCATCACTTCGGGCGGGCACCAACCCGCCGCCGAGGGGAAGTGCGACGCCTGTCATCAGGTCCATGGCAACCAGAGGGCCGGTCTGCTGGTGAACGATCCCCTGCCGCTCTGCCTCTCCTGTCACGGTGGCACGATCGAGGCGGTCGCCGGAAAGCACGCCGGCGAAGGCTGGAAGAGCCGTGCCTGCCTCGACTGTCACGATCCGCACGGTGCCACGGACAAGGGTCTGCTCGTCGCGGGTGGCCACGCACCCTATCTGCAAGGCCGGTGCGACGCCTGCCACGCAGGAACCTCGGGCGGGGATCTCAAGGCGGCCGAACCGGATCTCTGCACAGCTTGCCACGCCGGCAAGATCGGCCTAGCCGATCGAGCCCACCCGCATGACCCCGCCTCGGGTGGCACCTGCACCACCTGCCACGCCCCGCACGCCGGCAAGGGAAAAGGAATCCTCAAAGAGGAGCCGCTCAAGCTCTGCGGAGAGTGTCACGGCGACATCGCCACCATGGCCGCGTCAGACTCCCTCGCGTCGGTCCACGCGCCGTTCGGCAATCAAGAGTGCTCATCCTGCCACGATGCCCACGGATCCGACCTCGCCGGACTTCTGCGCAAGGAGTCCGGGCCCCCGTGCGCCCAGTGTCACGCAGCCGTCGACTCGCTCATCACCGGTGCCAAAGTCCCGCACCCGGCCATGGCCTCGATGACCTGCGTTGAGTGCCACACCCCGCACGCATCCAAGGAGCCCAAACTCCTGCGGGAGGCCGAGACCGTGACCTGTGCGAAGTGCCACGACGAGCCACAGCCACAACTCGGGGACAAGTTCGTCCACACCCCCTTCGGCAACGGTGACTGCGGTGCCTGCCACGGTGTCCATGGGAGCGAAAACACCAAGCTGCTCAAAGCCGAGGGGCGCACGCTCTGCCTCGGCTGTCACACCCGGACGGCCCTCGACGAGAAGGCGCCGATCGTGCATGCCGGCTTTGTCGACGCCGACTGCCTCACGTGCCACGAAGCCCACCACGGCAAGGAGGAGGCAGGGATCAAGGGAACCCCGGCAGAGGTCTGCGGCTCCTGCCACTCCGACGTCGTTTCGAAGGCGGCGGTGGAGGCCGCGTTTCACCAGCCGGTCAAGGACGCACAGTGCACCGCCTGTCACAAGGGGCATGCCGGCAAGGAAAAGGGCCTCCTGATCAGCGGCTCTCGAGCAACCTGCCTCACCTGCCATCAAGCGGTCGGCAAGGAAATGGACCGGAGCGTGGGCCATGCCCCGGTGCGCGACGGCACCTGCACCGACTGCCACGCCCCCCACGGCTCAAGCGCCCCCGGCATGCTGATCAAGCCGGCCGCCGAATTATGCGGTGGCTGTCACGACACCGCGGATCCGAAGGCCTTGGAAAAGCACCACGGCGCCGACATGGCGGGGCTCAACTGTGCGGGCTGCCACCAGCCGCACGGTTCCGAGGGGAAGGGGCTGATCGCCCGCCAACAACATGCCCCCTTTGCCGCCGGCGAGTGCACCGCCTGCCACGGCGACGGAGTCCCCGGACCACTCACCGGCTCCCAGACTGCCATATGCGCCAACTGCCACGCCGACCCGACCGCCCCGTCTGAGCCGGGCGAGACGCTGCATCGGCCTGTAGCCGACGGTGCATGCACCGAGTGCCATAATCCGCACGCCTCCGAGGCGGATTCACTGCTGGTGGCGCCGCCCAAGCTTCTCTGTCAGAAGTGCCATGCCGACCTTTTCGCGGAGGCGCCGGTTCAGCATTCCCCCTTCGCGCAGGGGAACTGCTCCGGTTGCCACGCGGTGCACCGCTCGAAACAGCCAGGCCTGCTCACCGCGCCGGCAACCGAATTGTGCGGCACCTGCCACACAGCCCTGGCTGATCGGATCAAAGCCGGCAAGCCCCACGGCCCGGTCGCGCAGAACCGATGCGAGGCATGCCACCAGCCACATCAGGGAACCGAACGGGGGCTCCTCAAGAAACCGCTCAGTGAGCTCTGCGCAACCTGTCACCCGATTAACACCGCGCTGCGCGGCAAACACCGCAACTATGCGCTCGACCGCGGAGCCTGTACCGGGTGCCACGATCCGCATGTCGTCATGGAACCGGGGATGCTGCTCCCGAACAAACACGCCCCGTACGCCCAGGGGAACTGCGTCGCTTGCCACGGAAGCGACGGACGGGTCACCGATCTCGGGGAAAAGGCGTGCCTGGGCTGCCACGGTCCCACAAAGGACGAGCTGGGGCGGCCGTTCAATCACACCGCAACCCGTGGGGGGCAGGGACCGACGAAGGCCCAAGGGAAGGCCCAGGCAAAGGCCTGTCTCTCCTGCCACTCACCTCACGCCGGAACCGAACCGTCGCTCCTGGCACGGCCGGGGCAGCAGGCAACCTGCACCGCCTGCCACGATGGAGCGACGTTTCGCGGCAAGTCGAGCCATCTCGATAAGACCCCGGACTGTACAACCTGCCATGAGCCCCACGGGGCGGAGCAGCCGAACATGCTCCGTGCGAAGGCGAATGAACTCTGCGGCGGCTGCCACCAGTTCGAGCCGAAGCAACATCATCCCGTCGGCGATCAATACAAGGACCCGCGGACCGGCGGCCCGCTGACCTGCTTGTCTTGTCACGATCCGCATGCTTCGGCCTTCGAGAAGCAATTGAAGGCCGACCAGCGGAGGGATCTGTGCATCGAGTGTCACTCGGCAGGGCACTGACCGGTTCACTGAAGCGGAAGATCCTGCTCACGAACCTGGTCGTGTTGAGCCTCATGGTGGGCGCGTCCCATCTGATGACCTACATGCACTGGCGAAGCCACCTCCTGCGCTTCGCCCAGTCGCAGGGGTGGGCCATGTCGTCGATCATCAGCCAGCGACTCTACCGCGAGTTCATGGAAGGCGACATCGACGGAATCCGCGACCTCATGCGGGCCATGCTCGACCACCAAGCGGTGCACTCCGTCCGCGTGACCAACGAGAAGGGGCTGGTGCTTCTATCGACGGTGCGGGAAGAGGAGCACCGGATGACGGTGAAAATCCCCCGCGAGGTGAGCGAGCGCCTGGAGTGGACCGCCGCCCCCAAGAGACTGACCCGTGGCACCGCCGAGCTGACCTTCTTCGTCCCGATCCCGCGGGGTCCGGAGTGCCGGCAATGCCACTATCCGGCCGCGCCGCAACTGGCCATCCTCCAACTCGACGTGGAGGCGGATCGGCTCACCCGCATCCTGCGCGGCTCCATCTACCAAGTGATGATCATCACCTCGGTCACGGTAGGGCTCCTGCTCCTGGCGCTGCACGGTCTCTTCAGGCGTGAGGTCAACCGACCGGTCTCACGGATTCTTTCGGTCATGGAGCGCGCCCGGGCAGGCGATCTCGAGGTGCGGGTCCCCGCGGGCGGCCCCGACGAGATGGGACAGATCGGCGACGGTTTGAACCGCATGCTGGAGCAGCTCCACGGAGCGCGGGAGGAGCTACAGACCCTGCACCAGCAGGAGATGGAACGACAAGAGCGACTTGCCACCATCGGCAACCTCGCCTCGGCGGTGGCCCACGAGATCAAGAACCCGCTCGCGGGGATCCGCGGCGGGATGGAGGTCTTGGAAGACGGCCTCCCCGCAGGCGACCCGAAGCGCAACCTCACGCGCGAAATCAAGGCCGAGGTCGATCGGATCAACCGGATGGTGCGCGATCTCCTCTCGTATTCGCGGCAGCCGAACCCCGAGACCGTTCCCGCTCTTGTCTGCGACCTTCTGGAGGACGTGATCACCCAAGCGCGTCAGCTCCCGGATGCCCGTCGGGTGCAGATCCTCCACGAGGCCGGTTGCGGCTGCCGGGTGGCGGTCGACTACCAGCTCATCAAACAGTCGTTCTTCAATATCATCCAGAACGCCTTCGACGCTATGCCCCACGGGGGCAGTCTCACCGTCACCTGTGAGCACGCTGACGGGAAGGCGCTGATCTGTTTCGCAGACACCGGCGGCGGCATCGACCCCGTGGTTGCGGCGCGCATCATGCAACCGTTCTTCACCACCCGTCACCGCGGCACAGGACTCGGCCTTCCCATCGCGCTGTCGATCGTGGAGGCGCACGGCGGAGAGATCACCTTCGTCGCCGGCCCGGGCCGCGGCGCCGTGTTCACTGTCCACTTGCCCCTCATCGCGGAGAAGGAGCGTCCCGCATCATGAGCACCGCCACCATTCTCATCGTCGACGACGAGCGCCTCCTGCGCCTCACCCTCCGGTCCCGCCTCGAGGACCAAGGCTTCATTGTCGTCGAGGGCGAAACCGGCGAAGAAGCCGTCCGCATAGTCGGCGAGGAGGACCCCGATCTCGTTCTGCTCGACTACCAGCTTCCCGATCGCAACGGCCTGGAGGTGCTCGATATCCTCCTCCAACGCGACCGCGACCTGCCGGTAGTGATGATCACCGGCCACGGCTCGGTGGAAGGCGCGGTGCGGGCGATGCGCCGCGGTGCCATCGACTACCTGGAAAAACCGTTCGAGTTCGACGCGCTGTTGCTCACCGTCGAGAGCTCGCTACAGACCACGGCGCTGCGGCGCGAGGTCCGCCGCCTTCGCCGCGAGGCGAGCGAGGCGGGCGGCGCCTCCGAGCTGGTGGGGCGAACCCCGCAGATGCAGGAGCTGAACACTGTCATCGACCGCGTGGCCCAGTCCGACCCGGCCACTGTGCTGCTTCAGGGCGAGAGCGGCACCGGCAAGAACGTGGTGGCGCGGGCCATACACCAGCGTTCGGTCCGCGCAGAGAAGCCGTTCGTCACCATCGCCTGCACCTCGCTGCCGGAGAACCTACTCGAAAGCGAACTCATGGGCCATGAGCGCGGCGCCTTCACCGACGCCCACAGCACCAAACGCGGGCTGCTCGAAGTGGCCGACGGCGGCACCCTCTTCCTCGACGAGATCGGGGAGCTGCCGCTCTCGCTCCAGGCCAAGCTCCTCCATCTGCTGGAGGAACGGAGCTTCCGCCGCATCGGCGGGACGCGCACCATCAAGGTCGATGTGCGGATCATCGCCGCCACCAACCGCGACCTGCGCGGCGCGGTAGAGCGCGGACAGTTCCGGGACGATTTCTACTACCGGCTCAACATCGTGCCGATCTGGATCCCCGCGCTGCGCGAGCGCAAGGCCGATATCCCACTCCTCGTCGACACATTCGTCACGCTCTTCAACCGCGACTTCCGCAAAGAAGTGCTGGGAGTGACACCGGCCGTGCTCCAGGTCCTTATGCGCTACCACTGGCCGGGCAATGTGCGCGAGTTGAAGAATCTCGTGGAGAGGGTGATGATTCTGGGCGGCGGCCGCCAAGTCGAGCTGGAGGACCTGCCCGTGGAGCTTCGCGGAGGGCCGTCGCTCACGCCCAACGCCGCAGGCGGTTTTGCACTTCCCGACGGAGGGCTTGACCTCGAAGAGCTCGAGCGCGGCCTGCTCGTGCAGGCCCTTGTGCGCGCGGGCGGCAACCGCACCCAGGCAGGCAGGCTCTTAGGCCTCAACCGCGACCAGGTGAGCTACCGGGTGGAAAAGTTCAAGATTCGATTCGAAGACGCGGGGACCCCGCGACTGCGCGTGCAGCGGGACTAGTCTCGCTGCCGGCGCTCAGCCTCGGACGCCGCGACTCGCGCAGGAGCGCCACCGCCTCGGCCGGGCGCCCCCAAGCCCGAAGCCTACTCAGCGCCTCCGTTCCACCTTGCCCACCACAAGCAGCCCGCCCCGCCCCACCGCCACACAAGCCGCACACCGCCACCTCCGATTGGTCGTCCGAGCCAGCCCCGTCCACCCACAAGTCGGGCAATGATGCTGATACACGCGGGGACGCCGCAAAGGCTGCGGAAACGACGGAATCGCGTCGGTGTTCAGCCTGACCCTCGGCCCATAGCCCGCCTGGCGCATGAGCCGCCGCCATTGCGCACCGTGCGGCTGGACCCGCCGTCCATGGATAAGAAAACACGCCACGTGGGCTGCCTCATGGCAGACGATTTCCAGAAGCAGATCCTCAGGCGCGAACTCCAGGACGCGAGTGCTGATCCGGACTTCACCGGTAGAAGGAAACGCCCGGGCCAGTGTGCGAGTCATGCGGCGACTGGCGCGAACGTAAACCCTGGTTCCGAGATCCGGTGTGCCCCACACAAAAGCGAGACGAGCGATCAGTGCCCGCGCGCTCGCAGGCAAGGGCCCGGTTCGGCTCTCGGCCGGACCTGCTGCGGCGCTGTGTCCAAGAATCACGAACTCTCCCGCCTGTGACGCGACCGGCCGACCGAGGTCGAGGACGACCCTGCTCCGAGACCCGACCCGGCTGAGCATACAACGCCACCCATGTCCTTTCGCAGCCCGCGGTGGTGAGTCCGTTGACGGTGGGGACTGGGATTCGGATCTCCGGTTGACGCCGACTCGTCTGCACGGTTCTTCTCGAATCCAAGGAGGCCCGCCATGAACGACGACGTCCGCACCTTGCTGCTGAGGCCCGAATTCCCAGGGCCGAACGCCTATGACCCGACGTGGATGCTCGACAATCAGATGGGTCCCAACGCGTTGTGGCTTGCGAAGTGGCTATGCTCGAAGCTCCCGCTCGAGCCGGAAATGCGGGTTCTCGATCAGGGCTGCGGCGACGCAATGACGAGCATCTTCCTCGCTCGTGAGCACTGCGTCCGCGGCTGGGCGGCTGATCTGTGGATCGGCCCCGATCACAACTGGCGCCGGATCGTCGAGGCCGGCTGTGCCGATCGCGTCTGCCCCTTGCGCCGGTGGGGCTCCGGCGAAGACGTGAGCACGTCGCAGCCAGGGACACGCGGACAGGCTACCCCGATGGCGAGCCTTGAGCCTCACCGGACGATGCACTCCGGGGAATTCGCATCCGCCCCGCGGCCACAAAGTTCAACGCCGCGATCACGATCCCCAGAAAAAACACATACTGAAAGCCGAACGCCTTCCAGATCACCCCGCCCATAAGGGCCACGCTGATGGAAAAAACGTGGTCGATGGTGACCCCCGCGGTGAGGGCCGGTTGCACGTGCGACGGATCGAGCGCGATCTTCTTCATGTACATCGAGCGCGCCATGTTGACGGCGAAGAGTGCTTGGTCCATGAGGTAGAAGGCGCACGTGAGGAGGAAGGCGGTGCGTGGCGGAAAGAGGAACTTGGCCAAGCCATAGCCGAGACAGACAAACGCCAGCAAAAACGCCTCGATCCGCAGCACGCGCCGCTCCCCGTAGCGATCGATCGCCCGGCCAAGGAGCGGCTGGAAAAGGATCCCGATCACACCACCGATGGTGAGAAGGGTGGCGATGGTCTGGGTCGGCTGTTTGAAGACCGTCACGATGACCCACGGGGCGAAGGTGATGAAGATCTGCTTGCGCGAACCGGAGAGAATGTTCAGCACGTAGTAGAGACGGTACTCGCGGTGCAGGCTCAAGAAATGCCCGGGCCGCTTGACCTCGCTGCGCTTCATGGCCAGCATCAGGATCATACCCACGGCCAGCCCGATCGCGGTGAGGGTGAAGGTGTGGCGGAACGTGAACCCGAGGAAGCGGAACCCGAGAAAGACCACGAAGCTGCCGAGGATCGTCGCGAAGTTGCGGATGGCATTGAGCTGTCCCAGGCGTCTCCCTGTCTGCCCCTCGCGCGCCAGTTCCATCCCGATGGTCGACGACACCGGCATGAAGAGGTGCTGTCCCAGGCTGAGAACGAAGAGGCAGAGAATCATGCCGGCGTAGTTGGAAGGGACAAAGCCGACGAGCAGCGTCCCGATCATGCCCAAGGCGAGGGCGAGGGCGCCCAACCGGCGGCTGCAGAGGAACCAGAGGAGGGCCGACACGAAGACCACCAGGAACCCCGGCAGTTCGCGGGGCAGTTCGAGAAACGAGCGCTGGAAACCTGTGAGCTGGTATCGCTCATCGAGGAAGTTGTTGAACGTCGCGTCGAACATGCTGTAGGCGGCGCCCATCGCGAGCGAGGCTCCGGCGAAGAGCTTGAGTTCGCGAGGCATGCGCGTGACGCGCGCGGGGACGGTCATGCCGAACAGGCGCGGCGCTGTCGATGCGCGCCAGCCCGATGTCCTAGCAGAGCTTTCATGAACAAAGCGGGCTACGGGAGCAGTGCCTTGATCTTGGGCATGTCGGTCTGGCGGATGAAGTCGCGGACAGCGTCGGGCCGTTCCTTGGGGCCGGAAAAGGTAAGGATGATGCCCCGCGCTTTGGTGGGGATCCCCAGGTCGGACTCGCGCAGGTTGTAGTCCGTGTAGCCGCTGACCTTCTTGACCTTTTCGAACGGGCCGAAGAAGAGAGTGACACAGTAGGTATCGAAGTCCTGGCACCCTTCGGCCTGCTCGAATGCCAGCGGAATCCCCTGGATCTCGAACGGCGCAGCCTGATCGGGCAGGTGGGTATCGCCATTCACCAGGATGCGGATCGTCAGTTCCCTGGCGGGTAGTGACTTGTCGAGGTCTTGGGTCGACTGCGCCGCCGAGCTTGTTGCCAACCAGGCTTGAATCCCGGCCACGATCTCGGCCTGCACCTTGTCGGCCTCGGCCAGGACCTCCTTGCGTTCCGCCCGGATTCGGTCCTTCTCCGCGCGATCCCTGGTCGTGTCGCGCGCCTTCATCAACTCCGCGGCCCTGGCGTTGAGCGCCGCGAGCCGGCTCTGCTGCTCGGGAGTGCCCTTGGTGCGGTCCATCTGCATCGACACCGCCTGCTGGTCGACGACGCTCTGATTCAGGACGTACCTGGCCGTGTATCGGGCCTGGAACATCTGCCCGGACAGGATTCCCTCCGGCAGGAGCCCCTCCTCGCTGTCGCTCTCGTAGTCGAACCCGACGGTGTAGTCCGCGGGCGCCTTGGGCAGGGCCGCCCGGAGCGTATCCCGGACCTGGCTATACGCGGCAGCCTCGGCCGGGGTCATCTTCCGCATGGAGCCGCCTCCATCGGCGAAGGCCACGGGCGGGAGTGCAAAGGATGGGAGGATGAGGAAACAGACGAGGCTTAAGAGCAGGCGTTTCACACCGACGGTCCTTTCTCCCGCAGGGCGGGTGGGCGGGGCGCATCGTGTGCCGACGGGCAGAGCCGCCGCCCCAAGACGTCCCAGGTCGAGATGGATGAGGATAGCCCAGCGGGCCGGGTGGTGCCAGCGTGTGGGGTTTCGGGCACCACAAGGCCAGCATCCACGAATCGGTTCCGACCAACCGCCAGAAGCTAATACATTGTCACCGAAAATGATAGGAGCCACCTCACCCTCTGGCAGCGGACCGGTCGGGGCATTGCGCCGTCTCCTCGCCCCGTGGCGTTGACCAGCCTCCTGCTAACCCGATGGAGTCGCATCATGTTTGCCATGTGGTGCTCGTGGCATCGACCTCGTGATGAGACTCCCGATCAGGACGCCTTGGCGCTGTTGCGATCCGGTCGAGCCAACGAGATCCACGGTAACTCTCATGCCCAATCAGGGCGAGGCCGATCTAATGCATGACTGGGTGGGGCACCCAGGACGTCGAGCCCTTCCACCGGAAACCTGTCACCACGGCTCGTCCGCAACCGCCTCATCCCGCCCGGAGCCGACCGATGAGCGAAGCCGATCCGAATCCGGCCGTCGACACAGTGGCGGCGAAGTTCGAAATCAAGGTCACGGATGATCGCGTCCGGGTCTTCTTCTCGTGTGACGCCGAGGCCCTGGGCTGCCCGAATCTGTACGACCAGGTTCTTGAGCGGCTCAAGCTGCTGCGGATCGTGTACAAGCCCAACAAGGGAGTTTTCGACGCCGTCAGCGCCAAGGCCAGGACGATGGAGCATCCCAGCATCACCAACCTCCCGCTGGTCTCCGCGGCGGCGGCGGTTCCGCCCACGGACGGGTGCATTGAATGGAGTCGGAACTATTTTGACACTCACTACCGGGTAGACCCAAAGACCGGCGAGATCGACTTCAAGAACCGGGTCGGCGATCCGACCGCTTCGCAGGGCGAGTTGCTGGTCAAGGTCACGCGCCCGAAACCCGGTACCCCCGGCATGGATGTCTACGGCTCCAGCCTCCCGGTGCGCGCCCCGATCAATGCGAATCTCAGCACCGGCAAGGGCGTGCAGTGGGATGAAGAAGCCGGTGGGTTCCGCGCCGCCTGCTCCGGCCGGGTGAGCCTGCACGATAACCAGCTCCAGGTGGATCCGGTCCTGCGGATCAGCGGCGATGTCGGGGGCGCTACCGGCAACATCCACCACATCGGACCGGTCCTGATTGAGGGCGATGTCGAAGCCGGCTTCGTCGTGGAAGCGACCGGCGATGTTGAGGTTCATGGCATGATCTATGGCGCCACCGTGAAGTGCGGGGGGAACCTGGCGATCGCGGGTGGTGTCAACGCCAACAACCAGGGTCTGCTCGATGTCCAAGGCGATCTCCACGCGAAGTTCTTCCTCAACGCCACCGTCCGTTCTCACGGCAACGTCATCGTCCAGAAAGAGATCTACCGCTGCCACGTCGAGACCGGCGGCGCGGTCCTGATCCCCAAGGGCCGGATCGTGGGAGGTGAGGTCGTCGCCACCCGCGGCATCACGGTCTGGGAAGCCGGATCGGTGAGCGACTCGATCACGATCCTCAATCTACGGGCCGACGCGAGTGTCGTAGCCGAACTGCAGAAGATCAAGGCGACGATGGAGGACGCCCAGGAGCAGGTGCAGGCGCTCCGCCGGACCCTGCGGGATTTCCAGAAGCAGGCAGCGCTGCTCGGCCCCGCGGGGAAGAAGAAGATGGACGACGCGGACAAGGAAGTACGTCGACTCGAGGATTGGATGGTCGGCCAGGTCCGGCGGAGCCAAACGATCACCCGCCAGATCGAGGGAGACCAGGTGGCGGTGATCCAGGTGATCGAGCGGGTGCACCCGGGTGTCTGGTTTAAGATCCATCACGGGGATTTCCGGACCGAGGTGGAGATGCTCGGACCGATCTTCGCGCGCCTCAACCGAACCAAGGGTGTGGTCACGCTCGGAGGTGAAGACGAGTTGCCCGCCGTGGACGAGGGGGCGGCTCCGAGCGCAGCCGCCTGATAGCGGTCGAGCCGCCTGCCCGCCGTCCAGCCGTCGTCGAGGTTGCTCGTGGAAAAGAGCACGCCGCTCCTCTCCACGGTGTGGGGGGCGGCGTGGCCGAACTCGATTCCGAGTCAAAGTGCCCCACCGGAGCTCAGCAAACATCCCGCGCCTGCCGATCCTTGTTCCCAGTGTCGGGATCGAAGGGAGGTCGCCCTGTGCCACTGAAGCTCAAGATCGCGATCCTGGTCGGCCTGACCTTCCTGGGACTCACTTCGGTGGAGTTAGGCGGGTCGATGCTCCTTCTGCGCCACAGCGAGCGCAAGGCCGAAGAGGAGAACGGACGCCTCGGTGCGGAGCGCGCGCGCTCCGCCATGGCGCAACTCGCCGCCCATCTGCGGGCCCTGGCTTTCGACTATGGTACCTGGGACGAGGCGTGTGCGTTCCTCGACGACCGCAACCAGTCGTTCCTGGACTCGAACTTCCCCGAAGGGAAGCCGCTGCCGCCTCGCGTTGATTTCGTTGCTCTCCTGGACCGCGAGTACCGCACCGTATTCGCCTCGGCGCGCGATCCCCGCACCGGGGCGGCGCTCCCGCTTCCCTACGACATCAATCGACCGTTTCCCGCGGCCGAGGTGCTGCGTGCGGCCATGCGCACGGCGGGCGCGGCCGACGGTCTCATCCGGCTGCCGGGCGGCATCGCGGTGGCAGCCGCCCACATCGCCAAAGTCGAGGGGGCGCCGGGTCTCCCGCACGGATTCATCGTGTTCGGCTTGCGAGTCGGACGTCCCCTCGTCGACGATCTCGCGGGCATGATCGGCGGGCGACCGTCCGTGGTTCCATGGGAGGAGGCGCGCCGCCTTGGCGTAAACCTCGCAGATCATCCACAGTTGACGGGCCCGGCAGGGGTGGTGACGGTGATCACGAGTGAAGACAGCCTCCAGACCTTCGTGCGGCTCGATGACACGGTCGGAAACCCGGCGATCGCGATGCGTCTCGATGCGGAACGGACGGTCCACCGTCAAGCCGTGCTTGCGCAGAAGTACTTCCTCGTCTCGATGATCCTGGCCACCTGCGCGGCCGGGCTGATCACGCTCTCACTCTTGGGGCGGATCGTCTTCACAAGGCTCTTTCGGCTCGAGTCTGAGCTCAACCAAATCGGGCGTGATGGGATAGCCTCGGTACGGGTCCGCGTGGACGGGCGGGACGAACTGGCGCGGCTCGCCGAGAGGGTCAACGACATGCTGGCCTCGCTGGAACACGCCCGGCAACTCGTCGAGTCGGCACGTGATTCGGCGCTCCAGGCCAACCGCGCCAAGAGCGATTTCCTGGCAAACATGAGCCACGAGTTGCGCACGCCGATGAACGGCGTGATCGGGCTTGCGAGCATCCTCTCGCAGCGGGGGTTGCCCACCGCAGAGCAGGAGATGGTGGAGGGCGTCTTGGTCTCCGCGGAACATCTGCTGGGACTTATCAACGACCTACTGGACCTCTCGAAGATGGCGGCGGGGAAGCTGGAGCTGCATCCGGCCGTTTTCGGCCTGCGGGAGTTGGTGGAGGACGTGGGCCGGCTACACGGTCTCGAGGCCGTCGAGCGGGGCCTGCAGTGCATCATCCGGGTGCGACCCGGTTCACCCGATCTACTCATGGGGGACGCGAAACGAGTCCGCCAGGTGCTCAGCAACCTACTGGGCAACGCGGTGAAGTACACCGAGCGCGGGCGCGTGGTCCTGGAGGTCTCCGCTCGAGAGATAGCCCCGGTGTCCCCGGCCGACGCCACCCCGATCTCAACCGGGAATCCGGCTGGTCGGTTGGCCCGATTGGAGTTCCTTGTGCGCGACACCGGGGTGGGAATCCCGACCGAGCGGCAGGAAGAGATCTTCTCCCGCTTCGAGCGGGGAGACCCCTCGGTCGCCCAGCGCTTCAGCGGAACGGGGCTGGGGCTCGCCATCTGCAGTCAGTTCGTCGCCCGCATGGGGGGTACCATCTCGGTATGGAGCCACGCGGGACGCGGGACGCGGTTTAGAGTCCACCTCGTCCTTCCGCTCGCCGAGGCGCTGTCTGAGTCCCGAACGGGTACGGCGACGGACGAGGCGATCCCGCCGATTCGTTTGTTGGTCATGGCGCGATCCAGGCTGGCTCGCTGCGCTCTCGTTGAGGCGGCCGCGGATGCGGGGGCAGGCGTCACGGCGGTCGGCTCGCTCGAAGAGGCACGGATCTGTCTGCGGGAGGCCGCACCCGGCGAAGCGCCGTTCGACGCCGTCCTGGCGCTCCACGATCCCCCGAGGGATGGCCGGTCAGCTCTCGCGCTGGCGGCCGAGGTGGAACCGGGATCCGCGGCGGTGATTGTGGCTGCTCCATCGAGCCGTCTGTGCCGCGAGGCCGAGTCCTCTCGCGGCGGCGGACGGGTTTTCACCCTTGCCGCCCCTGTCGCGCGCCGTCGCCTGCGCGAGACATTCCGGGAGATTCTCCAGGCTCCCGACGCGGTGGATGGGTCTCCCGCGGCATCGGTCGGCGATGCCGTGCCCGAACGGTCGGGTCGGCCTGCTGACGAGGAAACACCCGCCGTGTCAAGTGGGGCCTGGCCCGGGTCGCGATCCGGGCAGGCACCTCGGGACCACACGCCCGTCGCCTGGGGCACCACCGGGCAGCCCCGGATCCTGGTGGCGGATGACAACCAGATGAATCGGTACGTGGCGGAGTTGCTGCTCACCAACCTCGGCTGCCGGGTGGAGTTCGCCGTAGACGGTGCGGAAGCAGTCGAGAAGGTACTCGCGACGAACTACGACCTGGTCTTGATGGACTGGATCATGCCCCGGGTCGATGGTCCAGAGGCCGTCCGTCGAATTCGGGAGCACGAGGGCGATGCTCGACGCACGATGATCGTTGCACTTTCGGCGTTGTCCCTCCATTCCGACGAAGAAGAGCGCTTGGCAGGCGAGATGGATGGCTTTCTCGGCAAGCCGATCGACCCCGCGGCACTGCGAGAGGTGTTGCGGACCTTCCTCGGAAGCGAGATCGTTGTCCCGGGCGACATCCACACGCCTGGGACTCGACTCGACCCGCCCGCGACCGAGTCCGGTGTGCCGGCGGCGCTCCCCACCTCCGCCGCGGCAGTGGATCCGGAGTTGGTCCGCCTTTTTCTCATGGAAGGTCCACAGCACGCCGATGCACTAGTGGGCGCCGTCGAAGGGGCAAGCGGGCCGGAGATCCGCCGGGCCGCGCACGCCCTGAAGTCGATGTGCGCGATCCTCGAGCAAGCGGCCCTGACCGAGACGTGCCGCAAGCTTGAGTTCGCCGGGCGGGATGGAGACTTAGACCATGCCCGCGAGCTGTTGCCCGTATTCATCAAGAGCTTCGACGCGCTTCAGCGTGCGCTCCGGGATGGCGGGGAGGAACGGCTGGCGGCCTAGATATCAGGGGGACCTGACGAGCACGACACAGGAGATGCGGGGAGATCCGACGTCGTAACAGAGCGCTCAGAACTCTTGCGGGCTAGGGCGAGCCGGGGCTGCCGAAATCGCGCGGGGCAGGGGCTGGATCGAACGATGGGAGTGTGGTGATGAAGATCCTGGTCGTGGACGATGTGCAGATGAGTCTCTACCAGGTCGAGAAGGCCGTCCGCCCATTCGGCGAGGTGACGGCGCACAAGGATCCCTTGCAGGCCCTCAAGGAGTTCAAGGCATCCGCCAAGGCCGGGCAGCCGTTCGACCTCGTCTTCCTCGACATTTCCATGCCGACGATGGATGGGCTGGAGTTTCTCCTGCGCCTACGGGAGGCCGAGCAGGAACTCGGTCTCGCCGACCGCCGGTCCCGCGTCGTGATGGTCACGTCCCACAGCGAGCGCGACTTCGTGGCCAAGGCGATCCAGAAGGGTGCCCAGGGGTACCTCCTGAAGCCGATCGTCCCCGAGAGTCTGCACGCGGAAATCCACCGTCTGTTCCCGGAAGGAGTGGAAGGCGCCGCCTAGCCGACCCGGGGCGTTCGGCCAAGCGTCTTCGTCGCCCCGACGCCCAAAGCCGCACTAACGGTGCCAAACGTACTTATCCTCGCTCTCGGGAGCGAAGCCTACCTTGGTCCAGAATCCGCGGGCCGTGAAGCGAACGCGATCCGCGACGATGCATTCGCGCTCCTGCTTGAAATGATCGACCACCGCTGTGGCGAAGCCTTTCCGTTCGTACTCGGGATAGATCATGATCGACAAGACCGTCAGCCGATCAGGTTCGATTCGGCAGCGTGACTTGCCGACCTGCGTTCCCGCGAAATCGATATCAAACCAATCGTACGCCCCGATCTCAACGGAACGCGGACTCTGCGTCAGCGTCAGATCCTTCCCGATAATCATAGCCATCTCCTTTCCGATGATCACAGCCATCACGCGAACCCACGGCAGAAGGCCCGGACGTTCGCGCCGAGGTCCGGCAGGTAGTAGCCGCCTTCCAGCACGGCGAAACGGCGGCCGCCGCAGAGGCGCTGCGCGGCTCTGCGCACGAGCTTGCCAATGCGCTCGAAATCGCCGGTGTCCAGCTTGTGCCCGAGGTCGAGTCGATAGGCGTCGAAGCCGGCCGAAACGGCGACGATGTCGGTTTCCGGAATCGAGGACAGGTGCTGCTCGACAAGAACGAGGTAGTCCCGGGCTGACTCCGCGAAGGGATTGAATGTCTCCGCCTCCGGCCACGTTGCCAGCACCTTGCGCGTGCCGTCGCCGGTATGCTGGTCGATATCGATAACGAACGCGCTGCCGATGCGCTTCTGCGAGCGCAGCACGAGAAGAGCCAACGCGAGATTATTGAACGTGCAGTGGCCCCAGGCGGAGGCTCGCGAAGCATGATGCCCGGGCGGGCGGATGCAAGCGAACGTCGGTTCGCCGGAGTAGGCGAGCTGTGCTGCCAGGATCGCTCCCCCCGCCGCGAGGCTTGCCATGGCGAATCGCGCGCGGTCCGTCTCTATTCGTTCGATGTATGCCTTGTCGTGTGCGAGCAACAGCTCGTTCACGGTCGCGGAGGCCGGAGCAACGAAGTCCCGGTAGCCACGCCCAAAACCGCTCATCGCGGCTTCCATGCGGCCGGGCAGGGCCGCGTTGTTGTCGGCATAGCCCGAGTCCGTGAATCTCTCGTCATATACTAGTTTCATGGCTGCTTGGATACGGACTCCTCGCGATACGCCCGCGCGGTGCGTCAGAACCTGCACGTGCAGGCGGCGGACGCTCCGGGCTTGAGGGCCGCGCGCGCCTTGCCGTCCAGCTCGTACAGCAGCTCCTCGTGACCACCTCCGCCGCCCAGGTTCATGCCCGATACGCGGATCTCGGTCGACGAGATCGGGCTCCAGGCCAGACTCGCATCGAGCACTGTGTAAGAGGCGATGCTTACGAAGGGAATGGCCGCAACGTAGCGTCCGACCAGATCCGCCTTCCAGGTCCTGGCCAGATCGATCGACGCACGCGCCGTCGCGATGTGTTGCGGAGCGTGAAAGTCGATGAACGCCGTTCGCTGCTCCAGCGAGCCGAGTTCCGTTTCCTTCAGGTCCTGGTAGGTGTACGAGGTCTGCCATTGCAGCCATGATCGGGCGTACCATTTGAAACTGACTTCCGCGCCCCGACTTCTGCCGATACCGGTATTCTGCAACCGCAGCGGCTGCAAAACGAAGCCTATCCCGATGACCGGATCTCCGCTGGAAACTTCGCGAAGGCTGCGGTACTCCATGTCGAAGGCCGCGACATCGAACGAGACGGCGCCCGTGGGCTGGATCCGGTAACCGGCTTCCCACGCCGTGAGCTTCTCGCTGCGCATTCCCGTGCTGCCTTCGATCACGACCTTGACCGGAATGGGGAGCTGTGGGTTCGTGGCGAACGGCGGGATCGTGGCCAGCCACAGCGAGGCGTGCTGCTCGGCCAGTCCGGGCGTGCGGACCGCCCGCGACACCGACGCCCAGAGCGCCTGGCCGGCGCCCGGGTGCCAAAGGAGTCGCAGGCTGGGCTGCAGTTCCGGAACCTTCCCGCTCTCCGCCTCCAGCTTGGTGCCGGCGGTGACTTGGAACCGATCCGGAACCACGCCGAGTTCCCCTTGGATGAAGGCGCTCCCGATGTCTACCTGGAACGTCTCCCGTCCGTCCTGCATCACGATGTAGGCGGAACCGCGGAAGGTGAGGTCGGTTCGCCGATACCCCATCCCCCAGGTCACGTTCAGTTGCGATAGCGGCGCGAAGCGATGCTCGGTGTCAAGCTCGATCGTGGTACGCTCGTCGTAGTACGCGTTGTCACCGTTGATCTCGTGGTCGACATGGGCCTGCAGGTTCATCTCCGCGGAAGGTGAGAACTGCTGCCGGCACCGGGCCACCAGGTACTCCCCGGAAAGCGTGCCGTTCTTCGCCTCGTGGGTGATGTACGGCTCGGTCAGGGTGGGCAGCTCGTAGCGGAGCCCCTGGTCTCCGCGGTGCATCGCGCCCATGAAGGAGACGGTCCGAGCCGCGCCCTGGCCCCAGTCGAGCCGGAACCCGCCCTGGCCGAGGTCCCAGGAGTCCTCGAGGCTCACGTGATCGAGGGTCTCCAGGTGGCCCCGCTGGAATCCCTTCCCCCAGAGTCGGTAATGCGCCCGCCCGCCAAGGCTGTTGCCGTACCGGAGTACGCCGAGCCCTGGTTCGCGGGTGCCCGTGCCCGCCTTGACGTACCACCCCTGGGTGTCAACGGCGGGACGCGTGATGATGTTGATGACCCCGTTGACGGCATTCGCGCCCCAGAGCGTGGCTCCCGGACCGCGGATCACCTCGATCCGCTCAATGTCCTCGAACGGCAGGTCCAGGGTCTCCCAGTAGACGCCGGAGAAGATCGGCGTGTAGACGCTGCGTCCATCGACGAGAACAAGCATGTTCCGCGAGAAGCGAGAGGCCGGCCCACGAGCGCTGACCGCGTAGAGGCTCGATGTCAGTTGCCCGACCTGCATCCCGGGGACGAGACGGAGGAGATCCGGGATCGTGGAGTACCCGGACCTCATGATGTCTTCGCGCGTGATTACGAAGATCGCGGCCGGTGCATCGAGGAGCTGCTCGGGACGCTTGGACACCGAGGTCACCTCGAGCTGGAGGAGCTGGCCGAGCGAGAGGTCGCCGATGGCGGTACCCGGAGTCTCCTCGGCCGCCGACGGGGTGGTCGCGATCCACGACAGCAGGATCAGGAGAGCGAGGCTCCAGCCGGGCCGTGCCCGTTCGGGGCGCCGGGATCGCCCGCAGAGCGCCGCCGTCCACTGCCTCGACCGGCCCGGCGCCCACTCCCGCGAACCGGAACTCAGCACGACAGAACCCTCCCCGTGATCGGACCATCCGGGACACCGATCGGCATCGTGATCAGTCTGTCACCCCATGCGCTGGTTCACGCAGCTCGATGGATGGTCCTTCGGCGGCCCCTTGGAGGATCTTGAGGAAATGGGCGTGCGGAACGCCGCCGTCCGCGGAGGCTTACGCTCCTGTTCCCCTCCAAGCGGGCCTACAAGAAGAGATTTCGTTCCAAGCGCGCAGGTGGCTTTCGGAACAAGAAGGCGATTCGCAGCGTCCTCCTTGCACCTGGGTGGCGTTCGAACCGCTGGTGATCGGGTTGCCGGTGCGAGTGATATACGGGAGGCCGAGGTTCCCTCTCCTCGCCCGATGGTCGCATTCGGCTCGAGAAGCCGACCCGCCGTGTCGAAGGATAAGAAACCAGGGTCCCAGTGGGGTCTAACGTTCGGGATCTGAAACTCCCGCGGCGATCATCTTGCCCGGGAGCAGGTGTCGCATCGGCGGCCCGAGACGGTTGTTCCGTGCCGGCGGGCCACAAGGGGGAAAACGCGCCATGAAGTTCGATCAGAAGACTCACCGGGGATTGGTCACCGGATTGCTCGCGATCTGCCTCGGTCTGGTGCTCGCCGCGGGATGCGGCAATGACTCTTCGACTAAGCCGAATCCGGAAGTGAAGGCCATGGGCGGGATCTTGATCGCCCGTGGCATGCCGTCCGGAATGCCCTATCAGGCCGGTGTCGTCGTTTCGGTGGATGGTCAGGTCGTCAGCAACGCCGAGGTTCGGATCAACGGAGCGGCGCTGGCCTACATGGTAAATCCGGCCAAACCGGAAGAGACCGGCTACGTCGGGCAGGTCCCGGCCTCCCGGGGTGACGTGCTCGAGCTTTCGGTCACGGCGGCGGGCCAGACGGTCACTCTGCACGCGACCGTGCCGGGAATCGTGGAAATCCATCCCTTGGCCGGCGGTTTGGTCTACGCCGATAACCAGGACATTCCGATCTCCTGGGTTCCGGCGGCGGGCGCGGTGTTTGGCATGGTCACCTGCGCGGGCGCGGGTTCCACCACGCCCGGCATGTGGATGGTGGCGTCCGGCGCGACCGAGTACACGATTCCGGCGTCTGCCACAACGGTTCCGGGCAGCCGCATATCCGTGCTTGGCCTGAGCGGTTCAGGCGATCTTCCCACGTCGATGGATCTGCGCCAGTGGGCCGGAAAGAACGGCTTCTGGTTGACCAGCCAGGACTACGTCGACGTCGACGTCGTGATCACGGGCTGAGTTCCGCCGCGTTCAGCAGGGGGAAGGCAATGTCGCCCCGGGGAGGACGGTCGCACCGATCGGAGATAGAGTCATGATCGAAATCAGTTGGCCCGGCCAGCGGCACCACCGGGCCCGGCCGATCTGGGTCTGGCTCCTGATTTTCGGACTGCTCGGCCTCGCCTCGCCGGGCGCCGCCGCGGAGGCCGGGGAAGCAAAGCCGGACCTCGGAAGCATGTCCCTGAGCGAACTCATGCAGCTCGAAGTGACCTCCGTTTCCCGGCAGCCCGAGGAGCTCCTCGACGCTCCAGCGGCGATCTCCGTGCTCACACGTGAGGAAATCCGCCGCTCGGGGTGCACCACGCTGCCGGACCTCCTCCGGCTCGTGCCGGGAGTGCAGGTCGGGCAAACCAGCTCCAGCATCTGGTCGGTCAGCGTGCGCGGTTTCGCCGGCCGCTTCTCCGCCAAGCTGCTCGTGCTGATCGATGGGCGCAGCGTCTACACCCCTTTGTTCTCGGGCGTTTACTGGGAGGTGCAGGACCTCCCGCTGGACGAGATCGAGCGCATCGAGGTGATCCGCGGTCCCGGGGCAACCCTATGGGGTGCGAATGCCGTCAACGGCGTTATCAACGTCATCACCCGCCGGGCGGTCGACTCCCAGGGTGGCTTCGTGCAGGCCGGCACCGGCAACGCGGACCGTGCCCTCGCCAGCGCGCGCTACGGAGCCGCGCTCGGACCGGACACCCACGTCCGCGCCTGGGCTAGGTATGCCGGGTACAACCCTACACAAAGCGCCGGCGGACAGGATCTCGCCGACCGCTGGGATTTCGGCCGGGCCGGCTTCCGCGCCGATTGGGATCGCGCGCCCCATCGACAGGTCTCGGTCGAGGGTGCCTATCATCGCGGGAAACAAGGAACGCGATGGGAGCTCGCCTCGCTGACCAGGGACCTCGCGTCTCCGACCGAACCGTACCTGGCCGTGCAGGAAACCAAGACCGCGCTCAGCGGAGGCCATCTGTTGACGAAGTGGCAACAGCGCATTTCCGGATCCTCGGAGATGTCGCTGCAGCTCTACTTCGACCGGGACAACCGGGAGGATTCGGTCTACGGTGAACACCGCTCGACGTATGACCTGGACCTCCAGCACCGGTTCGATCTTCACCCCCGCCTGGGCGTCATCTGGGGAGGCGGCTATCGCCGCGCCGAGATGCGGTTCGTGAGCTCCGATCACTTCTCGATGCTTGATGGCAGGAGTCTGGATTCACGGGATCTCCGCAGCGGCTTCGTCCAGGCCGACATCGAGGCCATCCCTCGCCGGCTGCAGATCACCGGCGGCGTCAAGCTGGAACATCAGGACCAGCTCGATCTGGAGGTCCAGCCCAGCACGCGGTTCCTCTGGCGGATCGGCCCAGGGCAGGCGATTTGGGGAGCGCTATCACGGGCGGTGCGGACTCCGAGCATCGCGGAGCAGCGCGCTGCCATTTGGATCGCGACCGTTCCGCCATACAGTCCTCCGATGAACCCAAACCCCATCCCGGTGGCTGTGATGATGGAGGGGAGTGGAAAGCTCGCCAGCGAGGTCATGGTCGCCTGGGAGGCGGGGTATCGCAGCCGACCGACGGACGCTCTCCTGCTCGACGCCACGGTCTTCCTCATGAAGCACGACCGGATCCGCGGATTCGTGATCGGCGCACCATCCGCGGTGAGCCCCCCGCCGCCTGACTCGGCGTACATGTCGCTTCCGGTTACCCTCACGAATCTCCTGGCTGGCGAAGTGCGAGGAGTCGAGTTGGCTTCCGACTGGTACGCACGGCGGTGGCTGCGCCTGCGGGCTGCGTATTCGTACCTGAACATGCGGAAGACCGGGGAGGCCGGCGCGTCGCAGGACGACGCGGTGCAAGGGGACTTTGCCAATAGAACTGAGGCGTGGAGCGCTTCTCCCTCCCACCAGGCATGGCTGTGGGCCTCCCTGACTCTGGGCAGAGCCTGGGACTTGGACCTCACCGGGCGCTATGTCTCAGCCATCCCGGCCCAGAAGGTCCACGCCTACACCGTCCTCGACGCGCGGCTGGCCTGGAGGCCGTCCCTACCCCTAGAGATCAGCGTCGCAGGCCGCAATCTGGGTCCGGCGTCCCACGAGGAGTTCTTCCCCGAGTTCTCCCCCACGACCGCCGCGATCAAACCGGCGCTCTTCGCGGCCGTGACCCTGAGCTGGTAGGTCGGGGGCGTGACGATGTTTCGACGGAGGATAGCCTGGGCGCTCTGCCTTCTCCTACTCGGAGCGAGGCCGGTCGCCTCGCAGGTGCCGACGGAGGACCGGGTCAAGGCCGCCTTCATCTACAACTTCGCCCAGTTTGTCGCCTGGCCTGCCGGAGATAGCCTCGCGAAGGGGCCGATCATCGTGGGCATCTTCGGGAGCGGAGCCATGCGGCCGGCAATCGAGGAGATCCTCCGGGGCAAGGAACAGAAGGGGCGGCGCTTCGAGGTGCGGGTTTTCGATCGACCCGAGGAGGTCCGCGACTGCCGGATTCTCTTTCTCGATCTGCCCGACCCACGGCGGGCGAAGGCCCTAGAGCTGCTCCCGCGCCCCGGGCTTCTCACGATCGGTGACGGAGAGGCGTTCGCGCGCCAAGGAGGTGTGATCGCGCTGGTCAAGGACGGGAATCGCATGAAGTTCGACCTCAACCTGACCTCAGCGGAGCGGGCGGGTCTGCGGGTGGATCCCACCCTCCTCGGTCTCGCGCGCAAGGCCGGTCGCTGGTAGGGAGCACATCGACGATGCGATTTTCTCTCTCCCACAGCATTCGAGTCAAACTGACCCTGGTCACCATGATGACCACGGTCACGTCGCTGATCTGCGCGGCCGCCGCCTTTCTCCTGTACGAACGGGCCGCGTTGTACCGGGAACTGCGCCTATCGCTCGCCACGCAGGCACAGATGATCGGCGACAACAGCGCGGCTTCGGTCGCCTTCGACGCACCGTCTTCGGCCACAGAGGTGCTGGCCGCGCTGGATGCCGATCCGCGGGTGCTGGCCGCCTGCATCTACGGGGCGGACGGGGAGGTCTTCGCAACCTACCAACGGCCCGACCTGCGTGCGCCATTGCAACCTCCACGCCCCGAGGCGCCGGGGAGCCGCATCGCCGAGCACCAGTTCCACCTCTTTCGCGTCATCGAGAGACAGGGCAACCGCATCGGCACGCTGTACCTGCGCGCCGACCTCGCTGCTCTCGACGAAAGCCTGCGGCGGGGATTCGGGATCGTGACTGTCATCATCGCCGTGGCCGTCGTGATCGCCGTCCTCCTGTCCGGCCGCCTACAGAGGATCATTTCCGGGCCGGTCCTGCAGCTTACGGAGACGGCCGAGCGCGTGGCCCGGGAGAACGACTACTCCATCCGGGCCACCCAGGTGAGCCGAGACGAGATCGGCCGGTTGATCGAGCACTTCAACGACATGCTGTCGGCCGTCCAACGGCGCGACCTAGAACTGGAGCAGCATCGGGATCACCTCGAGGCGGAGGTGGCCGAGCGGACCCGCGAGCTGACGCAAACCAACGAAAACCTGGTGAGCCAGAAGGAGCGAGCGGAAGCCGCGGTGCAGGCAAGGGGTCAGTTTCTGGCCAGCATGAGCCACGAGATCCGCACCCCGATGAACGGAATCATCGGCATGACCGAGCTGACTCTGGAGACGACCCAACTTACCACTGAGCAGCAGGAATACCTGGGCCTGGTCAAAAGCTCAGCCGACTCGCTGCTGGGGATCATCAACGACATCCTCGACTTTTCCAAGATCGAGGCCGGCCGGGTGGAGCTGGAATCGATTCCCTTCGACCCCTGGGAGTGCGCCCAGGAGGCCGCGCGAACGCTGGCGCTGCGGGCGCGCGAGAAGGGCCTCGAGTTGGTCTGCCACGTCCACCCGGCTGTCCCCCGCCTGGCGAAGGGAGATCCCGGCCGGCTGCGCCAGGTGCTGGTCAACCTTCTCGGCAACGCCGTCAAGTTCACCGACAAAGGAGATGTCGTACTCGAGGTCCGGGCGGGCGATCCCACGGACACCGGCATGCCTGTGGGGTTCATGGTGCGGGACACCGGCATCGGGATCTCGCGTGACAAGCTGCTGGGCATCTTCGAGCCGTTCACGCAGGCCGACAGCTCCACGACCCGTAGGTACGGCGGCACCGGACTCGGCCTCGGGATCTCCCGGCAGCTCGTTTTACTCATGGGCGACGAGATCCGGGTCGAGAGCGAAGTCGGCCAGGGCAGCTCCTTTGGCTTTGATATCGTGCTGCAGGCGGCGGCAACCTCCGCGGGCGCCACCATTCCGGGCCCCGCGGCCCGGCCCCCGGGGAAGGGAACGATGACCTGGCTGGAGGGGCTCGCCGTCGTGATCGCAGACGACTCGCCGGGCATCGGCCGGGCGCTGGAGGAGTCACTCGCCTGGCACGGGGCGATTCCGACCAGGGTCGAGGACATGGCCGGGTTGACGCGTGCCCTCGAAGAATCCTCGACAAACGGGGTCGGCCGTCTCCTCGTTCTCCTGGACGCCGAGTTGACCGGCAGGAATCTTCCGGAGCTGCTGGAGGAAATCGAGCGGCTCTCCGGCGGTACCGCGAAGGTGGTTCTGCTCATCCCGGTCGGCCGTCCGTCCCCCGAAATCCAGGCGGTGATCGCGGACGGGGCCGCAGCCTATTCGAGCAAGCCGGTGCGCCTGGGCGAACTCCTGGAAGCAATCCGTGTGACCGTGGTTGGTGTCGCCACTGCGGCGGTGCCGGAAGGTCGCGGTCGACCGACGAGCGAGTCCTGGCCGAGCGCGACAACGCTGGGGCGCTCCCTGCGGGTTCTGCTGGCCGAGGACAACAGCGTGAACCAGATGCTGGTGATCCGCCTGCTGGAGAAGCAAGGACACACCGTCGTCGTGGCCGCGGACGGACGAACGGCCGTGGCGGAGGCCTCGCGCCGGCGCTTCGACCTGATTCTCATGGACCTGCACATGCCCGAGATGGGAGGCATGGAGGCGACCGCCGCGATTCGCGCCGCCGAGAAGGCGACCGGCGAGCGCATCCCCATCGTAGCCCTGACCGCCGACGCGATCGTGGGGGTCCGGGAGGAATGCCTCGCGGCGGGGATGGACGACTATCTGGAGAAGCCGGTTCGGCCACGCGACTTGCTCATGTGCATCGAGCGGAATTGTGCCGGGAGTGGGGCGCAGCCGCCATTGCGCGGCGCACCGGACCCCGGGCGGGCCGAATCGGGGCGGGCGGAAGACACCTCCGACGGGCCGAAAGCCGCTGCGGCGTAGGTGAGTCGAGAATCCCTCTTCCGGAATCTCAGGAGAGACCGGCGTCACCCTCACCCACTTTTTTGGAAGTCGCGGGGCGAAGGAGCGGCTGAGTGGAAGGGCGAGTGATCCGCCCAAACCCGACCAAATTCGGCCAAGCGAAGGCGGTGGTCCTTCCCCAGAATCCGAAAAGTCCACGCTCCGCCGGCTGAGCGGCTCTCAGGGTGACCGCTTCACCGGGGAACAGAGCTCGGGGCGTAACGTGGATCTGGCGCGGAAAAGAACAATTGTGCCCGGTTGGGGATATCACTCGACGCTCCCCTGCTGAAACCAACGGAGCCGGCGTGCGTCGCGATAGATCCAAAGCCAGGTCCCCGGGAGGTGGGCGTTTTCCAGGACAGGGCCGGTGTCGGCGCGTGCCCGCCGTGCCCCCTGCGGGGGATTCCCACCTGCCGGCGCACGCACGACCCGCACATACCAGTAGTGCCGGACGACCTCGCGCCTCCACCAGCCGCCCGAGACGACGAATGGCCCGGCCGCCTCGGCAATGAGACCGGCACCGCGCAGGATCATGCCGGCGGGATGGTAGCCGGGGGCGTGCGGAAAAGCGGGATCGGGAGCCGTTCCGTGCGCCACGCACAGCACGATCGGCTCCGGCCGCAGCAGGATCCGGCGCACGACAGGTGCGGTGCGCACCTTCCGCGGTTGCGCCCGCGCCAGTCGACCGATCGGCTCCAGCACAACCCTCGCCTCCGGAAGGTGGGCCTCGACCAGTCGCGCCGCGCAGACCGTTTCGTCGCCGAACTCCGCGCGCACGCGCGCCAGGGCCCGGTTGGCCGCCTCGAGATCCCGGCGATGCTGCTCCGCGAAGATCGCCATCTGCTCCGGCCGGGTCCCGACGAACTCCGCCTCGAGCCGTACATCCACCGCACCCGAGGGAAACACGATCGACTCCAAGCGCAGCCGCAGAAGGTCGAGCAACAGGCCGATATCTCGCGTCGGTGTGGCCGGACGCAGTGTCTCGATCCGGCGCTGCGGGCCGCCCGGCGTCCCCTCGAAGGGGGCCATGCCCTTGAAGGGGGCCGTGCCCCCGTTGGGGGGACCGGGGCGGTCAAAGGTGATTTCGACCGCCAGGCCGCACAGCGCGCGATCCCGCTCGCCCAGCCTTTGTAGTAGGGCCGCGAGGTCTCCCTCGATGGCGTGGAGAAGCCGTGCGGCGTCGGTCTCTGGATGATCGAGGACTATGTTCCGCTCGTGCGGCTCTTCCGGAATCTCAGGAGAGAGTGGCGCCCACGCCTCGCCCCGCGCCCTGCGGTGCAACGCGAATGCAGCCTCCCCGAAGCGACGACGGATTCCCGACGGGGGAAGATCGAGAAAGCCACCCAGCGTGAAGATGCCGAGCCGGGCCAGTGTGTCGCGGACGTCGGCGGCACAGGTGATCCGGTCGATCGGGATGCGGCGAACGGCTGCCCGCTCCTCTTCCGGGTCGCCGAAGACAGCGGTCTCCACACCGGAGCGCGCCGCCGCGTAACACCCGAAACGCGAGAAGCCCACGGCGATGCGCCCGTCGTAACCCGCCTGCCGCAGGTCGCTACGGATCAGCTCAGCCCAACGGGGAAACTCCGGGTGCAGGAGCCCCAGCCCAGCCGCACCCAGCCAGAAGGTCCCCGGCTCGTCACGGGCACATTCCACCTCGGGAGAGAAAAAGCGCAGCCGCTTCGTGAGCGCTTCGATCTGCGTGTTGATCTCTGTCGCCGGGATCACCCCCGCGCGTAGGTCCCGGGCAAGCGACAGCGCTCCCGCATAACGCATCCCCGGAAGGACGCGCCCTGCTCGCGCCCGCTCGTTCACCCACAGCAGCAAGCCTTGCGGGCGGTCCTCGTCCACGACAGCGGCCGCCAGATCTCGCCACTCGGGATGTCGCTTGAGCAAGATCTGCAGCGGAAACGCGGGAAGGTCAACACAGGCCATCCGGACCACGGAGCACCTCCTCGTGGCTCCAGCCTGTTCCCTGGCGCTTGTCCTTCAGGACCGTGAGCTCGAAGGTGAACCGGTCGAAGGCTGTCTTGCGCACGGATCCCTCCGCGCGGAGGATGGCCATGGAGGCGACCGGCGGTGTGCCTTCCGGTTTCTGTGCAAGCAGTAGTAGAGCGGCTTCGTGTCGGCGGCAGAGGGCAGCGAGGCGCACCTGGACGGCTGCGGGTAAGGTGGCGGATCGCGTAAACGAACCGGTGTGACCAAGATCAAAGACGACCAACGCGAAGGCGCCCGAACGCAGCAGGCACTCCGCCGCCCGTGCCGCCGCGAGGACGCCGCTGACCTGCACCACGGGCAGTGCCGCGAGGTCCACGCCCCAATCGTGCAGGTCAGGTGCATAGAAGAGGGAGTCGCCCGCCGAGATCCAGGCCGCGGGTTCACCGCGCTCCTGTGCCTCGCGGACCAGGCGTGCGGCTGCGGTGAGGCCGGCGGCTGGCGCAGGGGCCGAAATCTCGGTGATCCCTCCGGCTAGCGACTCCAGGTTCCAGCGGCGGGGGGACCGCGGCGCTTCTCTCTCGGGTAGCTCGACCGGAAACAACCGCCGCGCCGCACCGGGTGAGTCCCCAATGGCTTGGGAGAAGGGGAGTTGCAGGAGGGGACGCATACTTCGCCTTTGTTTCGAGCCTTTCCATGCCGGAGATCCCGCCCGTCGGGGCAGGATTCCTGTGCTTGCCTCTTCAGCAGCGAGGCTTTCGGCTCCCCCTCTAGCCAGCAGAGCGAACATACCATACATTTGTTCTCACTGTCGAGATCCTTCCCCGGGCGGAAGGTTCGTGCACCACATTGCGTCTACCCAGGAGGGCGGGGAGTTCTCGTGAAGAAGCACGCTGAAGACGCCCCGTGGAAGCTGACCCGGTGTCGAACGACGACCGAGGCCCTCACGGACTCCCTTTCCGGAGAATTTCCGCGAGGGCGGAGGGCGGGCCCGCGATGAATGCAGTTTCCGCTTCTTGGCATCCTTGAGGGTGACAGCCGACTTATGACATAATGGTGACGTGTCATGTTCTCTGGCTGTTCACGTGGTCTGTGAGTATGGCGCGGGGTGCTCGGGCACCGGTTCGGCCTGATCGGGGCCAGAACCGTGTCGAACGAAGCTGCCGGGGGACTTCATGGACCCGCACACTCTTCACCGCCGTCTGCTACCTCACCAAGAGGAAATCCACCTGGTCCGCCGCTGGTTACAGGGGGACGAGGAAGCCTTTGGGGGCCTGTGGGAAGCGCACCAGCCGGGTCTGTTGCGGTATCTACGTTCGAGAGTCCGGACGGCACCCCGCCTGGACGTGGACGATGTCTCCCAGGACGTGTGGCTCTACGTCCACCAGAACCTGCACAAGTTCGATGAAGCCTATGAGTTCGGTCAGTTTCTTTTCGGGCTGGCCCGGAACGTCGTGCAGCGCGCCCTGTCTCGAAAGGACCCGATCGACCCGGTTGGCGGGGTGAACGACCTTCCCGAGCCCGGGATCGACCGGAGTCGACGAACCCAGGCGGCGGGCGCCGGCCCGCGGCCTCACCCTGACTTCGCCCGGCTCCTGAGGGATCGTTCGGAGGAGTTCGATCCCGATCAGGCCGCGGTCTTTCGCGAGATGTTCGAGCTGACGTTCCGCTGCGGAGGATACCCCCACCAGACGATCGCGTTCTGCTTCAGCATCATGGTCTATGGGCAGACCAAGAGGGAGGGATCGCCGGCCTCGGGGAGAGCGGAGGGGCGGGAGAACAGTCCGGTGAGAGGAAATCCGGGACAGGTGGTGACGTCCCTCTCCGATCGGCAACTCGGGCTCCTGACCGACAAGCTGGTCGAATTCACCGCCGCGGGTATGGAGTGGAACGAGCGTGCTGCGCTGGAGGCCTCCGCCCCGATTCGGCAGCGTCTGTGCCTCAACGGGGAGGAGCTTTTCGGGCGGGATGACGTTTCCCGCAGACTCTTCGAGGATCTGGCGAAGAAGATCATCGCCGAGACGCAACTCGATGCCTACTACGGCAAGAACCCGGCCAAGTCGGTCACCGACTGGACCAACGCGGTGAAGAAGCGCGTCCGTTCCCGGTTGGACGGTTCCTCATCGTGTGCCCGGTGCGTGCTTCCGTGCGAGGAAGGTCGCGAGAACTCCTGCTGACCCCGGTAGACAGGGTGGTCGTCGGCAGGAAAGGACCCTGTCCGGGAGAGTGGAAGCCATGACACAGCAGGGACACGCCACCCAGGAGCAGCTCCTTCGCTTCTCTCGGGGAGACATGGAAAAGTCGAAGGCGACCGACCTGTATTCGCATCTGGCGGAGTGCGATGGATGTTGCGGAAGGCTGCGCGCGCTGAAGGCGATCCGTGAGGATTTCTCCGGTACCTGGGACTCCTGGCTTGAGCACTATGTACAGATGGCCGCGATCCGCCCGCCCGTGTTTGCGGGCGCGCCGGCGGAATCCGAGACCGTCGGGGCCGTCTTTGAAGTGGCGACGCGGGTAGTGATGGCGGCGACCAGGCGCGTGGTCGGTATCGCCACGCAGGGGGTGCTGGAGCTGATGGGCGAGGCTTCGGCTTACACATTTGCCCTGTGCCCGCAGTATTCCGGGGTGGCCGGTCCCGGGACCGCCGCGCGAGTTGCTGATCTGGTCGAGGAGGGCTCGGCGCTGCTCGGTGCCGGGCGGGCCTCTGAGGCCCTGGAGCGCTTTGATCAGGCCGTGCAGGATGCGCCGCGGGGTCTTGAGGCCGTGGAGCTCCGGGTCTCCAGCGCGGATGGCGCGAGGGCGGTGGAGGTGCATCTGCATGCGCGGCGCCGTTCGATCTCGGTCTTGCTGTATCCGGAGGTGACTGCCGCCGGTGCGTGGGTGGCGGTTCTGCTGACGCCGAACCATCGGGAGGTGGCGCGGGAGGCGTTCGGGTTTGTTCCGGGGGCGGAGTACTTGTTGGCGGAGTTTACTGGGGTTGTGGATGGGGAGTATGTGGTGGGGGTGCGGAGGGGGTAGGTTGGCCGCGCATCGAGGTCAGATGGCAGCTCTGGTGCGGGCGCTTGCGGTCAGTCGAAGTGAGGTGGAGGGGAGATGGGGACGATGATAACTCCAATCATCAGTACAGACCGGACTCCCATCGATCGATCGACGCAGTCACATGGAAGTCGGAAGACCAGCTCTTCCCGGCGGCTGTGACACCACTGCGGAAAGGGGGGGCCGAGACGGGTGACGCGCCGCAAGCAGGGAGCAGGGCGGGGGCGGATCGGCTGCGGTTGCTGTTCTGCGCTGTGATCGCAATGGGGATGCTCTCGTGTGGCGAGGACTCGTCCACGACACCGGAGCCGCCAGCCAACCAGAATCCTGTCTGGCGCTCGGTCAAGACGACATCTGCCGAGCTCAATAGTGAAAGACTGTCGACATCAGAACGACGGAGAACCTGAGGAACGTCTGGGGATCGTCGGCGTCTGACGTCTACATCGTTGGCGTCGGCGCGAGCCCCGAGGCATCGATTGACGGAGTCATCTATCACTACGGTCCGGAACAATCGACGGGTGGGGACGACGACGGAGAGGAGTCACTCCCCGGCGCATCGGGAAGACGAGAGTAAGAAGATTGTGCACGGCCAGGGCCGAGGTCGCGAGAACAGGTCGTCCGGATCGGCAGGGGAGGTACAGGGTGTAGAAGTGCTATGGATCTGGTGGTGACTTGTCCTTCAGCCGCAGCCGCAGGGCAGATGTAGGTGTCGGCGGCTCGGTTCTGATCGAGGCGATCGGGGAATGAACCGGGCAGGGGGTGGCGACATGGGATCGATGGGACGTTGTAGGGCGAGGTCTTCGCGGGCGAGCGGCGCGAACGTGATGGTCCGGTACGCGGGCATTCTAGGGAATACGTTCATGCGGGTTCTGAGCGGAAGCTCCGAAGCTTCAAGGCACGCATTACAGGGGAGGCATGTAATGTTGGACAGTCAGAGGCTGTTTGGGGTTTTGGCGGCGATACTGGCTTTTAGTAGCCTTGCCCTTGGGATGCCAATCCAGCTCGCTCACGCCCAAGCCACGCACGGCGAGTCAAGGGCCCAGACCGTTCCGTTTCCCTTTTTCGATGATTTCGAAGGTGGGCTAGGGAACTGGCAGGTCAGCGGTCAGGACTGGGACACGACCAGTGTGACCTTCCGTAGCCCGACCCATGCGATCACCGACAGTCCGGACGGCAACTATCCCGCCTGGTCCAACGCGACGATCACTCTCGCT
>CAIMUX010000128.1 GCA_903844735.1 Candidatus Eiseniibacteriota bacterium
CGGACCCGCGGACGGCACACGACAAGCTGCAGACCATGGGCGAGGAGCTGGAGATCCAGGAAATCTGGTCCCGTCTCGGCCTGGCCACGAAGTCGCCCCGCCTGCTCTCGATGCTCCACGAGGCGGAGATGCCGGCGATCGCCGACTGCGCGGTGCTTGTACAAGGCGAGACCGGCACCGGCAATGAGCTGCTCGCGCGCGAGATCCATGAGCGGAGCGGCCGCCAGGGGCGGCTGGTGCCGGTGAACGTCGGCGCCATCACACCCGATCTCTTCTAGAGCGAGTTGTTCGGTTCGGAGATGGGCGCGTATACCGGCGCCGACCACACCCGCCACGGGCTGGTCGTCGAGGCCGAAGGAGGCACGCTCTTCCTCGACGAGATCGGCGACATCGGCCCGCGCGGCCAGGTGGCATTGCTGCGTTCCCTGGACTCGGGCGAGGTGCGTCCCGTCGGCTCCCACCGGATCTCCCGTGTGAAACCGGGCGTCGTGACCGCCACGAACCGATTGCTCAAGGAGCGGATCCTGCACGACGCCATTCCAGCCGCTGGGAATGATCACCACGTCAGGGTGGACGACCTGGCCGGAGCCCTCCTACGTCGGGATCGACGACGGGCCGAGCGCGTTCATGCCGCCATCGCCGCGTCCTTCCATTCCAGATGGTGACCCGCCTGTGCCCTGTCGGCCCCGAGAATCAGAGAGTAGGTTCTCGTCAACCCAGAAGAGCATAATGGGCATCCTGTGCAGACAGCGGAAGCTGCCGTTTGCGGGCCGGCTCCGCCGCAAGTACCTACTCAGGTAGCCAGAAGCCGGAAGCCGGAATTCAGAAGTCGGAGTGACGTAACCGGGCGACATGTCCGGCGGCGCCGGCTGGATCGAAGAGAGGCACGATGAAACGACGCTCAGGACTGGTCCTATTCGCCATCGGGTACGCCATCTTGCGGTGGGTGCTGCTGCTCCACCCCGGATACGTTGCCGACATGAATGCCTACAAGCGATGGGCACTCAGAGCCTCCCAGGAGGGAATCGCCCAGGTCTACGCCACCTGCGACATGGACTACCCGCCCCTCTACGCCTGGATTCTAGCCCCCACCGGCGCCGTCTATGGTTGGATCGATCCCCGCGCGGCCCTGATCTGGCCGGACCCCGCGGACTCCTCCGCGGCAACGGCTTCCTCCGCGGCAGAGGCTTCCTCCGCCGCAGCGGCCTCCAGGGTGTTCAACCTGCTGATCAAGTTCCCACCCCTCCTCTTTGACCTCGGCATCGGCTGGCTTCTATTCCGATTAGGGAAGCGCGTCGATACCGACCGCAGTCACGCACGGCCCGGCACCGGCGGCCCGCCGGAGCGACGGCGCCTCCCGTGGTCCCTCGTCCTCCCCGTCGCCTACCTCATGAACCCGGTGGTAATCATGGACGTCGCCTACTGGGGCGCACCCGACTCCATTCATTCGTTTTTTGTGCTGGCGGCATTCCTGGCCCTCGGGTTCCCCGGGCTCCTGCGGATCCGACTCCCCGGCCGACGCGCCGCCGTTGTGGCCCCGGCCGACGACGACGCTGCACGACGCCCCGGATCACTCGCCGTCGCACCGGCAGGAAGCTGGAATGAGGCGCGCTTCGCCTGGCCCGCCTGGGTGTTTCTGACCCTGGCCACCCTGATGAAGCCGCTCGGCGCTCCGTTCTTTCCGCTGCTGCTGGTGCTCACCTTGGTTTGGTGCGGATGGCGAGGTGTCGTCATCGGAGGCCTCGCGGCCCTGGCCACCGTGTCGGTGTTCTTTGCCCCGTTCCTCCTCGCCGGACAGATGGCCACGGTTTTCAAGCGGGTCGTGGGAGACGTCAGCCTCATGCCTTTCACCTCTTCCAACGCCCATAATCTGTGGTGGGCGCTGGGAGCGTGGAAGCCGGCCGACAACCCGGTGCTGGGGCCGTTCAGTCTCACCCACTTCGGCCTCCTCGCCTTCGGGATCGCTTACGTCGCCATCCTGGGTGCGGCGCGTCGCGAGCGAGAGGTCGCGCACGGGAAGCTCACCGGGTCGATGGGGCTTCTGCTCTCACTCGGCGTCGTCTTCTCTTTCTTTATGCTCTCGACACACATGCACGAAAACCACCTCTTCCTCGCCATCCCGCTCATTCTCGCTCTCGTGCCGTTCGACAGGCCCGGCGAACGCGCCTTTGCTCTTCTCGCAGGGGCTCTGACGGTGGGGATCTTTCTCAACATGATCCTCCACGACCCCGTCCTGCTGACCCGGCTCCCCCTCGCAATCGGTGGCCCCACCGGCACAATGAACCCCGACCTGATGCGACCCTTCTACGCGGGGGAACTGGCCGCCATTCGCTTCTCGGTACTGTGGAACCTGGTCGTCTTCGCGGCGTTTCTGTGGGCGATCTTGCGCCGGGGCGGCCTCCTGGCCAGGCTCACATTCACGCCGGAAGGGGAATCTCCAGAAGCTCTGCCATCCTGAGGGCATTCTGAGCCGCGTGTCCGGCGTGGCAGTTGTTGAAGAAGACGAAGGTGTCGCGGCTATGGGCATCGAGTTGGCGGATGGCCGTTGCCCACTCTGCCAATTCGCGGTCGTTATACAGGTAGTCGTAGCGGCTGGAGGCATCTGTACCCCACCAGGCGTCGGCATTGCGCCCGTGCAAGCGGACATATCCCACCGATCCGGTCGGTCGCACGACGGGCGGGAAGAGCCCCGGCAGGCGCGGTTCGTCGACCGCGCAGAATCCGGCGCCCAGCGACTCCAGCAAAGCGAACGTCTCGCTTCGCGCCCACGACTCGTGACGGAACTCCGCGAAGAGCGGCTGCCCGGTGAGCGCTCTACGGAGGAAGCGAAGGTGCGCGTGGCTCTCATCCCCTGGCCGGAAGGAATACGGGAACTGGGCGAGGAAACCCTGGAGCTTCCCCGCCTCCTCCAGCGGCGCCACCGCGGCAAGGAACGCGTCGAAGACCGCCGGATCCCCCACGCGCTCGTGGGTGGCCGCTGCGGGAAGCTTCACCGTGAAGCGAAAGCCGGGTGGCGTTCGCTCCGCCATGCGGGCGAAGATCCGGGCCGGCGGCACACGGTAATACGTAGCATTGATCTCGACCGCAGCGAAGGACCGGGCGTAGTGCTGCAGCATGTCCGCTGCCCGGGTCCCTGGTGGGTAGAACGGGCCGACCCAGTCACGGAAGCTGTAGCCGGATGTGCCGAGGTAGATCACCGCTCCTCCGCCGACCCTTCGCGAGTCCACGACCGGCCCCGTTGACAGACCCCTGAGTCCTGTCTACCTGAGTCGTTACCGTTCCTGTACATCGACAAGACCTGTGTTCGGGGAGAATCAGAGGTCCGGAAACCTCCTATCCACCTCCAACGGCCGCGGACCGATCGCTTCCCAAGGGCGGAAGAATGCATCCGGAGAAACGCTCACCCAGGGCGTTGACCGGTGGGTGCGCGCCCAGTCCATCGATATCACCGGATTGGGCAGATCGAATTCCCGGAGATCGTCCAATCCGAGATCGGGCAGGAAGAACGGCAGCCTGATGCAGATCCGCGGGAAGTACCCGCAAGCACCCGCGCGCGGTCGGGCTGGGGCACGATCTCCCGCCGTCACACTGCGCCAGTGGATCAGGGCAGCCGCCCGGTGCGTTCCCGCCCGGCGCGCATACATCCCTTCGATGTCGGTGACGGTAATCAACTCCAGCGTGTCGCCCCGGTCAATGATCGTCTCGCGCCGGGCTCGGCCGCGCACCTCAGATAGGAAGAGGAGCTCGATCGACGTATCCAAGCGGCTGCTGAACTCGACGCCGAGCGCGGGCTTCGGATCCGGTGCGTCGTCCTCCCGCACTTGGTCGCTACGGACCCGCACCGGCACACCGCCCAGCATCACCCGCTGGTCAAACGCGCCCCCCCTCGAGGCTACGGTCCCCTTCGAGGGCACAGTCCCCTCTGAGGGCACGGCGGGCAATGCGTACTGAAGACAGAACCCACCATCACCGACCAGCCCCTGCTCCAGGAAGCGGATCGGAAAGACGGCCGTGTTCGCGTACCACAAACCGAAAGGGCGCGTAAGGCAGGCCTCATTGACACGATGGACGACCGGGTCGGCGCAGAGATCCGCGAGGTAGTCGAGGGCGACGCGCGCGCGGAGCATGAAATGGGTCAGGGCCCGGGTCCGGGCGCCCTCGGAGCGGGGATCCCCGAACACCCCGGCCCGGAAGAGACTGTCAGCACGCTCCCAGGCCGAGTCGTTCGCCGCCGTCATCCGCCGGCCGAGTGAGTCCATCCCCGCCTCGCCGAGTTCCACGGAGGGGGCCGCGGCTCCCGCGGACCCGAACACCCACACAGACACCAGCAGGGCCCACTGCCAGGCCGTCCGCCGCAACGCCGCAGGTGGACGCCCACCCGACGAGGGCCGGCCCCATCCATCCCGGCAGGACAGGCGTCGACTCAACGAACGGGAATCCATCGCAACAGGAACAGCGAGAGCTCCGGCAAGTAGGTCACGAACAGCAGGGCAACCAGCATCATCAACAGCCACGGAATCACGGCCCGGTACACCCCCACGATCGGCTTGCGGAAACGGAAGGCGGAAATGAAAAGGTTGAGGCCCAGCGGTGGGGTCAGGTACCCGATCTCGATATTGGTCAGAAAGATGATCCCAAGATGGACCAAGTTGACGTTGTATTCCCGGGCGATCGGCACCACCAGGGGAACCACCACGATGATCGCGGAGAAGACATCCTTCAGGCCGCCCATGATCAGCAGCAGGATGTTCAGCATGAGCAGGAAGACGAACCTGCTCTTCACGGCGCCCCGCATCCACTCCAGCATGGTCATCGGCACGCCGGCGTCGACGATGTAGTTCGTCAGCCCCATGGCCGCACCGAGGATGATGAGGATCGCCCCGACTAAGACCATGCTCTCGGTGGTGATGGCCGGAAGTTTTCGCAGCGGCACGTCCCGGTGAATGAAAAACTCCACGATGAGCGCATAGAGGGCTGTGCAGGCCGCGGCCTCCATGACCGTGAGGCGCCCGCTGTAGATCCCGCCGAAGACGATGACCGGGAGAGGCATGTCCCACCCCGCGGCACGGAGGGCGCGGAAGAGCTCGCCGAAGCGGAAGGGGGTTCGCTGAATCCTCTTCGCCCGCCCCTCGCGCACGCACAGCAGCGACAGGACCAAGATGAGAAACGCTCCGGGCACGATCCCGGCCAGGAAGAGCCGGTCGACCGAAGGGGACTCGGACGGGGAAAGGTTCAGCCCACCCGCCGCCTGGGTAGCCACAAAGCTGTAAAGGATCAGCGGCAGACTCGGCGGAAAAAGCAGGCCCAAACTCCCCGAGGTCGTGAGCAGCCC
The DNA here is from genome assembly GCA_903844735.1 of Candidatus Eiseniibacteriota bacterium. Lineage (GTDB taxonomy): Bacteria > Eisenbacteria > RBG-16-71-46 > CAIMUX01 > CAIMUX01 > CAIMUX01. Next base: position 5,333 of record CAIMUX010000128.1, read on the forward strand.
GAGGGAGAACCGCTCGGAGTACCGGTCGCGAAGGAGGGCCGGCATGAGCAAGCCCCCCATGGCCACGATGGTGGCGGCACTCGCGCCGGTAAACGCGGTCAGCACGGCCGAGGCCAGCATCGCCACGATGGCCAGCCCGCCGGGCATCCAGCCGAAGGCTGCGTTGGTCACCCGCACCAGCCGCTGCGGCGTCTTGCCCTCGGCAAAGACATACCCCGCGAAGGTGAAGAGCGGAATCGACACCAGCACCGGGGACCCGGCCAAGCGAGTCATCTCGGAGATCACCGCGGCGGTGGAAATCCCCTGAAAAGCGAACGCCACGACCGCCGCGGCGGCGAGAACGGTGAACAGCGGTCCGCCGACGACCGCGTAGAGAACGACCCCGAGGATGGCGAGCAGGCTCACAGGACCCTCTCCCCCACCGCGGGCATCTCATTCTCGTCGGTCGTGATACCGAAGAAAGCGGTCACCAGGAAGCGATAGGTCAGCAGGCAGAATCCGAAGAGAAGGATGCTCTGCACCAGCCAGGTGCGCAGCCCGAGAAACGCCTCCTTGCCGAACCCATACTCCTGCCGCAAGTACGTGTACGCGCCGTTGGCCAAGACCGCGCAGATCCCGGCGGCGATGACACTGACGATCCGCTGGAGAAGAGTGCGGCGTCGCGGGGAGAGGAAGAGCGCCACGATGTCGATGGCGAGGTGCCGCGCGCGACTCGTGGCGGTCAGCGCCCCGACGAATGCGATCCAAAGGACCAGGTAGCGGGCCATCGGCTCGGTCCATAGGAACCCCGTGTGCAGGACGTTGCGCATGAAGATCTGCAGCATCGACGCGAGGAGGATACCGAGGAAGAGGACCATGAGACTCCACTGCTCCAGCACGCGACAAGAGCGGATGAATCGCTGGTGTCCCAGCTTGCGCACCGCGAGAACCCTCAGCAAGAGCGCCGCGCCGGTCAGGCCTGTCAGGACCAGCAGGAATGGCACACCAGGGTGGAGCCACGCCAGGGGCACGGGAGGTGCGGAGTTCATCCCCTGCACGGCCCCTACTTACCGGATCCGCCGGGGACCACGCCCTCACTGGGGGGACGCCCCCCTGCAGTGGCAGGGTGCGCGGCGCGGTACTCTTTGAGGGCCGCGAGAACCTGATCCAGAGTCGACTGATCGTAGAGCTTCCCCACCAACTGCGTGCGCACGCTCTCGCCGATCCGATGGAACGACGCAATCTCCTCGGGAGCCGGCGTGACGGCCTTCACGCCGCTCTTCGCGATCACCTCCATGCTCTTTCGATCGTCGGCCGCCGTGGCCTCGGTCAACTTGCCGAAATAGGAATCGCAAAGCTCGCGGATCACCGGCTGGGAGGCGGCCGGGATCCGGTCCCACGCCTCGTTGGTCACCACCACAGCACCGGTACTGAAGGTCAGCGGAATGTCGGTGGTGTAGGCCGTCCGGGAGAACCACTGCATGCCGATGCAGGCGTACGGGGTTATGTAGACGGTGGTGATCAGGCCGGTCTGCAGCGAGGTCAGAACGTCGGTGATAGACAGCGGCACCGGAGCAACCCCGGCGGCGCGCAGGAACGCCTCGGCCAGTGGATCGCCCTCCCAGAGCCACACCTTCTGCGCCTTCAAGTCGGCAGTGGAGGCCACCGGCGTCTTGCTGTAGAGGTAGACGAAGCCCACCTCGGCCCAGCCGACCAGCGTGTAGCCGGCGTCATGCAGCGTCCGCTCGAAGAGGGGATCGAGCTTCTCGTGGACCGCCCGCACTTCGGCGGCGTCTTGGAAAAGAAACGGGAGCTCCATCACCCGCAGGGAGGGCGCGATCTCCCCGAGCCCCACCCCGGTAAACCCGCCGCCGTGGAGTTGCCCCGCGCGGATCTTCCGCAGGACGACGAGATCCTCGCCCTGGATTCCCCCGGGGTAGAGGCGCAGTCCCACTTCGCCGTTGGTCTTCTCCCGTATCTGGGCGTCGAGTTCGCCCATCACGTTCATCCAGGTGGAGCCTTCGGGGGCGAGGGTGGCGATCTTCAGCTCGTACTTTGCTTTCTTCCGCGGCGCCTGGGCCTCGGCCGATACAGCCCCCACCACCAGGAACGCACCCAGGCCCGCCGCTAAAGCGAGGCGCCGCCATGCCAAGCCGGTTCGGTCGGTCGCGGATCGGATCGCAGTCGCCCTCGGCAGGCGGCCACCCGCGTCAGAAATAATCATCGCGTCTCTCCATCAACCAGCCGGCCTTCGCCCTGGCGATCTGGTTCAGTAGTTGAAACTCCGGGTAGAGGTTATCCGGGGCACCGAGGACCTCCTTCAGGTTCGCCTCGAAGCAGGCCGTATCCATCATCTGCCGACAGTAGTACTTGGCGCATAGAACCTGAAAGAGGAGAAGCTTTCTCCCTGAAATCCGCAGCGCCTCCTCGAAATGCGCCCGTCCCTGTTCCGGGTCTCCACCGGCTATCCTGGGACGGAGCGTGAGAATCGTTCCCTTCATGACATGCGGCATGCCTTGGAAATACTCCGGGTTCAACTCGAGAATCCGGTCCAGGAACGCCTCGATGCGAGGGAGATCGGCTACGGCTTGCGGATCGGAGACGCTGAGACTGACCAGACTCGCCCAGTTGGCCACGGTCCAGAAGAGGAGAGGTACACTCTCCCTCGGTACCCGCCGCAACGCCTCGGGTTCTGGCATCGCGCCCCCCTCGGTGTCACGGAACCAGCCGTAGCGTTGGAGTCCTTCGCGGCCGAGGCGCAGCCCTTCCCGGTAGGCCTCGCGGGCCCGCGGAGGGTCGGTGTCCTCCAGGAACCCGAAACCATAGGAATAGAACATCTGAACCGTGAGGACTCGGATCTCCTCCCGGCCCGGATCGGATTCGCAGAGCCCGCGCAGGAGGAGGAGGTTCGACGGAATCCCATCCCGCACCAGCAAGAGGTCGCGACTCCGGTATGTCGCGTCCACCGTCTCCTGGAGAATCGGGACCATCGATCGAACCGCGATCTTGCCGGTGATCCCGCATCCTCCGAGCAGAACGGCCAGGCACGGCACAATCAGTAGGCGGGGCCGGGGCCGCGCCCGTGGGGAGATCCGCTGGGACCAGTCCTGGCGCACTCGCGGGGGATCCCAGGCTCGCGCCCCCGCCATGGGCGCACGGCGGGTGGATGTTTGGTTCGTCGTCTGCATCGCTCGGGATCATAGACCGGCTTGGGCGGGGCGTCAAAACCGGAGAAGGGCGGCCATGGATTCGGATCGCGCTGGTCCACCCCACGTCACCAGCGTCGCCGCCGCCCAGCAATCCGGGACGAAGCTCGTCGATGTCACCTACGACCTCTACGATGCCGACGGCCACGCGATGACGGTGGCGCTCTACGTCTCGCCTGACGGAGGGGTGAGCTTCCCGATTCAGGGCGTGACGGTCTCCGGGGATGTCGGTGCGGGCATCCTGAGCGGGACGGGCCAGCACATCGAGTGGGACGCGGGGGCCGACTACCCCGACCACGTGGGAGAGACATTTGCCCCCAAGGTGACCGCCGACGATGGGCAGGCCCCGACCGGGATAGTCTGGATCCCGGCGGGCAACGTCCGGATGGGCCAGACCGGGATTGCCACGCCCGTCCACGACTTCTATGTCGATGGCTTCTACATCGACCGCCATGAAGTCTCGAACGCCAAGTACAAGGCGTTCATCGATGCCGGGGGGTACACGAACGCGGCGTACTGGAACTCGGCCGGCTGGACCTGGAGGGTGGCGAACAGCCTCACGCTGCCAGCATACTGGAATGACCCGACCTACCACGGCGGCGGATCGCCGGTTACGAGTCGTTTCCCGTCAACGGTGTCTCCTGGTGGGAGGCCGATGCCTGCTGCCGCTGGGCGGGTGTGTGTCTGCCGACCGAGGCGAAGTGGGAGAAGGCCGCGAAAGGGGGCTGCGAGACGCACGGAGACCCCGAAACGTGCGATGCTTCCGACACCCCGACCTACCCCTGGGGAGAGGGGATCACCGGTCCGCAGGCCAACTACTACCAGAGCGGCGATCCGTACGAGAACAACGGCTGGACGACCCCGGTGGGCTGCTACGACGGCACCAACCACGGCGGCCACCAGACGATCAACAGCCCGAGCCCCTACGGTCTCTATGACGTGGCGGGGAACGTCTGGGAGTGGTGCAGCACGAAGTACGCGGCCTACCCGTATAACCCGAATGAAGGCCGGGAGAACCCTCCGGTGTCCTACTCTGAATGCTGCCGGGTTCTGCGCGGCGGCTCCTGGGACGACGACGACGTCTACGGCCTCCGATCCGCCTACCGCAGCTACAACGGCAATCCGCTCGGTCGCACCATCGTCATCGGTTTCCGTCGTGTCAGAACCGGTTCCTCCGCGGTCGGGTGGGGGTGGGGCCGCTGTTTCAATTGGGCACGCGATTCGCCGGGGCCTGTTGCCACGACGACTACACCTGCACCTTCGTCCCCGAGGCAGAGTGTCTAAGCCCGAGTGTCTGGCACGGCGAATGGACGACGTGCTCGCCGAATCCCTGCTTCCCCGATGGCAAGTCGTATACGAATTGCCGCATCATCTCCGACTCGGGCATCCTGTTTGCCGAGAGATACTCCACAGAAGCCCCTCCCGATACGGCGGGCTTTCGGATCTTCTACGACTCCACTCGCGTGGAAATCACCAGGGATCCGGACACTCGCTTCTACATCTCGGGACGGCCGGACAGTCTCTCCCCGTGGGTCTGCGATGACGTGTTCTTGATCCATGATGACGCCACCAGTGAGGATGTGGCCCCCCTGTTGGGCCAGAGCACCACTATTGACACCAACTTCCCGCTCTGCGAGCCGATCGATTCCATCATCACGACCATCCCGGCGGGCGAGGTGACGTCCTATTTGCCGATGGGCACGAGCTGTGTCACCTTCAAGTTCGCAGACACCCAGCGCGAGATCTTCGGGAACACGGCGATCTACCTGCCGCGGCTCACCGATCCGACCATCGGCGTGCCCGATGCAGCGCTCGATTTCCAGAAGATCCGAGTGACGCCCAATCCCACCGGCAGCGCGACGACCGTGGATCTGTGTTCCGGCAACGGCGGGCCGCATACCCCGACGATCTATGCGCCGGACGGCCGGGTGATCCGCACGTTTCCGCAGGTGCTCGTGGCGAGAGGCCAACGGCAGGCGTGGATTTGGGACAGCAAGGACCAGGCGGGCCGGGCGGTGAGCCCCGGCGTGTACTCCTGTTCCGTCCAGACGCCGGCCGGGAGGCTGTCGGCGCGGGCGTTGGTGCTTCGATAAGCCCCAAGCCCAAAACCTGGGCATCCGGCGAATAGCTTGACGCTGCCCCCCCCCGGGGCCTATCGTTCGCCCGTCGTTGCCGTTGACAGAGTCCGGGTGCCGAGTCCCCCGCTCGTCCGAACCATCGGACCAGGGAGATGGCGTGTCCCGAACAGAGAGACCGGAGGTTTGATGCCCCGACCCCGCCAGAAACAGTTCCGGCCCAAGCCGAAGCGGCCGAACCGGGGGCCCGTCGAGGAGAAGGAGAGGGCGACCAAGCCGGACGCCATCGAGGTAACCGGCACCGTCGTCGAGCCGCTGCCTAACGCCATGTTTCGGGTGGAACTGGAGAATGGCCACATCGTCCTGGCCCACATCTCCGGGAAGATGCGCAAGCACTTCATCCGCATCCTGCGCGGTGACAAGGTGACTGTCGAACTCTCGCCTTACGACCTGACCCGGGGACGCGTCGTCTACCGGTTCAAGTAGCCGCCCGCCTGCCTGCCCCGCAGGGGGCCTGCCTTCGGCGGGGGCCTGCCCCCGGGAGGGAGCATGCCCCATTGTGGGAGGGGCCATCTCCAGGGATCGTGCCCCCGGGGGCGGCGAAACCGGCGCTCGGTTTCCCCGCTCGGTTCGGCCGCACGCGCCGCCCCGAGAAACCGCCGCGAACGGAGGCCATACCGTGCCTATGTGGGATGACGACGGCCCGACAGAGGAAGGCCACATCCGACGCTTGAGCTTGCTCGACATGCTGCGGCGGATCCGGCCGCGGCTTCGTCCCTATCGCGGGACGTTTCTACTCGCCATCGCCCTCATGCTTCTCTCGGTGGCCACCGACCTTTCCGGGCCGCTCATCCTGCGACGTCTGATCGACGGGGTGATCCCGGCCGCCATGAAAGACGGGCAGATCGGCGGCATCCTCCTCACCGCCGGACTCTATCTCGGCCTCTTCCTGGTGGGCGCGGCCGCCGGGTACGCGCAGGCCCTGCTGGTGGCGCGCCTCGGCTTGAGTCTGGTGACGAAGCTGAAACGCGACACCTTCGAGCACCTTCTGAATCTCGGCATGGACTACTTCGACGCCAACCCCCCAGGGCGGCTCATGGCCCGCGTGGAGTCGGACGCCGAGCGGCTGCAGATGCTCTTTTCCGAGGTGGCGTTGGCGATGGCGCGCAGCTTCCTTCTGCTCGCCGGCACACTCACCGTGATGTTTCTTGCCGGGTGGAAGATCACGCTCGGTCTCTTAGGCCTCCTCTTGCCGGTGATCGTGGGCGGGCTCTTTTTCCTGGGATTCCTGCGCCGGGTATACGCCACGGTGCGGCGACTCTACGCACGCCTCACCACCTTCGTCACCGAGTACGTGCAGGCCGTGCCGGTGCTGCAGGTGTTCGGCCGCACAGCCTGGACCTTGGAGAAACTCCGCGTGGTCAACCGAGAGCGGTACGACGCGGAGAGGCGCGCAGCCTTCTTTGAGTACGGGTTCTGGAGCTTCTTCTTCAGCCTCGAAGTGGTGGCGGTGATGCTGATCCTCCGGCTCGGCTTCGGCGCTTCCGCGGTGGTGGCGGGCATGACACTGGGGACCCTGGTGCTCTTCGTCGAATACACGCGGCGGCTGTTTTTTCCTCTTCTTATGTTCGCGGAGCAGATCCAGTTCCTGCAGCGGGCCTTTGCCTCGGCCGATCGCGTCTTCGGCATCCTCTCCACCGAGAGCACGGTGGCCGACGCGCCCGGGACCACGGACTGCCTGCCCCGCGACTGGAAGACGCTCTCGTTCGACCGCGTCACCTTCGACTACGCGGAGGGCTCCCGCGCCCTCGAGGACGTCTCCTTCACCGTGCGCCGGGGTGAAACGGTGGCGCTGGCGGGCCCGTCCGGCGGCGGCAAGACCACGGTGACATCGCTCCTGCTCCGCTTCTACGAGCCGACCTCCGGGGCGATCCTGCTCGACGGCAACGACATACGCAGCTTCTCCCTTTCTACGTGGCGCGATGCGATCGGGCTCGTCTTGCAGGACATTCACCTCTTCCCCGGCACCGTGGGCGACAACCTGCGCGTCTTCGCCGATGGCATCCCCGACGAGCGGCTTGCCGGCGCAATCAGCTCCCTGGGTGCCGAGGAGATCCTCTCCCGCCTTTCGAAGGGTTTGGGGACTGACCTGGCCGAGGGAGGCCAGAACCTCTCCATGGGCGAGCGGCAACTCATCTCTTTCGCGCGCGCTCTCGTGCGTGATCCGCAGATTCTGATCCTCGACGAGGCCACGTCCTCGGTCGACCCGGGCACGGAACGGAAGCTGCAGGAGAGCATCGAACGCCTTCGCCGCGGCCGCACCTCGCTGGTCGTGGCCCACCGGCTGAGCACCATCACCGCAGCCGACCGGATCCTTGTTCTGCAGCGAGGGCGCCTGGTCGAGGAAGGTACACATCGCGAGCTGTATGAGCGTGACGGGATCTACCGCGGGCTGTTTGATTTGCAGTTCGAGGCCGGGGAGGTGGTGTCGTGAAGCGGCGTAAGACCAGCATGGCGGGGGCGCCGACAACAGCCGGGCGCGGCGCCGCCGCCCCGGACGCCGCCGCACCCGACACTGCGACCAGGAAGGACGCGGCAGCCCCCGGAAAGGCCGCGCCCAGCGGCGGACTGGCCTGGATCTGGAGCTACTGGCGGCCCCATCGCGGCTTCCTCGTCTTCCTCTTCATCTTCACGCTCGTATCAAGCGCGGTCACCGTCGCTTACCCGATGGTCTTCAAGCTGGTTCTAGACCACTTAACCAAAGCCGCCAAAGAGACCGGCGGGAAGATCCCCGAGGCGGCGGTGCGCCGGGTGCTGCTTTTCCTCGGCGCCATCGCCGTGGGGCGCTTCGTTGCCGGGTTCTACCCGTCCTTCCGCGCCTGGATGAACCTCAAGATCGACGTCGATGTTCGCGAAGCGGTATTCCGCAGAATCCTCCAGAAGGACTTCCGTTTCTTCCACAAGTTCGCCCCCGGAGACCTATCGACCCGTCTCATGGACGACATCTCCGAGTACCCGAAGATCGCCTGGTTCTCCTGCTCGGGGATCTTTCGCGCCGTTGACGCGGCGAGCCGGCTGGTCTTCTGCGTGGCGGCGATGCTCCTGCTCAACTGGAAGCTGACCCTCCTCTCGCTGGTCCCTCTGCCGGTGATGATGTACGTCATCTACCGCGTGCGAGCCCGGCTGACCGAGGCGGGCGAAGCCCAGCAGAAGGCGATCTCCACGACCAACGAGATGCTCGAAAAGACATTCTCCGGGATCCGGATTGTGAAGGCGTTCAGCGCCGAACCGGGCCAGACCCGAGCTCTCGGACGCATCCTCGACGACCGTATTACGGTGCAGTACCGGTTGCAGCGGTTGTGGGCCACCATCACCACCTTCGATACGGTCGCCAGCCGCATCGGGCAGTTGGTCGTGCTGGCGGTCGGCGGCGCCCTGGCTGTGCGCGGGGAGGTCACCGTCGGCACCCTTTACGCGTTCTTTATCTACCTCGACATGCTCGTGCAGCCGATGTGGGATCTGCCGAACCTGGTGGTGACGTCCCGACAGGCGTTCGTCTCCATCGACCGGGAGGAGGAGTTGATCCGCTTCCCGGTGGAGGTGGAGCACGGCAGGGCCGGAGCGTCGCTGCCCGCGATCGAGACGCTGGCCTTCGAGGACGTGCGCTTCGCCTACGAAGAGGGACGCGCGGCGCTCCAGGGGATCTCTTTCCAGGCCCGTCGCGGTACCGTTCTGGCAGTGGTGGGCCCGGTCGCCTCGGGCAAGTCGACGTTGCTCAAGCTGACCGCGGGGCTCCTCCTCCCCGGCGCGGGGCGCATCCTCGTCCATGGTCGCCCTCTCTCCGATTGGAGCTGGGATGACTACCGCGCTCGCATCGGCTACGCGCCACAGGACTCGCTCCTCTTCAGCGAATCGATCCGCGAGAACGTGAGCATGGGCCGGCCCGCGCTACCGGACGCAGACGGGAACGACTGGGTGCATCGGGTCCTGGCCGTGGCGCGGATGGAAGACGAACTTGCGGTCCTGCCGCTGGGAACCGAGACGGTCCTGGGACAGAAGGGGTCGAAAGTCTCCGGCGGACAACGCCAGCGCATCTCCATCGCCCGTTCCCTGTACGGGCGGCCGGAGCTGCTGCTGCTGGACGACTGCACCGCCAGCCTCGACGCGGAGAATGAAGACCGACTGTGGGCGGGACTGCGGGCGGTGCTGCCCGACGCGACCGTGCTCCTGGTCAGCCATCGGCTGGCGACGATCCGCCGCGCCGACAGGATCCTGGTCCTGGACGCCGGGAAACTCGCCGACCAAGGGACCCATGACGAACTGGCAGGGCGCTGTCCGGTCTATCGCCGATTCCTGGAGCGCGAGGAGGAGCGGGCGAGGGTGACGGCGGCGGTCGGCGACTGAACGAGTCTTCCTGCTGCTCCCGTGATTTGCGGGAAGGCCGACGCGGACGGGGTCCGCAGGAACGTCGGCTCCGCACCGCCGGCGACTGCCCGATCCCCGGCTCTTCTCGCCATCTCACTGATGACGCAAGAAGGACGGCGACCGCGCCGGTCACACGCAGAGAGAACGCCCTCTCTGCACAGCGCGCACGGTCAAGACATTCAGCCGAGCCACGACTCATCATCGTGATTCCGGTTACGGATCCGTGCCCAGCCCGGATCTCCCGAGCGGAGACGGCCATCGACCTAGAAGGATTACTTCGAGGCCTACCGTTCGCTGGAGATTTGCCGAGGCCGAGGCCGGCACCAAAGTCGGCCCCACCTATGCGGCATTCGCCGCCGTTGCGGTCTCCGCCGTCGGCGTCGCCCGACGCGCCCGGCGGTACATCCTGCGGAAGTACGAGCGCACCCGGTCCCGCTCAGACGGGTAGAGCTCCGCCAGGCGGTGGCCGACCCGGCGGGACGTCTCGATGGCGGCGAGCTTCTCCACCTGGAGCAGGCCGAAGGAAGCTGCTTCGGCCATCAACGCCTCGGCCCGACAAGCGGCCACGGCGACGCCCCCGTGATCAGATCGCACCCTTGTCCATCATCAGCACCGGCCCGGGCATCGGCTGGTGGTCCATCCCCGGCCCCCGATCCGGAGCCGGAGATACTGGTCGCTTCCCTCCTCGAACCGGTTGACGCGCGACCGGTGGAGACCCGCCCCGACACCGGGAGGGCGAACCACCGCTTGCACGGACCATCGTTCGCTGGCACACTTGCTTGCAGGAGACCAACCGGGACAGATCCCCCGATGGAATGAGTCTCACCCCGCTGCCCCGCCACCGGCGGGACGGCCCCCGCAGTGGGGCACGGCAGATGACCGGGTGTACCGCAGACAAGGAGACGAACGCATGTCCCGTAGTTCCTGCCACGCCCTGCGCGACGCCGGCACCGCCACCTGGCTGGACCAGTTGAGCCGTGATCTAATCCTCGATGGACGCCTCGCCTCCCTCCTGGACCGGGCTGCCCTCTGTGGCGTCACCAGCAACCCGTCGATTTTCCATTCTGCGATGACCACCGGCCAGTCGTATGACGCCCCCTTCGCCGGACTCGCGGCGCGCGGCCTGGGCGCCGAGGAGATCTACGAGTCGCTGGCGGTGGAGGACATCCGCCTCGCCTGCGATGTCTTGCGCCCGGTCTACGATGCGTCGCAGGGCGGCGACGGCTTCGTGAGCTTGGAGGTTTCGCCGCACCTGGCGAGGGACACCGCGGGAACCACCGCCGCAGCGCGCCGTCTCTACGCACGCGTCGACCGGCCGAATCTGATGATCAAGGTGCCGGGCACGCCCGAAGGGCTACCGGCTATCGAGACGCTCCTCGCCGAGGGCATTGCCGTCAATGTCACCCTTCTCTTCGCGGTGGAGGCGTACGAGTCGGTAACGAAGGCGTACATCCGCGGGTTGGAGCGCCGCGTGGCCGCCGGACAGGCTCCCGATACTCCGTCGGTGGCCAGCTTCTTCATCAGCCGCATCGACACGCTGGTAGACACACTGCTGGAGGAAGTGGCGCAGAAGGCGGCCGGCGACACCGCCCGCGCGGAGGTCTTAGGCCTGCGCGGCCAGGCGGCGGTGGCCAACGCCAAGCTCGCCTACCGGTCCTACCAGGCCGTCTTCGGCGGCGCCGAGTTCGCCCCGTTGCGCACACGGGGTGCCAGGGTACAGCGACCGCTTTGGGCCTCCACCTCGACGAAGAACCCTGCCTATCTCGACGTCATGTATGTCGAGCCGCTCATCGGCCCCGACACCGTGAACACGATGCCGCCCGACACCCTCGAGGCGTTTCTCGACCATGGCCGCGTGGTGCCCGGCACGGTCACACAGGGGCTCGATTCGGCCGCGGCGCTCCTTCGCCGCATAGAGGGGTTCGGCATCTCCATGACAGCGGTGACACAACGGCTTCTCGACGAAGGGATCGCCAAGTTCGTGCAGCCGTATGACAAGCTGCTGGTGGCGCTGGAGGGAAAGCGGAAGGGCTGATGGGGTAGTTCCCGAAAACCCACAACGGTCTTGGAGGAACACGGGCCAGCACCGGCCCCAGATCGTCCGTCCAGCTTGTGAATCTTCATCAGGTCACACGCCACGGTCATCGCGCTACCCGTAGTCCGCGAACGCCTCGTAGTCCGCCTCCAGTCGGCCTTGGAGAACGCGACCCTGCGATGGCAATTCACGATCTATCAAAAGAATCAGAAGCGCCCGAAACTTCGAACCGTGGATGCGTCTTCTGGGTTCTCCTCCGCAGGCTTTGGTCGGCCATGACGGGCAAGATCGGGCGATCAGAGGACCACCCGATCTACCGCGTGAACGCCGATGACCCGGCTATGGCCGCGGAGGCCGCGGGGCCTTGAGGTCAATCTGTACCGTGCTGTCCCCCACCGCGAGTGTGGCGAACTGGGTACCGTTAAACGTGAGTACGGAGGTCCGATCCTCTGTTCCGTTCGGTCCCCCTTCGATCCGCTCGACGCGCGTGATCGACCCGGAGAGCGGCCAAGTCGCCTCGCCTAGAGGATGCGGCATCACGACGTCGCCGATCGTGCTGATCGCGGTCATCTTTGTGTTCGTGAAATCAAAGCCACCGGCGGGCGGGGTCAGTCCGCCGTCGGAACACCGCCCGGCGGGAGGACCGCCGTTTCCACGACCATCCGCTGGGCCACCGGGACCGCCGGGGCCACCGGGACCACCGGACCCGCCAGGGCCGTTCGCGCCGCCTGGGCCACCGGGACCGCCGGACCCGCCAGGGCCGTTCGCGCCGCCTGGGCCACCGGGACCACCAAGCCCGCCGAGGCCGTCCATTGGGGGCACTCCTTCAGTCCGTTTCGACATCGTCCCGTTCCATGTACGCGTCGTCTCCAATCCCACGCCCCCGCTTACGGTCAGGTCGTGCTCGACATGGATTGTTCCCGTGTGACCGTTCCGCGTCGGCTGGGCGTCGAGCGTGAACCGAAGCGAGATCGACGCCGTGAGGTCTTCGCTATAGCCAGACTGCGGCGCGCCCGCGGCATCGAGAAACGCGTAACTCCGTGAGATGATGGCACCGCTCTCGTCGGTCGCCGAGGCAACGACGAACCTCCCGCTCGAGGGATCGTACGTGCCGCCCTCCGGTATCTTGTCGCTGCCTAGCGGCCCCGGGAGCCCCCAGGGGCCGGGCGGCCTGGCGCCCGGCTGGTTCTGCCCGCCTGATCCTGTCGTGTCACTGGTGATGCTGCTCGCCGTCGCGTCGCTGCTGACCGACAGAGGTGTGCCTGTCTTCTCGCCCGAACATGCGCAGAAGACCAGACACCCCACAGTACAGACTGTGAGAAAAGCTTGGATCGGTTTCATTACCGCCTCCTGGTTGAGGTTTCCTTCCTTGTCCGCACATGTCGTGCGGATCGGTGCCGGCTTGCACAGAAGACAGGCGGGCATATGGGTCCGTTAGCGCCTCTTTATCGGGGGCCACCCGGAGGTAGGCCCTCCGGCCGAGGACCACCATGCGGAGGGGGCCCGCCCGGAGGGGGGCCACCTGCAGGAGGTCCAACCAGTGGAGGCCCGCCCGGAGGGTGTCCGCCCGGTGGAGGACCTCCGAACGGAGGCCGAGCGTCACGCAGAGGAGGCGGTTCGAGGGGCGGTTGCAGGCGATCAAACATCTTCTGCTGATCCGGCGTCAGCACGCTGCGGATCTCCGCCCGAACCGAGTCGGTCGCGCCCCGCAGACGCGGTAGAAACTGTTCGAGGATCGCATCGGCCCGAGGTCGGTTCTTCTCGAGAATCTCATGGATCTGCCGATCCTGATCGTCGGACAGACGCAACTGCTGTCGCCATGCCGGAGGGGCCCCCTGTCCATGCGGCGGCGGAAAACCCGGACGAGCTTCCCGCGCCCGTTCGATCGCCGCACCCGCGAGGGCCCCGATCAGGAAGACCACGGCAAGCAGGACGACTCCCTGCAGCTTCACGCGTCCCAGCGACTCGAGATGGGCGTTCATGGTTCACTCCGTTCGAGGCCGAAGAGATCTACCGGCGTTGGCTTGTCGTTCACCTGCACCCAACGTGCAACTTGACTCGGGACGCCGAAGGCTTCCGCGAGCGTGGTCTGCGTCGTGGTCGAAGGATGAACAACCATCAGGACGACCGCCGAGGCGAGCGCCAGCAGTCCCGAAGCCGCAAAAACCGGCCGCCGCCAGCGGGCCAGCTGCCCCCAGAGGCTCGGGTTGGCCTGGCGGCGCACCAGCTCGGGAGTCGCCGCGAGCCGGACCTCCCGAAGAAGCCGCTCGAAACGGGCCGTGTCCGCCCGCGGGTCGAGTGACGACAGGTCGAGGCGGTCCGGATCGCCGAGAATCTGATCATCCATCATGGCTTGAATTCCTCGAGTGCGCTCGCGCCGAGAAGCCCGCGCAACCGGCGCCTGGCCTGGAAAAGATGCTGCCGGGACATGACCTCCGAGATTTCGAGATGCTTCGCGATCTCGCGATGGCTCCAGCCTTCGAGGTCGTGGAGGAGGACGATCTCGCGCTGGACTTCGGGCAACGCCGCGAGAGACTCGCTGAGCCGCGCGCGCAAACGCACCGCATCGAGTTCCTTCCGCGGATCGTCCGCGCCGGCCGCCGTGTCCGGCTCGAGGGGCTCAGCCGCGCGCACCCGGCGGTAGTCGAGGTAGTTGCGGGCCCGGTTGCGCACGATCTGGAGCAGCCAGTAGATGAAGCGGTCCGGCTCCCGGCAATCATCGAGCCGCTCGAGCGCACGCACCCAGCTATCCTGGCAGACATCCTCCGCATCCGTTCGCCGGCCGAGCACGGCCAGCGCGACCGCGTAGGCGGTGCGGTAGTGTCGGCGCACCAAGGTATCGAACGCCGCCGGATCACCCCGGCGGGCGCGCGCAACCAAGACGGCATCGCTCGGATCCTTCTCGCTCATAGCCCGAAATCAAGACAGCTTGCGGAGGGGAAGTGTTAGCGGATTCTTCCCGGAGTTTCCAGCCAACATTCGGCCGACCTGGCTGTCGTCCTTCGGCAGGGGGCCCATTTTCGGTCTATCAGGAGAATTGCCATGGGCGATCCAGAATGACCTCGGGCGCAAGGGGGGAGGACCGCCATGAGAACACGGGTAGAAATCGAATGCGGAAGAGGGGTTGCGTGGTACCGGGCGGGCATTTGCCGAAGCGACAGGAACGGCTGGTCACGCACGCTGCTCCTCGTGAGTCTCCTGGTAGCGCTGCCCGGGACCGCGTTCGGACAGGCGTCGAACCAGATCACGCTGGTCAACCCTGACTCCGCACCGCAGGGAACAACCGGCCTTCTCGTGACTTTTACGCTCGACACCGACGTCCCGCCCGCGCCGCCCGCCGGGACGCTGATCCTCTCGAAAGCCGGGGTGTTCACGGTGACCGCCGTCGGGAACCAGCCTCCCGGCATCACGCAGCATCCCCAGTCGCAGACGGTCCCTCCCGGAGGTTCCGCGACCTTCTCGGTCTCGGCCTCCGGGACCGCTCCCCTCCACTATCAGTGGCAGAAGGCCGACAGCGACATCTCCGGAGCCACGGCGAACTCCTACACGGTCAGTCCCGCGGCCGAGAGCGATGCCGGGAGCTACCGGTGCGTGGTTACCAATGATTACGGCACGGCGACCTCGAACGAAGCGGTGCTCACGGTGGCCGAGCTCCCCACGGACGGCTATCCGATCATCGACACCGGCCAGATCAAGTGCTACAGCGATGCGACGGAAGTCACCTGCCCGCAGGCGGGTCAGGCCTACTACGGCCAGGACAGCCAGTGCCAGGGGCACCAGCCGTCCTTCTCGCTCAGCGGCGACGGCCTGACGGTTCAGGATGCGGTGACCGGCCTCACCTGGCAGCGCAGCCCGGACACGAACGGCGACGGTACGATCACCTCGACCGACAAACTCACCTGGATCCAGGCCCAGGCACGCCCGGCGATCCTGAACGCCGCCAATTACGCGGGCTACGGTGATTGGCGCCTGCCGACGATCAAGGAGCTCTACTCGCTGATCGATTTTCGGGGGACCGATCCCAGTGGCTTGAGCGGCGACGACACCTCCGGCCTCACGCCTTTCATCGACACGAACTACTTTGGGTTTGCGTACGGGCAGACGAGCGCGGGAGAGCGCATCATCGACTCGCAGTATGCGTCCTCGAACCTTTACCTCGGCCCGAACTGGGGCGGCGAAGGGGGCAAGCTCTTCGGCGTCAACTTCGCCGACGGCCGGATCAAGGGTTACGGCCTCACTCTGGCCGGTTCGGAGAAGACGTTCTTCGTCCAGTGCGTGCGCGGGAACACGAGCTACGGGATCAACAACCTCGCGGACAACGGCGACGGAACGATCACCGACCGCGCCTCGGGACTCATGTGGCCCAAGACGGACAACGGCTCGGCCCTCACCTGGCCCGAGGCGTTGGCCTCGGTGCAGGCGCAGAATGCAGCGGGCTACCTCGGCCACGACGACTGGCGCCTTCCGAACGCCAAGGAACTCCAGAGCATCGTCGACTACACGCGGGCTCCCGACGCCGTCGATCCCTCGCACCAGGGACCCGCCATGGATCCGGTCTTCACCTGCACGCAGATCACGAACGAAGCCTGCGCCGCCAACTATCCCTGGTACTGGGCGGGAACGACGCACGGCAACTATTCCGGGACAGGCACCGGGGGCATCTACGTCTGCTTTGGGCGGTCCATGGGATACATGGGCGGGTGGACCGATGTCCACGGTGCCGGCGCCCAGCGGAGCGATCCGAAGAGCGGCAGCCTCAGCAACTATACGCACGCCGACTGCGGCTACTACCACAGCATCGCCCCGCAGGGGGACGCGATCCGGATCCACAACTACATCCGTCTCGTACGGGATGCGGAGCCATCCACGGACGTGGGTGAGGATGGACGCGACTCCATCCGGCCGGGGAACGGACTCACCCTGCGTGCCCTACCGAACCCTGCGGTTGGAAGCGTCCAGATCGGTTTCGTTCTTCCGATCGCCGGGACGGCACGGGTGGGGATTCACGACGCGACCGGACGCAAGTGAACCTACTCGATGCCGGCGCCGTCCAAGCAGGTGCGCACCAACTGCCGTGGGCCGGTTCGGACGGCTCGGGGCACCAGGTCCCGGCGGGGGCCTATTATGTCAGGCTGGAGAGCACAGTCGGCATACGGAGTCAGAAGATCACCCTCGTGCGATAGGAACGCGGCCCGTCCGGTGGACGGTTCCGACGCGGCAAGGTGCCAGATCTCCGCGTGGGCCTCCGGTCGCAGCCCCCCGTCCCTCGCGCACAGTCCATCCTTCAGATCGCCCTCGCCGGTGTCAAGCCCGGCTGCCGGTGTTCGGGACAACCGCCTACTCTCATCAGCCTCGCATCTAAGCATCGGAAACGAGAATAGACGGCACCATGAACGAGCTGACCCGGACCCGGACCGGCCCACGATGGAGCACGGAGGGAGAGTGTTGCGGACAAGAACGGCCAGACGACGGCCGGAGGCACAATGGCCAATGGTCCCCCCTGCACCCGGCAGGCCGGCCGCAGCACTCGCGCTGGTCTTGGCGTTCTGGTGCGCCATCGGAACACACTCTGCCGGGGCCGCTCAGGACTCCCCGATCGCCCCGGGCGTCGGACGGGTCGAAGGGCTTGTCGTCGACGCGAACACCCGGGCCCCCCTGGTCGGTGCCAGCGTCACGCTGGTCGGCACCCGCCGGGGAGCCTTTACGAAGGCCGACGGAACCTATGGGATCGACAACCTGTCTCCCGGCACCTACCGGCTCCAGTTTTCGTCGATCGGGTATCAGGTCGAGACACGGACCGACATCGTCGTCTCTGCCGGATCTCCGACGCGTGTCGATGAGGAGTTGATCCCTTCCGCCGTCCAACTCGAATCGATCACCGTCCGACCCCAGTTTTTCGCGGAAGAGCTGGCGGCGCCATCCAGCACGACCACCCTGCGACGGGAAGAGATCCGCCGATTTCCCGGCGGTTTCGAAGACGTGGTGACGACCGTCACCGCCCTTCCCGGCGTGGCGCAGGTAGGCGGCGGGGGGCGCAACGACCTGATCGTGCGCGGGGGCGGTCCTTCCGAGAACCTGTTCGTGGTAAATGGCCTCGAGGTCCCGAACATCAATCACTTTACGACCCAGGGGACCTCCGGTGGAGCGCTGAGCTTCATCAACCTCGACTTCGTGGACCGCGTGGAGGTCTCGACCGGCGGGTTCGGTGCTCGCTATGGCGACCGGATGTCGTCCGTCTTGGACCTCGGCTTCCGCCCGGGACGAAGCGATCGCCTCGGGGGAAGAGCCACCCTCTCCGCCACCCAGTACGGCCTTGATCTGGAGGGGCCGATCACCCCGAACGGGAGTTTCGTGGCCTCGGCCCGCCGCAGCTATCTTGACCTGATCTTCAAGGCTGCCGGCGTGCCATTCGTCCCCGTTTACACCGACTACAACGTATTCGCCGATGCGGCTCTTTCCCGCACGAACCGCCTCTCGCTGTTGGGCCTCGCGGCCCTCGATCACGTCGAAACCGATCGCAGCGACGCTAAGAAGCGACGGACGATCGCGAGCCTCCTGGACAACAATCAGCGGCAACTCATCCTGGGCGCCCGGCTCCGGCACCAGCTGGCGGACGGGTACGCGCAGGCTGTCGCCGGGATCGATCGGACCCGCTTCGATCTCAGCCAGGCTGACTCCAGCATGTTCCCCGTGGAGTTCTTTCGCACCAGCGCCATCGAGGGCGGGACATCGCTGCGGTGTGAGATTACCAAACGAGTTGGCCTGCATCTCCTGGCATCGGGCGGAGGGGGTATCAAGTGGGTCGGCACGGACAACACGACCTCATTTGCCGACACCGTCTTCGACTCCAGCGGTCGGCGTGTCGCCCGGGACAGCCTGGGGCTGCCGTCCTCCCTGCGGCTCAACCGGATCGACCGCAAGCTGTCACTGTGGGGAGAGACGGAAACGGACCTCTCACCCCGGTGGCGCCTTACCCTCGGACTACGGGCCGACGGGTTCTCCGCCCTGCGGCACCCGTGGTCCCTCGCGCCGCGCGCCGCCCTCTCGCATCGTCCCGGCGATCGGGTGAAACTGCAGGCCAGCATCGGACGCTACGGGCAAGCCCCCGCCGGCGTATGGCTCGTCAACCCGCGCAACCGTGATCTCAAGGCGCTGCGCTGCGACGTGGGAATTCTCGGAACCGAGATTATTCTGCGGGACGACACCTCGCTCCGCCTGGAAACCTACTACAAGCGCTACCGCGATCTGCCAGGCGGCACGGATCCCGGCTCCGATTCGACCCGCGCGACCGACTATCTCGTGCTGACCAACACCGGTGTGGGCTTCGGCGGGAGGGAGGACAACTTCCGCTCCTTCGGGTACATCGATCTCGTCTCGCGCGCAAGCGGCGAGGCGTTTGGAGCGGAGATTCTATTGCGAAAGAAACTCTCCGAGATCCCCTGCTACGGGCAGCTCAGCGTGGGCATCGGCCAGAGCGGATACCGCGCCCTGAACGGCAGATGGTATCCGGGGCAATACGACCAGCGCTTCATCCTGGGGATCTCCGGGGGATATGTATTCAACCCGCGGTGGGAATTCAGCTCGCGCTTCCGGCTGATCACGGGCGCCCCGTACACCCCGATCCGCGACCCGCGGACGAATCCGGTCAGCCCGGGCGAGACCCAGGTCCTCCCCGGGGAATACCTGACGCGGCGGCTCGGCGTGTCCCATCAGCTGGATTTGCGGGTTGATCGACGCTGGAACTTCGCACGCCGGGCACTGGTCGCCTTCCTCGACATCCAGAATGTGTACAACTTGAAGGTCCCCCAGATCCCGAGCTGGAGCTTCGCCGATCAGAAGATCGAGGACCGCAACACGATCGGGATCCTGCCGACGGTCGGGATCAGGGCGGAATTCTGATCCCGTCAATGCGATCAGCGGACCCCACTCCCCTCGCCTGAACGGAAAGGGGGAGGCCACGTGCGTGACCTCCCCCCAAAGATTCCTCGTCTCCCTGAGCGCGACCTAGCCAGTCGCTACTCCGGGGCGACTAGTACCGGCGCGACGAGCCTCCGCCGCCGCCACCACCGTTGCCGTAGCTCCGACCGCCGGCGCGGTCCTCGCGAGGCTTGGCCTCGTTCACGGTGAGGGCGCGACCCTTGAACTCGGCGCCATTCAGGGCCGAGATCGCCGCCTGGGCCTCGCCATCGGCGCCCATCTCGACGAACCCAAAGCCCTTGCTGCGTCCGGTGTCGCGGTCCATGATGACCTGCGCGCTTCTGACCGAACCGTGGGCGGCAAACATCGCCTCCAGGTCAGCGTTCTCGACATCGAAGCTCAGATTGCCAACGTACAACTTGGCACCCATCGTAGTCCTCCTTTGATCAGGACAGCGGATCCTATTTCTGTCTTTCCGGATCCATTGGAAAGGAACCCTGTGTGGGTCCAGAAGGAAGGACGATCGAGGCAAGGAGCGTGGGCAGATACTAAACCGCACAGACCAGACCTTTTCGGCAAACCAACTAACCGTATGATGCGCCCCGATGAAGAATGGAAGCAAGAGAATTCTGCAGCCCGGATCATCCCGGTTCCGGCGCCATTCAACCCGCTGGCATATCGGAGGATCCAGAAACCCGGCGCCTTGGAACCCGCAAGAACGCCACGGCTACCGCACCCACTCGATCCGCGCCGGATTGCGCTTCGGAGGGCCATCTGGAGGAAGGGCTGGATGACCGACCACGGCCGCGGCCAGGAGCCTGTGCCCCTCGGGAATCCGTAGGCACGTCTGTATCTGCGGGCTCTCGGCCGTCATCACGAGAAACCCCATGTAGCACGTTCCCAAACCCTTGGCATGGGCCGCCAGGAACAGATTCTCCGCGGCAAGCTGGCAGTCGATTGCCGTGGACGGCGCCTGGGCGTTGCCGGAAATCCCGATGAGAGCGGGAGCCCCGTAGAAGATGTCGGCGTTGGGCCGGCTGACCCACTCCTGCATCCCCTCCGACGCGAGAAACGGCTGCATGTGCGGACTCCGGAGGACCCCCAGCACGATCGCGTTCAATTGCCGCATGACCTCCGAACTGGTGACCACGGTGAACGCCCAGGGCTGGGCGCCCATTCCGGTCGGCGCGAGCACCGCGAGGTCGATAAGCTCCTGGAGATCCTGTTCACGAACCGGCTCTGCCGTGTAGGACCGAACGGTACGGCGCGACTTGAGAACGCTGAGAAAATCCTGCATAGCACCCTTCCTCTCTGAACTCCTGACGCTCCTCACACAAACAGCAGCGGCACATGCAGCAAGGCCCACAGACCGAACCGCCACGCGGTGGTCCGGCGGTGACCCTTGGCGAGGAAGATGAAGTAGGCGCCCTTCGCCAGTGTGTTCCCCATCATCGCGATGAGAATCGCCTGCACCAGCACGCGGGTCGCTTCCGGCGCCCCGGCCACGAGCGAAAGCAGGAAGGGGTCGATGTCGGCAACGCCGACCACGAACGAGAGAATCAGAAGCCCTACCCCGCCGAACCAGTCGCGGACCAGGGTGGTGACCACGCCGAGGGCGACGAAGAGGAACGCGAAAAACACGGCCGGGGTCAGCTCGAACGGGTTGGTGAGAGTCGAAACCGCCGCGTTTGCCTGATGCTGCCGGTGATCACGGCGCATCGTCGCGGCCAGCACGAGGCCGACCGCGGCAAGGAGCGGCAGCTTCCAGACGAGGGGCTGGACGAAGGCGGTGCCGACGAACCCGAAGAGCACGAGGATGCGGATGTACATCACGCTGCTGGCCAGAATCACGGCCTGGAGCGCGCGCCTCTCCTCCTGCGGGGCTTTGGCCGCAAAGCGCCCCATGGCCACCGCCACCGCAGTGCTGGAGACAACCCCGCCGAGCACCCCGGAGAGCCAAAGCCCATAGCGCCCCCCCAGCTTCTTCACCAGGAAGTACCCGATGAAGCCGATGCTGGAAATGACCACGACCACCTTCCAAATGTGCGTGGGGTTGAGGTTGAACTGCGTGTAGTCGCGGTTGGGCAACACCGGGAAGATGAGCAGCGTCACCACGAGGAAGCGCAGGATAGCCAGGAACTCGTTGCGCTCCAGCCTCGCCACCAACCCTTCGATCTCGGTCTTTTCGGAGAGGAGGATGGTGCTGGAAATGCCGAGCGCCAGAGGGAGCCAGATCTCGGTGAGCAGACAGAGAGCGCCCACGAGGAAGGTAAGCAGTGCCGCGACCTCGCTGGTCCAGCCGCCGTGCCCCTGGCGCTGCTTGACCAGGTGGGAAACCACGGCCAGGGCCGTGATGGCAAGCAACCCCACGGGGATCGCCGGGCCAAAACCGTTCTGGCCCAACCAGGCACACGCGAAGCCGAGGAGGCTCACGATGGAGTAGGTGCGCACTCCGGCCTGGACGCGGTGGGAGCTGGTGTGGCCGGTGGTCTCCCGCTCGAGTCCGGCGAGAAACCCCAGCGCCAGCGCGATCGCGAAGCGCATCTGCACGGTCAGCGCCGGAAACCCCATGGAAAAGACC
Organism: Candidatus Eiseniibacteriota bacterium; assembly: GCA_903844735.1. GTDB lineage: Bacteria > Eisenbacteria > RBG-16-71-46 > CAIMUX01 > CAIMUX01 > CAIMUX01. The sequence goes on from CAIMUX010000128.1 coordinate 27,551, forward strand.
CCCTCCGCCGGCCGCCCTGCGGACCCGAACGGCACCAGCCGAATATTCCGCAAGGCATACAACAAGATCGGCTCCAGGCCAACCAAAATCCAGCCATCATGAGATTCGGTTAGGAACGATTACGACTGGCTTCGGGCTTCGGACCTCGAGCTTCAGGCTTCAGCGGCCATTCACATCTCCAGCCGGCACCCGGACCCCCGAGCTCAGTGCGCTCTCGTGGCGCCAAGGGAACGGAATCGGATAGGCTGAGCTCGGCCATGGCGGCGTGAATGGCCCGTCACCCGCGGGTGGCCGCCCAGAGCGCCAAGATAAGGAGTGACGATGAACGCCGGGAATGTGCGCGCACGAGAATGCCGCGGGTCTGCTGCTGCGGTCGCGGTCGGACCTGAGCGGTCCACGGCTGTCGCCGCGACCGGGATTCGACGATCCTTTTCGGTCGTCGCGGTCGGAATCCGGCGGCCTGCCGCGGAAGCCGCGCACTCAGTCCGGTGGTCTACCGCGGCATCTTGGACCGGAACCCGGCGGCCCGGCGCGGCAATCGCGGCCGTGGCGGCCGGCCTGCTCCTGGAATGCCTCGCTGTTCTGACGGTGGGCGCTTCCCGGCCGCCCGTCGGCCCGGGTGCGGGCACGGCAGCCCTCGCCACACCGATTCCATTCGCCGCAGATCCTTCCGTGCAGCCTTCGCCCGTGGGCGACGATAGCCTCGAGGAGTTCGCTCCGCGCTTTGATCCCTCCGACTGGGACAGCGTAACTGCCGCCTACGACACCTCGGTTCGTCGCGACCGTGGGCGGCGTATCGCCCCCGTCTACGGACTCCGGTTCAACAAGGCGGAGGGCTTGCACCTTGAGGCGGGTGGCAGCCTCCGGGACCTACGGCTGCGCATCACCGAGCTGGAGCTGCGCGCGGGATACGATCTCGGGCGCGAACGCCCGATAGGGGCCGTTCGCGCGAGCGTCGATTTTGACCCTCAGGGGCGCTGGGGCATCGACGCCGAGGCGGCCGACCAGGTCCGTCCGTTCGGCAACTACCAGCCATACGGAAACACATGGCTCACCCTCTTCGCCGGTTACGACGCAATGCAATACCAGCGCGAGCGTCGCTTCGGCCTCGCCGTGACGCGCAGGTTTTCCGAGGACCGTCGGGCACGCTTCGGCTGGGTGCGCCTGGAGCAGGACTCGCTGCGGACGGTGACTGACGCGCATCTATGCGGCGCCGGCGACTGGATGAAACGTAATGGAGCAGCCGAGCCGTTCACCGGCAATGGCCTGCGGCTGCACCTGCGGCGAGGCGCTTCCTATGAAGAAGAGACCATGATCGAGGGACTGATCACGGAAACCGAACTGATGGTGTTCGGCGGCGAGTTGCTGCGCGGAACGCGCGAGTTCTCGCGGCTGCAGTCGGATGCCTGGTACACGAGGTTGAACCGCCAATCGGCGGCGTTTTGCCTCTACGGATCGGCGTCGCTGGCCACCGGCGAGGCGCCGCGGCAAGCCTGGCCCGATCTCGGCGGCGCGGCCGGTCTCCGCGCCTTTTCGCCCCGCGGCGAGAGACCCGACCCCGACCTCGTCGACGCCCGACGCCTCTTTCTTGTCGGCACCCAGCGCCTGTTTCTCCGCGCCGAGGTCCGCAGCCCGCCCGCCACCCTTCGCGTAAAGAGGGTCAAGGCGCTGCGCAATCTCGGGCTGAAGCTCGTTCCATTCGCCGAGGTAGGAGCCGTCTGGGGTCTGAAGCCCGGCCTCATAGATCCGCTGATCCGGGAGATTCGCGAGTGGCACGACCTACGTGCGCCGCGGCGCTCCGAGGTGCACTGGGACCTCGGCGTCGGCCTGCGTCGCGATATCGGCTACAGCGGGATCCTGAGCCATGTCGAGATCGACCTCGCCTGGCCGATGGGGGCCGACACCGGATCGCCACGGATCACGGTGCAGTTCAGCCGGGATGGGCTGGACTGACGCCGAGCCCGATTCCTCTCCGGATGGGCCCCGGGAGTATCCGTGCGTCGTGCATGCCGGACCGGACGGATCGGGCACGACGCACTGGCTTACAGGCCTTCTGTGATCCGCCTCCTGGCCCCCCATGCAGCCACGATCGCGTTCGGCCGAGCGATCATCATTGCGGTAACCTTTTTCTATGGAACAGGTTGAAAGTGAGTTCCGCCTGCACCCGCCTGTGCAGGGGCAGTCCGACCCGGACCGGCCGGCCCCGGCATGATGCTTGCGTCCCCATTCCCGTGTTCGCACGGAGAACCTTGCCGAGACGCTCTAGGCGCGATCCGGCGGGCCCGTCCCCGCGGCCGGCCAAGTCGCCGGACTGTACCGATCAGGTCCTGTCAAGGAGGAGGAATCATGTCACGCAACCCCCAGGCGAAAGTAACGGAGGGAGACTTCACGCAGGCTCCGCTCACCACGAAGGGATACGATATCCGGCGGGCCGCCACCCAGTGGGCGGGGACGATGAAGGAGTCGGTCCGGGACAACGTAGTCAAGGCAGGCTATCAGACGGAGACGTATGTGCGCAGCCACCCGGGCAGGTTCATCGCCGGTGCGTGTTGCGTGGGACTCGCTGCGGGCTGGTTCATCAGCCGCACCACGAAGAAGCAGTAGCTCTCCGACGACGCGAGCACCGGCTCCCGTGGGGGCCGGCAGCGGGCCCCGCCGATGTTCCCCCCGGCGGGGCCTTTCTTGTCTTGAGGGAGGAAATCCGATGCGCCTCATCCTGGTACGCCACGCCGAAGCAGCCGATTACGACCCGCGCCTGCACCAGAATGATGGCCTGCGCCCGCTCACCCCCGAGGGGCGCCGCGCCCACACACGCATGGCGGCGGCCCTGGCCCGGGTCCAGCCCGGGGCCCGTCAGATTTTGGCGAGTCCACTTCTTCGGGCCCGAGAGACGGCGGAAATCACAGCCGGCGCCATCGGAGTGCCCGGCGGCGACGTTCGCATCCTCGAAGCCTTGGGCGATGGTTTCTCGGAGAAGGGCTTGCTGGAGGAGATACGCAGGCTACCACCCGAGGCAGTGGTGATCCTGGTTGGGCATGCTCCGACCCTGGGCGAACTGGCGGCCGGATTCCTTCACCGGGGAGGCGAAGTCGCCATCGAATTCGAGAAGAGCTCCATGCTCTGCCTCGATTTCGCGGGGTATCCTGCCGCAGGTGCGGCCACGCTCCGCTGGTTTCTGACGCCCAAGAGCCTTCCCGGCGGCATGGCAGGCTAGGAGCCGTCCGAGGGCTTCCTCCGGAGATGCCTCAGGCGCCGGAAAGCAGCTCGCGATCCTTCTCCTCGTGGTCGATCAGATCCTGCACCGTGGCGGAGAGGTAGATTCTGAGCGCCCCGGCCATGGAGCCGGCGTCGTGCCCCGCCCGCAGTTCCTCGACAACGCGTCGACCGCTCTCCTGGAGTGCCCGCAACTCGCGGACCAGCGGCTGGTGCTCCCCCAGGAGCGCCTCCCCGGCCTGGAAAGCTTCCCCGTGGTCGTCCAGGTCGAACTGCGAGTAGAAGAACCGCTGTTCGCGGGCAAAGTGCGCGGTCAGCTCCGGAAGCAGCCCATCGATCTCGTCGAGACAGGAGATCAGACAGCTTACCGCCGTGGGAAACCCGGAGTCGGGGGACGTGAACCTGCGCAGACGCAGGAGACGCAGGCGAATCCGCCGGTGTTCCTCTAGGAAGACCTCGTCCTGCAATATAGGTAGGGCGGGCGTCATGACTCCACCTCGCTTTCATCGACTCGGCTCTTGTCGTCACCCGTTAGATGCGGCCCCGGCCAACCGGGTCGGAGATCTTTGTTCCCCTCGGGGGCGACTCCCGGCACCGACCTGAAGGCCGGATCCTGCCTGAATCTCGTCCCCATGTCACCATTATACCGCAGAAGCACAAACCGGTTCACATCAGATCAGGCCTTCGGAAAACATTCTCGGGGATTTGGAGTAGGCTTCGGGCTCCTTGCGCGGCGGCGGGGGTCCGGCTAGGATCCGGCGGGCTCACGATCCGCCGGGAGGTAGTCATGGAGAAACCGATAAGCTGGATCCTTGTCGTCCTGGGCGCCGCCCTGATTCTCCTGGAGATCCTACTCGGCGCCGTCAGCGGGTTCGATTTTCTCCTCATCGGCTCGGCGGTCTTAGCCGGCGGGGTGGTCGGGCTTCTGACCGGGCAGTATGTGATCGGCCTGGTGATCGCGGGGGTCCTCTCGGTGCTCTACGTCGCGTTCGGGCGGCGGAGCCTGCGCGCCCGGCTGAAGCGACCCGGCATCCCCTCCAACACCGACGCCCTCCTCGGACAGGAGGTCCTCGTGATCGAGAAAACCGGCTGCGATCATGCCGGTCTCGTCCGCCACGAGGGCGACGAGTGGCGCGCGCTTCTCGACGACCAGGAGTGCCCCGGCGCTCCGCCGATCCCCGCGGGCCGGCGCGTGCGCGTCCGCCGCATCGACGGCGTCACCGTATTCGTCGTACCCCTGGCCGGGGACGACACCGCGAAGGAGGCCTGACCATGGCACACACACCCCCGGCGATGGTCTTTCTGATCATCTTCGCCGCTTTCATCCTGCTCATCATCCTGGCCCGCAGCGCCCGCATCGTGAAGCAGTCCGAGAAGGGGTTGATCCTCCGGCTGGGGAAGTACCACGCCACCGCCGGCTCAGGCCTCAACTTCCTGGCTCCGCTGATCGACGAAATCGTGAAGGTCGACATGCGCGAGCAGGTGATCACCGTCGAGCCGCAGAAAGTGATCACGCGCGACAACGTCTCCGTCGTCGTGGACGCGGTGATCTTCTACCGCGTCGTCGACCCGGTGCGGGCCGTCTTCGAGGTGCAGAACTTCGCGCTGGCGGCCACCACCCTCGCCCAGACCAACCTCCGAAACCTGATCGGCGACAAGGCGCTCGACGAGACGCTGACCGCGCGCGACGCCATCAACACCAGCCTGCGAGCCGTGCTCGACGAGGCCACCAACACCTGGGGTGTGAAAGTGACACGGGTCGAGGTGCAGAAGATCGACCCGCCGGTCGACATCACCGAGGCGATGAGCCGCCAGATGAAGGCCGAGCGGGACAAGCGCGCCAGCATCCTCGAGTCCGAGGGAGTACGGCAGAGCGAGATTCTGCGAGCCGAAGGACTCAAGCAGGCCGAGATCCTGAAGGCCGAGGGTGACGCCCAGGCGAAGCTCCTGCGCGCCGAGGCCGAAGCCAAGGCGATCGAGATGGTCTCGACGGCGGCGGAGAAGTTCTTCCAGGAGCGGGCAGCGCTTTCCAAGCAACTCGATGTCCTGCGTGAGGTGCTGCCGCAGAACTCGAAGTTCATTATCCCGGGCAACGCTGATCTGGTTACGGTGCTGGGGCTCGATCACGGGACGGCGCCGAACTTGATCCCGTTGAAGCGGGGGTATGAGCCGCCTCCGGTGGGGGGGTTGCATCCGAAGGGGTGAGCGCCGATTCGCGCGGCTCTTTGGGGGTCCGCCGCGGCGTCCGGAGAGCCCATGGACCGAGAGAGATACGAACATGGCGACTTCCATCTTGGTCGCTACGGAGAAGGCGATGCATGGGTTGGCCCGCGGCGCTCCTCGACCACCACCAGATCTCGGGCGGGACGCGCACGGCCGACGGTCGGCGCGACCCTGCTGAGCAACTCGTGCCCGCGTGTGGCCTTCAGGCCGAGCGGCATGCCCTTGGCGGCCAGGCGACATCATCGGCCGTTCGTTGGTCGCAGGGAGCGGCCGCGACCTCCAAGCTGTTCCCTCAGCACCCGATTCTCGTCGATCAGATAGCTGGTGACCTGGGCTTGCCGGCGAGTCACCAACGGGCGAACGTCGCCAGGAGGAGTTGGAGATAAATTGCTTCGACCATTTCAGGACGTTATCAGAGTAAACATCCGGGCGCGTAACCCAATTGACAGCATGCCGTTCGAGCTTTCGAATACTTCGCCATTGTCGCTGCAGAACGGGTAAAAGGTCAGGCGACTTCAGGCGACCGCGGGCCCTGGCGCGGTCAACGCGGTCGGCGGCGGCTGGAACTGGCGCGGTCGACGACGACCTGCGCGCACCGCCTCTGCATTCCCCTACAACCCCGCCACCGCCGCCTTCCGCCGCAACTGCAGCACCAGCGCATCCGGATCAACCACCAGCCGCTCCGGCTTGAAGCCGCAGGCGATGACCACCTCCCGCTCCTCCCCCGCCCCCGGCTCCACCGTGACCCGGGCCTCCCGGTAGTCCGGTGACGCGCTGCCGTCCTTGGCAAACCGATCGCCGGCCACCGCCGCCACCTCCACCGGCATCGTCCCGGCGCCGGTGTTGCGCAGTCGCGCCGACGCGCTCCAGGAACCGGCACCGCCCTGCGCACGCTGCGCTCCGTCCAGACTATATTCCGGCATCTTCACCTCGAAGAACCACTGCCGCACAAACGCGTCGTACGCGGTGGTGTCGGGCGCAAACGGCCGCATCTCACGCGTGAAGTCCTGCAACACCGGATAATCCGGACCGTCCTTGTACATCTCGATGAAATGCCGACACCCGGCGAGCATCGGCTCGCGTCCCATCCGGTGCAGCAACATCCAGAAGACCCAGCCGCCCTTGTCGTACATCACGCTCTCGTCTCCGGGCTTCGAGCCATCGATCTTGACCAGGGGCCGCTCGGAATCGACTTGGCGTGCGTCGCAGTAACTCGACTCGATCCGCTTGAAGAACTCGATCCGCCCGACCGGCCCCTTGACCTGGTCGAGTAAGAGAGCCGTGGAGAAGTGGGCCATCCCCTCGGACAGGATCTCCGCACCCGGGCCGTCGCCGGGAGTCAGAATGTTCCCCCACCACTGGTGGGCCGACTCGTGGGCGGTGATCACGAAGGCCGCCTCGCCCTTCTTGTCGCTCTTCGTGAGGAAGCCGATCCCCTCGGAGAAGGTGATGTCGGTGGGAAACCCCTGCGCGTACTGGGCCAAGGCGGGGAACTCGCTCAGCTTCAAATCCTTCCACGGATATGGCAGAAACCACTCGGAGTAGTACCGCCGTGCGGATTCGAGGCCTAAGCGCATCTCCCCGACGTTGTAGCGGTGCGACGGGTGGTAGAAGACGGAACTCCCCTCGCCGCGCTCTTCCTTCCAGCGCCCGGCCACGACATTGAAGAAACGCACCCCCTGGTCGCTCTCCCAGGTCACGGTGCGGCGGCCGTTTGTGACCGTCTCCGCCGTCTTCATCCCCACGGAGTTCGCGGTGTACGCCTCCGGGGTGTTGACGGTGACCTTCGTGGTGTACGGGGTGCCGGTGCCAAACGCCGGCTTGGTGATCCCTTCATAGAAGTCGTCCGGATAGACGCGCGGTTCGTACCGGTTGTCCTTCTCGACCCCGATCTCCTCCATGTAGCCGAGCACCGGAACGAAGCTCGGCCGGAAGCTGGTCAGGACCACACCCGACGGGAGAATGAACTCCGGCGCGCCGCCCCCGTTCTTCGTGATTCCTTTCGGATAGCGCCCATGGTAGGTGAACCCGATCCGCAGAGTGTCGCCCGGCGCCAATGGCGTGGGCGGCGTGAAAACAAAGAGGCGCGTACGATCTTCCGGCTTGTACGTAGCACCGTCCATCGTCCACGCGATCTCCTCCCAGTGAAAGCCGCCCGTAAGCGGCACCCGCGGGAGAGGCTTGTCCGAACGATTCACCAGCAGGTAGGAGCCATCGGTGCGGAAGGATCGCCTGGCCGGATCGAGGTCGAGGTTCACCTCCACCCGGGTCAGGGCCGGAAGGGCGACACCCTTCCACGTGGCGAGATTCTGCTTCCAGTAGTCTTTCGCCTGCTTCTCCGCGGCCTTTCCCTGGAAACCGCGGTCGACCAGGACCCAAAGCGTGATAAGCGATACGATCGGAACCATGGCGTAGGGAAGCGTCCGGAGCACACTCCGAGCGATCGCCCCGGGAGCAAGCCGGTGCACTGTGCGCGTGGCGTCCCGGTCGCGCCTGGGAAAGATCTTCACAGTGATCGCCACAAAGAGCACCGCCAGCCCAAGAACGGCCACCCGGTTTAGGACCAGCGCCGTCCGATTGAGCTCGAAGGTCCCCAGATCGCTCCAGCCCAGCGTGCTCCAAAGATCCCAATTGCCCACCCAGGTCATCTTGCCCCGCATCTGCATCCAGCCGGTGAGGGCCATCGAGGCCAGGGCGAGGCCATACGTAGTGTACCGGTTGCCGGTGGCGGCAAAGAGGAGCATGACGAAGGAAGTCCAGGCGATGAGTGTCGGGACTAAGAGCAGCCCCCACGTCACGAGGAACGGCCTCAGGTCCAGCGCCACCTTTCCCTGGATGAGAATCGCGATCGCCCCGCCGACGAAGGTCCCGAGCGCCACCGTAACCCCCACGACGCTGTTCGCCAGCACCTTGCCGAACAGGATCGAAGCGGTCCGGGCCGGGGTGGCGTAGTAAACCTGGAACAGTCCGGTGTTCCGCTCCCGTCGCAGCGACTCCACCATGTAGAAGAGAGTGAGAAAGCAGGTCAGCAGCGTGAGGGTGTTCATCGCCCGCACCGCGATCGTACCCGGGGTGACCAGGACCGACGTGTCGAACGCGCCGTAGGCGGTAAGGGTGGTGCCCAGGGTCTGCAGCAGGATCAACGGCACGAAGAGGTATAGCCCGGGTTGGCTTTTCAACTCCCGCAGTTCGAAACGGAGCACGTGAAGCATGCCCAGCAGAAGCCCCGGCGGGGTGGCCGGAATCTCGAGCCGGACCGAGGAGCGCAGGGCCGAGGCGCCCGGGACAGCATCGTGTTCGGCGAGAGCGCGCGCGAGGGAATCAATCGCTGCGGATTCGTGCCCCGCGGAGGCATCACGAACGAGGTGGCCCGCGCGGGCGGTCCCGGCCGGCATCTCCGCCTCCGGAGACTCTCCAGCCGAAGCATCCTCCCCAGCGATGACGCGCCCCGCCCGCCTATGGGTCACGCCTCGCAGATTAGCCGCGAAATGCCGCCCGGCCAGCACCACGGCCCCCAGGCCGACGGCCAGAAACCCCAGCCGACTGAGCAGAAACGGCGTGTCGAGAATGACGCGGGCATGGTTGTAGAACTCGACGCCGCGGTCGACTTTCAGCCAGGTCTCCGTCAGCCAACGTACCCCGGCGGGATCGACGAGCATGAGCAGACGGTTGATCCGCGGGTCCAGCCAAGACGGCGCCCACCCCCAGATAAAGAAGGCACAGAAGAGCACCGCCGCCATCGGTGCGAAAAACACGAGGATCGGTTTGCGTGTCCTCTCACCCACCGCAAACGTAGTGCCGGCGAAAAAGACGATGGTGGGCAGACCGAAAGCGAGGGCCGGCCAGAGGTAGTTCCGCAGCGCAAACGGCCCCCGCACCTCGATCGCCTTGGGGTTCGGAAGGAGGTGGTTGAAGAAGACGGTGAGAAGGAGGTCCAGCGCCAAAACTCCGAGGAACGTCGTGAGGACCGACAGGAACTTGCCCCAGGCGTATTCCGCGGGCCGCAGGGGCGTGGCGTGGAGAACCTCGCCCACCTTCAGTTCGTCGTCCTGCATGATCGCCATCCCGGCCGCCACGGCAAGGAAGAACGAGTAGAAGAGAAAGACGATCATGGAGAGGAGCTTCGCGTTGTTGAACTCCGACGTGATCCAGGCCTTGGTTCCGCCGACGGAGCTGTCTCCCGAAGATATCCGGACCTCTCCCCGGGAGAGCCCCCACGCGGTCAGGGCGAGCATGATGATCAGGATCCAGATCAACGGCCGGGCCGTTTGCTGTTTCAGGTCATGCCGATAGACGAGACCGAGCCGGCGGAGGCTCATGACCGACCTCCGGCGGGGGCGCTTCCCCCATTCGCCCCCGTGCGCATCATCACGAGGTAGGCGTCTTCCAGCGTCGGCGTCACCGGCAGGAACCCTTCCGGTGCTTCCCCCTGTGGCTCATAGACACGAACGCGGTTGCGACCCTCCACGAGAATGGCCTGGGTCACGCACCGGCCCGCGTGCAGCTCATCCAGCCCGGCCGGGGTGGTCTCCCCTTCGAAGATCATCCCCTCGATCGCCGCACGGGCTCGAGAGGGCGAGGTCTCCGCCACCAACCGCCCCTGCCGGATCACGGCGAAGCGCGGGCAGAGAACACCGACATCTTCCACGATGTGGGTAGACAGCAGAACAATCCGGTCCTCGGCCAATTCGGCGAGGATCCGATAGAGGCGCAGACGCTCCTCGGGGTCGAGGCCGGCGGTCGGCTCGTCCACGATGATGAGCCGTGGCGCCCCGGCGATCGCCTGGGCAATGCCGAGCCGCTGCCGCATCCCGCCCGAGTACGACTTCACGCGACGGCGGGCCGCGAAGGTGAGATTCACCCGTTCCAGGAGCGACGCACACAGCGCCTTCATGCCACCTGGCGAGTTCACGCCCTTCAGATGGAGAAGGTAGGCCAGCATCTGCTCGCCGGTGAGGTGCGGATAGAAGCCGAACTCCTGCGGCAGGTATCCAAGCTGCTCCCAGGCGCGCTCGGGACGGCCGAGGATGTCTTCACCGTCCAGTGTCACGTCACCGGAGGTCGCCTCGAGCAGCCCGGCCACGATCCGCATGAGCGTGGTCTTGCCCGCGCCGTTGGGGCCGAGCAGACCGAACATCCCATTCCCGATTTCGAGACGGATCCCCTGCAGCGCGGCCACGGGGCCGGGATAGACCTTCACCAGGTCGCGGATGACGAGCATGGCACCTCCCCAGAAGAGCTTTTCAGATGGACCGGGACCCTAGCGGTCCGCGGGACGAAGGAAAAATACGAAGGCGCGCCCCTGTGGGTTGCCCTGAACGCCTGCCCAAGTCCCAGCCGGAAACCCCCGCCGGGGAGCGCTGCCGGGAAACCCCTCCAAAGGCCCGTCCGAACGCCGGTGAGCCCCATCGACATGGCGCGCTCTGCCTACCCCAGCTTGCGCATCCCCTCGGCCAGAGCCCGCAACGCGCCCCGGTCGTGGAGCACGATCGCACGAGGGCCGTCCGTGGCCGCAATCTTTTCGCGAGACAGACGGCCGAGGATCCTCGACAGGGTCTCCGGGATCGTCCCGATCAGCGCGGCAAGCTGCGTCTTCGGCATATCCAGCACCACCCGATCCGCACCTTGCTGCCGCTCTGAGAGCAGGAGCAGAAACGCCGCCAGGCGCCCCGGCACCTCGCGGAGCGTGAGCGATTCGACAAGTCCCGCCAACCGGCGCAGCCTTCGCGATAGCAGCGTTACCAGAGCCAAGGCGAAATCCGGATCGCGGCGGATCTCGTCGATCAAGCCGGCGCGGGGGATAAACAGCGTCGTGGTGGGCTCCATCGCCTCGGCGGTGGCCGGGTACGGAACGTCTTCGAACGCCGCCGCCTCGCCGAACGGCTCCCCCGGGCCCCAGATGTGGAGAATCTGCTCCTTTCCCTCTGGCCCCAGTTTGTACACCCGGACCCGTCCGGTGCGAACGACATGGAGTCCGACGGACGAATCCCCTTCGGAGAAGACCGTCGCCCCGGCGGCGTAGTTGCGCCGAACCGCCAGCGCCGCCAGCGTCTCGATGTGGCGCCGGGCCAGCCCCTCGAAGGCAACCACCCCGCGCAACGCGGACAGCTTCGTCGTGCCCATGCGAACCTCCCCCAGTCGACACGACCCCACCCAGGGCGCCCAGGCCGCGCGGATCCCGCCGCTGGTCATGCCCGGGCACACATCCTCAGACGCCGAGATAAGCCTCACGCACCCGCGGATCCGCGGCAATCTGCTTGGCGGGACCCGAGATCGTGGTGTAACCGACCTCCAGGACATACGCAAAATCGGCGATGTCGAGCGCCTCGGCGGCGTTCTGCTCAACGAGGAGAACGGTGGTGCCCTTGCGGTTGATCTCAACGATCTTCTCGAAGATCTCTTCGACGAGCACCGGGGCCAGTCCCATCGAGGGCTCATCAAGAAGAAGGAGGCTGCCGCCCGTGACCATCGCGCGGCCGACCGCCAGCATCTGCTGCTCGCCGCCGGAGAGCGTGCCGCCGAGCTGGGAGGCACGCTCCTTGATCCGAGGGAAGAAAAAGAAGACCTCTTCCATGCGCCGAGCCACTTGCTTCTTGTCCTTGATCGTCCAGCCGGCGAGCTCGAGGTTCTCCCGGGCCGTCAACGTAGGAAAGATCCTCCGCCCCTCGGGCACGTGCGAGATGCCCAGCGGCACGAGCCGGTGCGCTTCCATATTGGTGATCTCTTTCCCCTGGAAAAACACCGTACCGCCCGTGGTCTTCTCCAGACCGCTCACCGCCCGCAGGGTCGTGGTCTTGCCGGCGCCGTTCGCGCCGATGAGGGTAACGATCTTCCCGGAGGGAACCTCGAACGAGACGTCCTTGATCGCCTCAATGCAGCCGTAGCTGACCTTGAGGTTCTTGACACTCAGCATGCCAACCGCCCTATCCCGAGGACGCCGTGGGGTGTGACAGCGGAAACCGAGACCTGCCTGGTGCCCATCAGCTCACGCACCCCTCCTGCCGAGATAGGCCTCAAGCACCTTAGGGTCTCGGCCGACCTCTGCCGGAATGCCCTCGGCGATCGTCTCGCCGAAGTCGATGACCTTGATGCGCTCGCAGATGCCCATGACCACCTTCATGTGATGCTCGATGAGAAACACCGTGACCTTGAAATCGTCACGCACCCGCTTGATCAGCTCCATCAGGTCGGCGACCTCCTTGGGGTTCATGCCGGCGGCGGGCTCGTCGAGGAGGATGAGCTTGGGTTTCGTGGCGAGGGCCCGCACGATCTCCAGGCGGCGGAGCTCGCCATAGGGAAGGTTCTTGGCCTGCTCCTCGGCCCGGCCTCCCAGGTGCATGATATCGAGGAGCCGCATCGCCTCGTCACGCACTTCACGCTCCTCCCGGACGAAGCTCGGGAGACGGAGCAGGGAGCTGACCAGGCCGGAGCGCACCCGGAAATGCCGGGCGACCCTGACGTTGTCCAGGACCGTCATGTTGCCGAAAATGCGCAGATTCTGAAATGTTCGCGCGATGCCTTGGTGCACGATACGGAACGGCTTGTGGCCGGTGATCTCCCGATCCTGGAAAAAGACCCGGCCCTCGGTCGGGCGGTAGATACCGGTGATGAGGTTAAAGGCCGTCGTCTTGCCGGAGCCGTTCGGGCCGATGAGGCCGTAGATCACGCCCTCGGGAACGTCGAAATTGAAGTTCGACACGGCCTTCAGACCACCGAAGTAGTGCGACATGCCCTGGATGGAGAGCAGCACGCTCATTTCTTTCTCTCGTCGATGACGAGGAGTTTCGCCTCGCGCATCCCCATGAGGCCATCGGTGCGAAAGAGCATGACGAGGATGAGGAGCAGCGCGTAGATGACCATCGTCCACTCCGTGCCGACGGGAATCCCGACCCGATCCCTGAGCTGGTCGATGCCGACGCGCAGAGCCTCCGTGAGGAAGGTGAGGAAGAACGCCGCGATGATCGAGCCCGTCAGGGAGCCCATGCCGCCGGCGTAGACCATGATGAGGACCAGGGCCGAGGCGTAGAAGCCGTACTGCGTCGGGTGCGCGATCTGCAGGAGGTGGGCCAACAGGCCTCCGGCGACGCCCGCGAAGAAGGCGCCGATGGCAAAGCCCATCACCTTGCCGCGGGTCGTGTTCACGCCCGCGAGTTCCGCCGCCATCTCGTTCTCGCGGATGGAGAGCAGAGCCCTCCCGTAGGAAGACTGCACCAGATTGCGCAACGCCACGATGGTCAAGAACGTGAAAACGAAGATATTGGTGAAGTTCGAGAACTTCGGGATCCCGAGCAGGCCGCGGGGGCCGCCGACGACACTGATGTTGTTGAGAATCGTCCGGATGATCTCGCCAAATCCGAGCGTGACAATGGCGAGGTAGTCGCCCTTCAGACGGAGCGAGGGGAACCCGATGAGGAAGCCCACGACGGCCGCGGCGAGGCCGCCGACGATGATGGCGATCACGAACACGATGTTGCCGCCGATCGACGCGACCTGCTCGGAGGTATACATGAAGATCAGCGTCGTGATCGAACCCGAGACATAAGCGCCTACCGCCGCGAAGCCCATGTGTCCAAGAGAAAACTGGCCCGCGATTCCGTTGATGAGGTTGAGGCTCACCGCCAGGATGACGAAGACGAGCGAACGGTTGATGATGATCATGAAGTAACCGTTCAGGATGCCGGTCCTGCTCAGCAACTGAATGACAGCGTACAACAGCACAGCAACGGTCAGCAGGCGCGGTAGTGGGAGATTCCCGCGGCGAGATCGCCACGCGCTTAGGGCGAACGCGACGACGGTCACCAGGCGGGATGATCGGAGATTGCCCATGCCGCTCTCCTCAGATCTTATCGGCGGTCTTCTCGCCCAGCAGACCGGTCGGCCGCACGAGGAGAACCAGGATGAGTATCACGAAGGCGATCCCCTCGCCGAGGAGAGAGTTGTAGGAGGTGGCGAAGGTCTCGGCGAGGCCCATGATGTAGGCGCCGAGAACGGCGCCCGGAATGTTGCCGATCCCCCCGAGGACAGCCGCGATGAACGCCTTGATCCCGGGGAGAATGCCCATGTAGGGCTGGATCCGCGGGTAGGTCATTCCCGCAAGGAGCCCGGCCGCACCGGCGAAAGCGCCCCCGATCAGAAAGGTCGCGGAGATGATCTTCTCCACGTCGATGCCCATGAGCCTGGCCGCGTCCTTGTCCTGGGACACGGCGCGCATCGCCTTCCCGAGGGCCGTGCGCCGGATGAGCAGGGTGAGCCCGACCATGAGGACGGCTGCGACGGTGATGTCGATGACCACGTAGTTCGAGATCTCGGCGGACCCGACCGTGAACATCCGCTTCGGGATGATCTCGGGAAAACCGCGCGGGTTGGGGCCGATGACCGGAAGGGCTGAGAACAGGTATTCAAGGAACATCGAGACCCCGATGGCGGTCACCAGTGAGGAAAGCCGGGGCTTGTAGCGCAGAGGTTTGTAGGCCAGCCGGTTCGCGAGCTGGGCGATGGCGGCGGAGGCGGCCATGGCCAGAATGAGCACGACAAACGCGAGCACACCGCCGGACCCGAGGTAGGCGTTGAAGAGGTAAAACGCCCCGTAGGCGGCGAAGGCGCCGACCATGTAGAAGTCGCCGTGGGCAAAGTTGATCAACCTGACGATGCCGTAGACCATGGTGTAGCCGAGGGCGATGAGCGCGTAGATCGACCCGAGCTGAAGGCCGTTGACGATCTGCTGGGCGTTGATGACGGAATCCATGTGAACCCCTCTGGGAGCTCGGGGGCATAAAAACCCGTTCCCGAGCCGCGTGCCGCGGGCCGGCCCGCACGAATCATGAGCGTTCTGCTACGATACCGGGGCCGCCGGCATCCACGGCTTCTCGCTTGCCCCTACGGATAAACCGTGGTGCGGTAGACTTGCTCCCCGCCCTTGATCTCGATGATGACCGCGGACTTCACCGGGTTTCGGTTCGCGTCGAACTTGACCCGGCCGGAGACGACTTCCAAGTCCGTGCTCGCAAGGGCATTCTTGATCGCGGCGCCGTCGGCCGTGCCGGCGGTCTTCACCGCGTTCAACATGATGTAGGTGGCGTCGTAGGCGAGGGCGGCGAGGGCGTCCGGATCGGCATTGTACTTCGCCTTGAACTTGGCAACGAAGTCCTTGACGATCGGCCGGATGTCATCCTTCGAGTAGTGGTTGGTGAAGAACGTGCCCTCCACGGCCGCGCCGCCGATCTTCGTGAGCTCGGGCGAGTCCCAACCGTCCCCGCCGACCATCGGGCCCTTGAAGCCGAGTTCCCGCGCCTGCCGGGCGATGAGGGCGACGTCGTTGTAGTAGTCAGAGCAGTAGATGACATCGGGCTCGGCACGGACCATCTTCGTGAGCTGGGCCTTGAAGTCCGTGGTGCCGGTCGCATGCCCCTCGAAGGCTACGACAGAACCGCCGAGTTCCGTGAACTTCGTCCGGAAAAACTCGGCCAGGCCCTTGGGGTAATCATTACCGACGTCGAAGATAACCGCGGCCGTCTTCGCCTGCAGGTCAGAATAGGAGAACGCGGCGCCGACCGTACCCTGGAAAGGATCTATGAAGCAGGCCCGGAAGATGTAGTCGCCGACGTCGGTGACCTTGGGGTTGGTCGAGGCTGTGCTGATCATCGGGATCTTGTAGCTCTGGCAGATCGGGGCGCCGGCAAGGGACACCTTGGACATGACGGTGCCGACGATGGCGGAGACCCCGTCCTGCTGGATGAGTTTCGTGTAGACCGTCGCGCCCTCGGCGGGATCGCCTTTGTCGTCGGCGAAAGCCAGACGGATCTGCTTGCCGAGGACCCCACCCTGAACGTTCCACTCCGCGACCGCCATCTCGATCCCTTGCTTGGTGGAGGCGCCGAAGGTGGCGGCCTCACCGGTGACAGGGCCGACACCACCCAGCTTGAATACCGGGGGGCCGCCGGAACACGACAGGAAGATCCCTCCCACGATGACTGCCGGGACCATGATCGAGGCGAACCGTTTCATGCGACCTCCTGACTCCTCTCACCGGATCACGACAAGGGGAACACTCCCCACGCGCTCATCCACCTCGAGCCGAATCCAGTAGACTCCGGTGGCAAGGTCGCGGGTCCCCTCGAAGGTACTCGAATCCCGGACCATCCCCGATGAAGGAAACGTCCCGGAAGCCAGGCGGCGTCCCGAGGGGCTCACCACCGTCCAGCAGACCGGCTCACCGCTAGGGGGCGGCAGGTCCCAAAAGATCTCGCGCAGCCCGGGGCCCGGGTTCGGCGCGAGCCGGAAGGTCAGGCCGCGTCCGGCCAGCGAGCCCAGCCCCTCGCCCCCCACATCCATGATCGGGGAGTACACCTCGATGGTGCGACGACTCCAGCGGGTCAGCGTACCGAAGGCGTTCGCCATCACCCTTTCGATGTCGCCTGCGGGATCGGCGATCCATTGATCCCAGAGCAGTTGATCCTCCTCCGGCGTCTGCCCCGGATCCACGAGCCCCCCGGGCACACCGACCGGAAGCACCGGCAGACGGAAGGAAAGGTCGCCTGCGGGCACCCACGCCTCCCAGAGAGTCCGAGGGGTGACCGCCGGATCACCCGGAGTCGATGCTGCCACGCGGAAGGTGGCGATGGCCCAGGTCGGCGCAGGTGTGATCCCCGGGCGCAAGACATCGGACCAGTGCCAGCTATCACCCTCCTGGTGGAGCGACGGCAGCAGGAAGAACTGCCCTAGATTGCGCGAGGCCGGCAGCGTCAAGGGGGACCGGTCGACACGCCCCGCCTGATAGAGGTTCGCCACCGCGCTGTCGCCATAGTACCCCGCCACGTAGGGCACCTCGTCGGCGAGATCGCCCGCCGGGTTCAGCCCCGACAAGTGAAAGCTGCCCAGCGTGTCGCGCAACGCCGACTTGGCGTCGAAGAACAGGCTCCGCGATCCGCCCTGCAGATCGGCCACCGCGGTGACAAACACACGGGAGCCGCCGGGCGCCTCGGCCGCAGACACAGTGAGAGTGTGCGCCAGGTTGAGATCAGCGGCCAGGTTCAGGGTCCGGGTGCCGTTGACCGCCATGCTCAGTTCGGCCCCGATCTCCCGCATGGTGAGCTCGTTCAACGGCAGTCCGCTGCCGCCCAGCGCTGACAGCGGGAGGCGCCCGGCCACCACGAGGAACTCGTACGTCTGCCCATCAGGGACGAAAAAGCGGTAGGTCGGTTTCGAGAAAGTCACGATGAAAGACTCGGTCTGCGTCGGCACAACCACGTTGCCCGGTAGAACGACCGGTCCCACGACCGGAAAGCTCACCGTGTCCGACGGGACCTCAAACGGAAGCAGGCGGGTCGAGAGGAGGTCACTTAGCCGCACGGCGGGGTAGACGACGCCGATGTCGAGGTTGCCATCGTTGGTCTGCATGGCAATGCCGGTCACTGTGCCGGAGATCTCGGCCTTCGGCGGCGGAAGGCTGGACGGCGCAACCTCAGGGTGCAGCGCCATGGCAATCGAATCGGCCGCGGCGCGGATCACCGTCAGCCGCGCATGCCCGGTCGCGGCCGCGGTCACCGTCTGTGATCCCGAGATCTTCGGGTTGACGAAGCTCACCCACCCCAAGACGTCGGCCAGCCCCGAGTTCGACGGAAACGGATCGCCGGGAGAAGGGCCGACCTGGACAAACGCACCCGGGATCGGCAATCCGGTCATGGCGTCGGTGACCCGGACCGAGAGCAACCCGGTGCGCGCGGTCCCCACGGCGGGAAAGACCGCGGCGACCGTAGCCAGGAGGAGCAAGACCGCCGGAACGCGCAGCGCGGCGCTGCGCCGGGCTGGAGCGCGTCGCAGGGCCGAGGCGGATCGCCGGGCCGGAGCGGATCGCCGGGCCGGAGCGGATCGCCGGGCCGGAGCGCTTCCACGGACCGGGGCGATGGCGGGACAACGGCCGACGATCATCGGCATGGCTGACCTCCGCATAGAGGACCTCGGCACCACGAGCCAGAGCGAAGGGGACTCTCCTCGCCCTTGGATCGACCGCGAACGGGCAGTATCGCACAGAAAGCTCGCTCCGACTATTCCGAGATTCGGAGTAGACCCACCGTCTGCCGCTTGGCATCTGCCCCCAACCGGGGTATGCTACGTTTTGTTTCACTGCGTCTGGGTGTGGATGGGAGGCAACCGCATGCTCCGTAATCAGCAGAACTCCGCCATGAACGACCCTGTCTCCGGCGTCTTCCAGATGGCCGACCGGCACGAAATCGTCATGATCGACCTGAAATTCTGTGGCCTGCTTGGCCGCTGGCACCACGTCACCCTGCCGGCCTCTCGACTCAGCCCCGATCTCTTCAAGGAAGGAGTGGGCTTCGACGGCTCCAGCGTCCCGGGGTTCGCCGCGACGGAGTCCAGCGACATGCTTCTGCTTCCCGATCCGACTACCACTTTCCTTGATCCGTTCTGGGAGGCTCCCACTCTCTCCATGATCTGCGGTATCCACGACGGGCGCAGCGGCCAGTCGGTTCGGCGCGACCCTCGGTCCGTGGCCGCGCGCGCCGAGGCGTACCTCCGCGCCACCGGGATCGCAGACCGGGCCGCGATGGCGCCCGAATATGAGTTCTACGTCTTCGACACCGTCCGTCACTCCTGCGACATCAATCACGCTTTTTACAACATCGACTCGGTGGAGGGGGCCTGGAACACCGGCAGCGACCGGGACCAGACCGACCTGCCGGTCCTCGGCATGCCCATTCACGGCGGCTATCACGCTCTTCCGCCCAACGACCGGCTGTACAACCTCCGCGCGGAGATGACCGCACTGATCGAGGGAGCCGGGGTCGCGGTGAAGTACCATCACCACGAAGGCGGAGGCCCGGGCCAGTGCGAGATCGAGGTTCTGCCGGTGCCGCTGCTTCTGGCCGCCGATCACGGTCTGCTCATCAAGTACTTTGTCCGCATGGCCGCCGATCGCGCGGGGAAAGTCGCGACATTCATGCCCAAGCCGCTGTACAACGCGGCCGGCTCGGGCATGCACGTGCATCAGACGCTCTTCCAGGGCGAGAACAACCTCTTCTGGGACGAGCAGGGCTATTCGGGACTGAGCGAGACGGCGCTGCACTACATCGGGGGCCTGCTGGAGCACGGTCCGGCTCTCCTCGCGCTGACCAACCCCAGCACGAACAGCTACAAACGACTTGTCCCGGGGTTCGAAGCACCGGTGAACCTCATCTTCGGCCGCGGCAACCGCACCGCCGCGGTACGCATCCCCGAAGAGGGGCGCACCGCCGAGACCAAGCGGATCGAGTTCCGTCCCGGGGACGCCACCGGCAACCTCTACCTCACGCTCGCCGCGATGCTCATGGCCGGGATCGACGGCATCAAGCGGAAGATCGATCCGCGCGTCGAGGGATTCGGCCCGTTCGAGGTCCCGCTCACCCGGATGCCGGAAGAAGAGCGGAAGCGCATCCGCAGCCTGCCGTTCACCCTCGGCGCCGTGCTCGATGCACTGGAAAAGGATCACCAGTTCCTGCTGGCCGGCGAGGTCTTCGACGAACCTTTGATCCAGGCGTGGATCGATCTGAAAAGGAAGGAATCGCTGGACGTGCGGAGCCGGCCGCATCCCCGGGAGATCTCGCTGTACCTGGACGTTTGATCGTTCCGGCTTCGGACTTCTGGCTTCGGGCGCCGGGCGTCGGGCTTCGGACTTCGGACGTCGTCCGCGGTCGCTCAGGCGCACCGGGTCCGCGCTGTGTGCAGCCAGGAGGGATCTCCCGGCCGTCCCCGGGAGGCGCCCCCCAGTAGGGTGCCAAAACTCAACAGATGTTAAGGAAACGTGCGGATGCGCCGAGGCTCACAACTTCCGGCACGGAAATGGACCGACGACCACGCGCATGGTCGTCGATAATCGGCTGCGTGCTCGCCCGTTCGGCTCAGCTCGCTCTTGGCGCACGACACGCTCTCCCGCGCGCCCCCCGTCCAACTAGCGTCCCGGGAGCCGGCCCCGCGCCGCTCACCGGCAAGATCGCCCAACAGCGAGCCCATTTTCGCCGCCAACCAGTTCAGAGATCTGAAATGTGAGATTCCGCCCGGAAAACACCAGGTCACAGCGCCCCACCCCCGACTTCGGCCGTCCGGACCCGGTACAGAGATCGGAACCGCCTTCCCTAAGAGTTCCCACGGGAGTTCACAACTCCGTACGAGTCGCCGCTGAATCCCGACGCGCGTTTCGAATCTCCGTACGGCCGCACAGGAAAAGCCGACAGCGGGTACAGCGTTCCGTACCGGCCTTCGGTCCGCGGAATCCGCCGGTTCAGAACGCTGTACGACCCTCCGGC
>CAIMUX010000129.1 GCA_903844735.1 Candidatus Eiseniibacteriota bacterium
CGAGCGGGCGGTTGCGCTTCGTCCCGCTCCCTCCACCCACCACCACCGACGTGGAGGAACTGACCCGGACGGTGGCGGGCCGCCTGACCGAGCGGCTGGCCGCAGCGGCAGAGGAGCAGGGGGACTATCTTGATCCAGACCTGGCCGCACTCATAGAAGCCATCTTCTGGTCACGGGACGCTCCACCGGCCGTGTCCCCGCAGGGGGGGACGCGGGACATCCCGCTACTTCCGGGGCTCGAGGCGTCTGGACGGGAAGAGGATGGCCTGCAGGGCAAGCCACTCTGTGCTTCCGTGGCCGGCTTCTCGCTCCAAGCGGCACAGTGTGTACAAGTGCATGACCGAGAAGCTCTTGAACGTCTGCTGCGCTATGGCTTGCGGGCTCCTTTCTCGCAGGAACGCCTCTCGCGGCGCCCCGACGGAAAGGTTGTCTATCATTTGCGCCGGCCCTGGCCGCATGCCGGCGGGGCCACCGCCATTGTCCTCGAGCCGCTCGACTTTCTCCGGCGTCTGGCGGCGCTGGTGTCGTTTCCGTACGCTCATGGGGTGAGGTAGCATGGTGTATTTGCAAACCGCAGCAAGGTCCGCGGGCTGTTGCCGCCGCCGCCACCGTCGCGACATGCACCGGACTCTCCCGGCGGGGGCCCCTTGGATACCGCAGCCTCTGTGGATGTACAAGAGCTCGGCGACAGCGCGAGCGGATCCCACGAACCGCCGTCGGGGCCCCGACGGCGGCGATGCTCCTGGGCGCACTTGCTCCTCCGGGTCTTCCATGTAGAAGGTCTCGCATGTCCCAGGTGCACCACCCAGACCAAGGCTGTGCCGAAGCGTTGGAGGAACGACACGGACCCCGTGTGGCCGTCCGCCAAGCTGAGGGCCCGCCCCCGCCGTCGTTGCCAGGCGAACAACACCTGCAGGAACACCCGCAGCAGGGTGCTGAGAAGGTGTCGGTCGGCCGCCAGGCGGAAGCGCATGGTATAGGGGAAGGTGAGCACCCATTGCCGGTAGCCGGCTTCGGGGAGGAGGCTGTCGACCAGCCACGCGGCGGTGTCGGCCGTTTGTCGCCATCAGGTTCGCGCGATTGATCCAGGAATGTCTCGAGATGTTCTTGAACAACCCCGTACAAGACCGTCTTTTCCCCCTAAAGGGGACACGGCGGGCTCGTGACGGCGATAGATGCCCCCCGAAGGGGACGCGCCCCCCACAGGGGGCACGGCCGGCAGCGGCGCGGAGGCGGCACCGGGGGTCCGTTCGTAGGCGACCGGTGGAAGTGTCGGAGGAGCGACAGTCGCGCGGGGGGTGCGCGGATGCTTCCGGCGTCGGGTGCGCTTGCCTTTCGCAGCCACGCCCGGCGCTGTCGGGGTTACGTCCATCGGTAAGGGAGGTCGCAGGATCGGTGCCACGGCGCGTGGCAATGTACGGCGGGCGGCGAGCGCAGGCCGCTTGCCCCCGGAACAGAGGGTGGCGGCACAGACGCTCAAGTCACAGCGCGAGGCGTGATGTGATCAATGACAAGGTGACAGGCACGGAGCTGGCTTTGGGGGCCATGGGGGCGGGTGAGGACTACGCCGCCGCCCTCTCCACCGCCTTCTCCGCCGCCTCCAGCCGAAACTTCCCCAACAGCGCATGCAGAGTCGCCGTTTGCGAGGCCAGCATGTCCGAAGCATCGGATGAGGCTTTCGCCGCGTCGGTGTTCTGCTGCATCACGCCGGTGATCTTGCCGAGGGAACCGTCCACTGCCTCCATGTCCCGTTGCTGCTCGCCGATGGATGTCGCGATCGTCTCGCTGATACGGGACACCTCGCTTACCGCGCCGACGATCTCCGCCA
Organism: Candidatus Eiseniibacteriota bacterium; assembly: GCA_903844735.1. Classification (GTDB taxonomy): domain Bacteria; phylum Eisenbacteria; class RBG-16-71-46; order CAIMUX01; family CAIMUX01; genus CAIMUX01. Next base: position 1,829 of record CAIMUX010000129.1, read on the forward strand.
ACTGCCCCTCGATCTGCCGCGACCGTTCCTCGCCTTCTTCGGCCAGGGCCACGAAGCGGCGCACGACGGTCTCGGTTCGGTCTCCGGCGTCCTTGGACTGGACGGCCAGCCCGCGCACGTTCGCCGCGGTGCGCTCGAACCCGAGGCCCGCCTCGGCCACATGGGCAGCCTCTACCGCCGCGTTCAGGGCGAGCATGTTCGTTTCGATGGCCATCTTCTGGATCTCGCGGATGATCTCCGCCATGCCGGCCAGCCGACGCGCGTCGGTGCGCTCCTGTTTCTCCACACTCGCCTCGCCACCCCGGGCGGCTTCCTCGATCTGCCCGGCGGTCCGCTTGAAACGGCCGGCCAGGGTCCGCACTTCCTGGGCCACCACGGCGAAGCTTCGGCCGGCCTCTCCCACCTGGGCGGCCTTGCCGCCCGCGTCCGCGGCCAGCTCGGTGGTCTTCGCCGTGATCTCGTTGATCTCCTGGATCACGGCGATGGTCGCTTCGGCCGCCGTGCGGATCTCCGCCATGGAGGCGTTCAGACTCTCCGCCGACGCTTTGCCCTGGCCGCTGGACTCTCGTGCCTTGCCGGCCAGCACGGTGGCCGTCTGCGTGCTCTGCGCGTTCTCGCGTCCGGCCGCTGTGATTTTCTGCAGACTCCCGGCGGTCTCCTGAACCGACTGGGCCTGGTTGATCGCCCCCTCGGCCATGGTCTGGCTGGTTACCGTGATGCGATCACCCACCGCGGCGACCTGCTCCGTGGCCTGCGCCACTTCCAGGAGAGCCCGGTGCAGCACCTCGGTGGAGGCATTCAGGGCTTTCTTGATCCGGGCGTGCTCGCCCCGGTATCTCCCGGTCACGCGGGCGCAGAGATCGTAGTCGGCGAGCTTGTCCAGGACGGCCCTAGGTTCCACCAGCGGATCGGTGACCGCGTCGATAATGTCGTTCACCCCGCGGAACAGGTCAGCCCAGATGCCCTGGAAATCCCATTCATTCCCCCGGGTAGTGAGCCTGCCCTCCCCGATGGCGCGCACGACATTGCGTGTCTCCTGCTGCATCCCGTACATGGTGGCGAGGAAGGAGTTCACGCTCCGCTTGATCCCGTCAAACTCCCCGTGATAGTCGCCGGTGATGAATTCCGGGATCTCCCCGCGGGAGATCTTGTCCAAGGTGCCGGCGGCCAAGCGCAGCGGGCCCACGAGGGTGTCGAGCAGCGAATTGATCATGGAGACCACTTCCGCTGAGGAGCCTTCGAAGTTCCGGGGATCTCCCCGCTCATCCAGGCGCCCCTCGGTCACCGCGTTCAGCAGCCTTCTGATCTCGGCGACGGTCTCGTGACTGCACGCGATCTCCGTGGTACTCGGCGTCGGGCCTTTCCGAACGGAATTGGGATCTTCTTTCATACTCACGGTGCCCCCTGTGCCTTTCCGGTGCTCGGTGTCCGTTGTTCGGCCTGTGGCCGGCTGGTCCGTGCCCCGGGGATGTCTCCGCCGTTCAGTTGACGCAAGCATCGAATGACTTCGTCCGCCGCGGGCCCGATGGCCGCCGCCACCTCCGGCGTAGGCGGCCGGCCGACGAGGTCGAAGCAGCGGCCTTCGATCCCGACGAGCAGGACGCGGTGCGGCATCGCCTCGGGCGTGAGCCGCTTCCCGACTTCAATCGCCTCCCGCAGCCCGATTCCGTGCAGGGAAACCGGGGTGGCGTAGACGCACGGCAGGTCGTCCCACGCCAGCACATGGACCGTTCCCACGGGAGCGCCCAGACTCACGGCATCGACGAGCACCAAGTTCTCCTCGCCGTCCAGGTGATCCAAGACGGAGAGGCCGCCGAGGCCGAGGAGCTCCACCCTGGTACCGGGCGGCAGGACGGAGTCTTGGAGACGCTCGTAGACGTGGCACCCGGCGGCATCGTCCGCCACCAGGTCGTTGCCCACGCAGAGCACGAGGGACCGCCCCGCGTCGCCCTCGCTCACTTCGTCTCCAGCCGAATCCGGCAGCTCTCCCCGCAGGAAACGACAGAAGATCGGGTGGGTCGGGCGAGCAACTCGCAGACGACCCCGTCGAGGTAGTTGTGAAAGATCCGGCAGAGGTCCCCGCCAACCGGTTTGCCGCGAGCCTGGCAGACCTGCCGGATCGCGCAACGGTCGAACCGCACCACCATTTCCCCATCCTCTCCGCGCTCGTGGGTCATCTCGAAGCCCTTGCTCAGACGGTCGGCGATGGTGTTCAGCACGGTCTCCATGGTGGGTTCCGGGAGATAGTCCGGAAGCTTGCGGGCCATCTGTCGGCCCGCGCTCCGCCCGACGGAGACTGTAGCCCCGCCCATGATGTCACCCAAGGCGACGGCGAAAGCGTCGAGTAGAAATGAGATCTCCGTGAACGCCCGCCGATGATCCTCTAACGTCACCGGGACCGCCACGTCCGGGGCGGACATCACGGGCGTTTCCTGCAGCTTGTTGACCAGTTTCACCGGGACCGCGGCGTCCTGTTCGGACACCACGGGCGCTTCCTGCACTTTGCTCATAGGAATTTCTCCATGCGCCCGCAGAACTCGAGGTCGCGGTAGAAGTTCTTCACCCGGGGATAGTCTTCCTGGTGGATCGCCCCGGAGGGACAGAGGTAGGTGCAGGACAGGCAGGCGATGCAGTCCTCGACTTTCCCCACCTTGGCCAGGCATGCCTCTTCGTCGAAGGTCAGCACCTTGGTCGGGCAGATCTCGACGCACATCCTGCATCCCCGGCACGCCTGCTCGTGGATCTCCATGCGCATGGTCAGACCTCCCTTCGCACGGACCGGACGGGTTGGCCCGCCTGTCGCACGAGCACCTCGAGCGGCATCTGTCCCAGCGCGTGGGTAGCGCAGGACAGGCACGGGTCATAACAGCGGATGGCGAACTCGATTGCGTTCAGCAATCCGTCGTCGGCGCGGCCGATCACATGGGACATGGCCGCCTGGGTGATGGACTGGTTGATGCAGGCATAATTCTGCTGGGTGGCCACGATCAGGTTCGCCGACGTGATGATGCCCCGTTCGTCGATCCGGTAGTCGTGGATAAGAGTCCCCCGCGGGGCCTCCACGTGGGCCACGCCGCGCCCTCCGGTGAACCGCACTTCCGCGCGGGTCTCACCGTCGATCCGGGGATCGGCCAGGATCTCTCGCGCCCGCTCGACGGCGTAGATCAGCTCGATGATCCGGGCGTAGGCGTGGAGCACCACTTGGTGCGCGGGACGGCCGAAGTCCCGGCGGAACCCGGCCAGGAGCTGATCCGCCACGGGCGTGCCCATCGAGTCGACGCAATTGATCCGCGCCAGGGCTCCTACCCGGTACAATCGCTCTTCGCCACTGCCCGTCTCACGGTAGTGCACCGGCTTCATGTACGACCAGTCGAGAACCGACTCCACCAAGTGACGGTCGTAGTCCGCGGCCTGGAACTCGTCCCGGACCGTCCCGACCTCGTCCATCACCCGCAAGGTGCCGTCATAGAGCGAGGCCTTCCCGTCGTTGACCGTACCCATGTTCCAAGCCGGAACAACCCAGTCGCGGAGAAGTTCGGGATGCGCCTCGACCTGCTGTAGGAGCTTGTCCCGGGCCACCCCGATGAGCTCCGGGCCGAGTGCCAGGGCCTCTTCCACCCAGTCGGTGAGGATTCGCTTCTTCTCCTCGTCGAGCCGAAAGGCGATGCCGCCCGCGAGCGACGTGACCGGATGAACACCGCGCCCGCCGACCATCTCGTTGATCTTCTGGCCCAGCGTGCGCAGGCGCAGCGCCTTCTTCGCGACTTCGGGCGCCGCTTCCACGACGCCAACGACATTGCGAATCGCAGGGTCGGCGTCCAGCCCCAGAATCAGGTCCGGACCCTGCAAGACGAAGAGGGAGAGGGAATGCGAGTGGATGTAGTGGCCCATATAGAGCAATTCACGCAGGAGCTTGGCCGCGGGAGGGGGAGTTACTCCGGCCGCGGCCTCGATGGCCTTTGAGGCGGCGAGGTGGTGGGCGGAAGGACAGACGCCGCAGATGCGCGCCGTGATGAGCGGCATCCGGTCCGCCTCCATGCCGACGAGGATGCGCTCGAAACCGCGCAGCTCGTTCACCACCAGGCCGGCCGAGATGAGGCTCCCATCGTCGGCCAGGTCTAGGAAGACGCGGGCGTGTCCTTCGATGCGTGTGACAGGATCGATGGTCACCGTTCGGCGTCCCGCCAGCGGTTCCTTCGCGCTCCCTCGCGAGGCAGCGTTCGTGACTTCCACCACCATCGGACCCGCGGTCTTTGTCCTCGACTCCGCTGCCGGCGGCGCCGACTCTGAGACTTGCCCGGCGATCACAGGCGGGCCGGTCGGATTGGCGTCGGTCATGCCTCCTCCTCTACCTCGGCGATCCATTTCCGAATGAGAAAGGTGGGTTTCTCTCCCACCATCTTGCTGGCCATGGCATAGGCGTAGTGGCTCTTGCCCGAGCGCTCCATCGACGCCACGATCTCCTCGCGCGGAATCGCGGTCAGGCGAGACATCCGGTCGGCCACCTCAGTCCGCAGGTCGCGATTCGGCTCGGTCAGAATCTGCATGGTGGGCCCCGCGCACCCCGTACACATGACTCCCTGGCTCGGGCAGGGAGAAAGGCACCGATCGAGGGTGACCGAACCGAGGCAGACATAGCCCTGGCTGAGCAGACACAGGTCAGGGTCCGGGATCCCGTCGTGGTTGCTCTTCAGCCGGGTCTCCTCGGATTTCTTCATGGACCGCGTGCACCGCGCGCAAACCGTCTCCTGCCGGGCTTTGGGTGCGCGGCCCTCGACCAGGGCCAGCAGAGCGTCGAAGATGAACGCGGCGTGCGGGGGGCAGCCCGGCAGGTACATGTCGACACCGATCACTTCATCGAGGGGGATGACCTGCTTCTCCAGGAGCGCGACCTGGCTGTGGGGAGCCTCGTTGGTCCGTGTGGTCGGGTTCCTGGTGTACACCGCCTGCAGAATTTCTTCACGCGAGTGGGCCAGGGCAGCCCCCGGAATGCCACCGTAGATGGCACAGGTCCCCCAGGCGATGACTTTGTCGCAACTGGCCCGCATCTCCTGGGCGACATGGCGGTCATGCTCGGTCCGGATAGCCCCGGAGACAATGCCGATGTCGGCGTGGGGATAGTCCTTGATGTCGGTGAGGACCGGGCAGTGCTGGATCTGGACCGCCCCGAGGATGTCGAGGATCTTCTCGTGCACATCCACGATGGCTACGTGACAGCCTCCGCAGTCGCTCAGCCACTCGAGGTTCAAGCCGATTTTTCGGGCTGCGTTCATGGACCACTCCTTCGCGTTTGATCCCCCTCACATCCCCATCACATCCCACTCCGCCCCGCCCGGATCTGCGACCGAACGCCCCGGCTCAGCGGTGAATCAGAAGCCGCTTCAGGCAGGCGTTTTCACCGGCGTGAAGCACTTCCAGGCTGGACTTGCGCCCCATGATCGTCTCCACCGCACCGGCGAAGAATCCAAACATCATGTTGCACAACGATCCCTTCTGGTGGTGCCCGTAGAGGAAAAGGGCCTGGCGGATCATGCAGTCGCGAAAGACCAACAGGATCTCCTCGCCCTCCTCGGTCGAACGGACTAAGGACTCACGATCGCTGGGCTGGAACGTCTCGAACTGCCAGAGACACTGGTTCTCGGCCAGCACCGCGCGGACCACGGCCAAGGCTTCCTCGAGGTCGTCGGTGCGCTTCGCCTGCTGCGCGAAGCGCTTTCCCAAATCCTTCCCGGCCACATAGGTGATGCTGCCGGCCGACTCCCCGACGGCATCCTCGATGCCGCTGGAGATCGCTCCGAGAAAGCTCATCGTCTCTTGCAGGGTTGCGCGTTCTTCGGTCAGCGTGTCCATGTTGGGGTCTCCATGTCAGCATCTCCGCCCGTGCATCCGCCCGTGCCTGGCTGCCGGTATCGCCGCTACTACCGCCCATCGATGCTTCGGCCGCCGATGGCCGCAGCCTGAGGTGGAATTCCTTTCGTGTTCGCCGGAAAGACCGAGTCTCAGCCGTTTGGTCACCATTCCCTCATCGCTCTTTGTCCATTGCCGGGCGGCTGAGCGCGTTCCTCACCGCCCGCGGGGAAAATGTGAGAAAATCGGCCGGGCCGGTGAAGTGTGCTTTGGGGCGTTGCCCCTCGGGATGCCGACCTTCCGTGACCCCGATCCTTCTCCACCGCCGACGGGAACCGGTGTACTCTCAGACGATGAGATTCCACCGGTTTGGTCTGGCGCTGATCACGGTCCTCGCCCTGACCGGCAAGTGCGGCCCGGCGTCTGCCGCCACGTCAACCGACAATGGTGCGCCCGCGATCCGCGTGACCGACGCCGCCGGTCGCACGGTGGAGCTGGCCCGGCCGGCGCAGCGCATCGTCGTGGTGGGAAACGGCCCCTACATAGCGCTCGACATGCTCTACATGTTTCCCGGCGTGTCACGACAGCTTGTCGGCATGGAAAAAAAGGGCTCGTTGGCCAGCGATTTTCTGCCGCTCCTGGACCCGACGTTCGCAGACAAGCCCGCGTTGGTCAGTCCCGGCCCCGAACAGATCGCGGTGCTGCACCCCGACTTGGTGCTCACGCGGGGCCAAGGGCTCGACCGGATCGGAGTCACTCTGGATGCGATTCACGTCCCGATGGTCTATCTGGGCATGGAAACGCCTGAGCAGTTCTACCGCGACGTCGCGAACCTGGGAGTCCTGTTGGGTCGGCCGGAGAGGGCGCAGGAGATCACGGCCTACTACCAATCACGCATCGCGCGCATCCGTGCCGGTTGGCAGGGCGTGCCCGAGGCCGAGCGGCCGCGCGTGTTGGTTGTCGAGTACACGGAGCGCGGCGGGGCCGCAGCCGTGCGTGTGCCGGCGAAGCCCTGGATGCAGACGCTGGAGGTCGAGACCGCGGGCGGGCGACCGGTCTGGCTCGACTCGGCCGCCCCGACCAGCGGCTGGACCGTGACGAACATCGAGCAGATCGCGCGCTGGGATCCCGACAGGATCATCCTCGTCGTTGCGCGTGCGCACGATCCGGAGAAAGCGGTCGCCGCGCTCAAGATCGATCCGCAATGGCGCGGGTTGCGCGCGGTACGCCAGGATGCGCTGTGCGCGTTCCCGTTCGATCTGTATGGCTGGGACACGCCTGATCCTCGCTGGCTGTTGGGCATGACCTGGATGGCGAAGACGCTCCATCCGGACAGCTTCAAGAGCTTGGACCTAGACGCTGAGGTGCACAGCTTTTTCGGTACGCTCTACGGAATGGACGAGAGCGCCATCGACAAAAGCATTGTGAGCAAGATGTGGCTGGGCGTCCGCTGAGGCGCGGCTGCGGACGGTGATGAGCGCCGAGCGTCGAGGCTGCGATGAGCGCCGGGCGTCGAGGCGGCTGTGGGCGATCGCAGGCCTGCTGTTCGTGTGTGCGCTGGTATCGGCGGCGCTCGGCCGCTACCCGGGACCGTTCCTGACCCCCCCCGCGGCGCTCTTCCACGACGAGCTGGCGCGCAATCTGATCCTCAACCTGCGCGTGCCGCGCATCCTCGCCGCGTTGTTGCTGGGCGCGACGCTCGGTGGTTCGGGCGCGGTGCTGCAGATGGTCTTTCGTAACCCGCTGGTCGACTCGGGCTTCCTTGGCGTCTCGCCCGGCGCGGCGTTCGGCGCATCTCTTGCCATCGTGTTCTTGGGAGGAGCGCCGGCCGCGGTACAGGGCTCGGCCGCCGCGTTCGCGCTGCTCGGCATGGCGGCGAGTTATCTGATCGCACAGCGGATCCGCTTCGGCGACTGGGTGCTGCGGCTGGTGCTCGCAGGCATCATCGTCTCGGCCACCCTCTCGTCGGCGACCGGGGCGCTGAAGTACCTGGCCGATCCCTTGAAGCAACTCCCCGACATCACATTTTGGATGCTGGGCGGACTCTGGGCGATCACTTGGCGCGACGTTCTGCACATCGCGCCGGTGGTGCTGCCCTGTTTGGTCGTGCTCCACCTGATGCGCTGGCGCCTAAACGTGCTCTCGCTGCGCGACGAAACCGCGTTTTCCCTGGGCGTAGCGCCGGGCCGCGAGCGGTTGGTCATCGTGGTCGTGGCCGTGGCCGCCACTGCGGCGGTCGTGTCGAAGGCCGGGCAGATCGGCTGGGTGGGTCTGATCGTGCCGCACATCGCGCGACGCTTGGTCGGCTCGGACGCGCGGCGCGCCCTGCCGGCGAGCATGCTGCTCGGCACGATCTTCGTGCTGGCCTGTGACGACGTCGCGCGCACGCTGCTCAATGGCGAGATCCCTCTGGGGCTGCTGACATCGTTCGTGGGTGCGCTGTTCTTCCTGGGCGTGGTGTTGCGCCGGCAGGCGGCGGTGCGGTCGTGAGTGCGAAAGGCGCCGACAACGCGGCCGACAACGTGGCCCACAACGCAGCCGACAACGCGCAGATCGGTGGCGGCGCCCTCGGGATTGCTCCGGCCGTAGGCGCTTGGGTCGTCCGCGCGCCCGCTCTGGCGCTACGCGATGTCTCGTTCACGTACGGGCCCGGCGCACCCGCCGTACTGAGCGACGTCTCGATCGAGGTCGCGACCGGCTCTATCACCGCGGTGCTGGGATCCAACGGATCCGGCAAGACGACGTTGCTGCGACTGCTCCTCGGGCTGCTCAAACCCACGACCGGCACTGTCGAGGTGGAGGGCCGGCCGCAGCACGACTATTCACGCCGAGACCTGAGCCGGCGCGTGGGCCTGGTGCCGCAATCGGAACCCGTGGCGTTCGAGTTGAGCGTGCTTGAGTTCGCTCTGCTGGGCCGGGCGCCGCACTTGGGCCTGCTCGACCAACCCGGTCCTGCCGACCGCGCCCTCGCGATCGAGGCTCTCGATCGCGTCGGACTGACCGCGCTACAGCACCGGGCCGTGCCGACCCTGAGCGGCGGCGAGGCTCAGCTCGCGACCATTGCGCGGGCGCTGGTCCAGCAGTCGGTGATCCTGCTCTCGGACGAGCCGACCTCGCACCTCGACCCCGCGAACACGCGGCTGGTGCTGGATGTGCTGCGGATGCTGGGGCGCGAGGGCCGGACCGTTGTGTTCACCACCCACGATCCGAACCTCGCCGCAGCCATCGCTGACCAGGTGGTGTTGCTCAAACAAGGACGCGTGTTGGCTGCCGCATCGACCGCCGAGGTGCTGACGACGGAGCGGCTGAGCGCCACCTATGGCATGGGCATAGAGGTCATCCAATTGCGCGGACGGCCGCTCGTCGTGCCACACTCGTGAAGGATACGGGGCGGAGACGCGCGGTGCGGGGGTGGTGAGATGCTGGTGACTGGCGGAAGTGTCGGAGAAGCGACGCCGGTGCTGCGCCAGCCCACCGCGAACATGGGGCCGACGAGCACGTTCACGCAATCGTGTGGGTGTGCGGGACCGACAGGGAATCAACGGCCCGCGCGACGCATCCCGATCACCGCATGCACCTTGCCGGCCGCCGCAGGCAATTGGGCGTCGCGCCGAGTGAGGGCGACCGGCCGTGTCTCCGCCAGAGCTTCGCTCTGGTTCTCGTGAGAAACGGATGAAGGCTCATGCCGGCACGGTAGATCGATGGTGTCCTTCTGTTAAGGATACATTCCTGGAAACCTGGGTCCAGCGTGGGGCCACACCATGGCTGTCGCCTGCGAACGGCCCCGCCTGCCGAGCCAAGGCCTCGCAGCCGGAACACGCGCGGATTCCTTGTCTTCACCCGGACATGCTGCTAGATTCCATTGGGCATCCGATCGAGACTCGGCTTCCTGACAGGTCAGCGGAGAGGCAGCATGCACGAACTGGCCGTGGCAGCGAATCTTCTCGACGTAGTCCTGAAGACCGCCCGGGAAAACGGTGCAACGACGGTCGTTACGGCCCGCATCCGCATCGGTGCGGGAAGTTGCCTGAATCCCGACTCGCTGGCGTTCGGTTTCGAGGCCCTTGCCGCCGGAACTCCGGCCTCGGGCTGCCGGCTCGAGATCGAACATCTGCCCGCCCCGGTGACGTGCCCGGCCTGCGGCTGGGAGGGCGAGCGGCTGGATGTGGCCGAACTGGTCTGCCCGCAATGCGAGGGGCACCCGCTGCGCATCACGGGGGGGCGCGAGCTGACGGTGGACACAATCACCGTGGAGTAAACATGCACGATTTCAGTGTCAACAAGCGCCTCTGGGACCAGACCGACGAGCTGGGCCTGGCCAACCGTCGGCGGCTCGAAGAAGCCCGGATCTACTGCATCAACGTCATGAGCGCCCCGGGGGCCGGAAAGACGACGCTCCTGGAGCGGACGCTGGAACGCATCGCCCCCGGCCCGCGGTTCGGCGTCATCGAGGGGGATATCCAGGGACGAGCCGACGCGGACCGACTCGAGCGGTTTGGGATCCCCGTGCGGCAGATCAACACCAACGGCGCCTGCCACCTCGACCCGCGCCAGGTGGCCGCGGCCTTGGACACCATGGATCTCGGCTCGATCGATCTGCTCGTTATCGAGAACGTGGGAAACCTTGTCTGCCCCGCCGAGTTCGACCTGGGCGAAGCCGATCGAGTGATGCTTCTCTCGGTGACCGAGGGACATGACAAGCCCGCGAAGTATCCGCTCATGTTTCGCACCGCGGACGTTCTCATCCTGAACAAGATCGATCTCCTTCCCCACACCGATTTCGATCTCGCCGAAGCATCACGGGTAGCGCGCGTCCTGCGCGAGGGGATCGAAATCCTGGAGGTGAGCTGTCGCACCGGGGAGGGGCTCGATGGGTGGATCGCCTGGCTGGAGCACCGTCTGGCGCACGCGAAGGAGCACTGGGACGGCATGCCGCACGACCACGCACCCGGCCAGAGCCATAACCACGACCACGGCCCGGACCATAGCCACGGTCCGAGCCACCGGCACGACCCGGGTCCCAGCCACGACGCGAGCCCCGGCCGTGCCCCGAACCACCGTCCCACGGGCGGCCCGGCGTCCGGAGCCTGACGCGATGTGTCTGGCCATACCGATGCGGATCATCGAGGTCGACGGAACCCGGGGCCTCGTCGAATCCTCCGGCGTGCGCTACGAGATCCGCCTCGACCTCGTGGGCGATGTCCGGATCGACGAGTTCGTGTTGGTCCACGCCGGTTACGCCATCCAGGTCATGGACGAAGAGGCGGCCGCGGAACAGCTCGCCCTCCTCGAACACCTGCTCAGTGAAGAGGCGGGAGATTCCTTGCCGGATCCGGGAGCCTGAGTCGGACATGCCAGTCCCCGACGAAATCTTTCGCGACCCGGTGCGCTTAGCCAAGTTCGCGGATCGGCTGCTGCGCCACGGCTCCACCCGAGCCCTAGTCTTCATGCATGTCTGTGGCACGCACGAGCACGCGATCGCCCGGGCCGGGCTGCGGTCCCTTCTCCCGGACTCGTTGCGCATCATCGCCGGGCCGGGTTGCCCGGTCTGTGTTTGCCCGCCGGAGGAGATTGACCTCGCGGCGCGCCTCGCCCTGGAAGCGGGAGTGGTCGTCGCCACGTTCGGTGACATGCTGCGAGTCCCCGGACGCATCTCCCTTGCTGAGGCCCGCTCGCGCGGCGGCGACATCCGCGTGGTGGCGAGCGCGGCGGCCGCGGTGGAGATCGCTCGCCACGAGCCCGGCCGCGAGGTGGTTCTCTTCGCGGTCGGGTTCGAGACCACCGCGTGTACAACCGCGGCCGCGCTGTTGGCGCATCCTCCGGACAACTTCAGTATCCTTTCCGCGCACCGGCTCATTCCACCGGCCCTCGAGGCGCTGGCCGGGATGGAAGGTCTGGCCCTCGACGGCTTCCTGCTTCCCGGGCATGTCCTCGCGGTAACCGGACCCGAACCCTACGACCGGTTTGTCCGTCTCACCGGCCGTCCCTGCGCTGTCGCCGGGTTCGAGCCGGTCGACATCCTGCTCGGATTGGAAAGCCTCGTGCGCATGGCGAACGCGGGCGAGGCCGGGCTCGTCAACGCCTACCCGCGCGCCGTGCGGCCGGGAGGCAATAGCCGCGCCGTGGAGGCGATGGCCCGGGCGTTCACCGTGGGAGACGCCCGATGGCGCGGACTCGGCACGATCCCAGGCACCGGCTTGGACGTCCACCCCGAGCGGCAGCGTCACGATGCCCGCCACCGCTTCGCCCTCGCCGGAGAGACGATTGCGGTGCCGGATGACGCTCCGGGGTGTCTGTGCAGCCGCGTCATGATCGGACTCGCGGAGCCGGAGGATTGCTCGCTCTTCGGCACCGTCTGCACGCCGGAGACGCCGCACGGGCCTTGTATGGTTTCGGCGGAAGGGACCTGTCGGAGTCGCCACCTCTATCCGGCCGCCGGGTCGGTCGGAGGAACGAGGACCGTGACGGATCGGGAGGGCGGTGCGTCGTGACCGATGACGATCGCCGCATCACGCTTGGCCACGGCGCCGGTGGACGCCTGACCCTCGATCTGGTCCAGGGGCTCTTCGCTCCGCTTCTGGCCAATCGATTCCTGGAGCCGCTCGGCGACGCGGCCGTGTGTCCCGATCCGAATGGCCGCATCGCGCTCACGACCGATTCCTTCGTCGTCCAGCCGCTCTTCTTTGCTGGCGGGGACATCGGGTCCCTGGCGATCAACGGGACGGTGAACGACCTGGCGGTGGCAGGAGCTCGGCCGCTGTACCTCACGCTCGGGGTGATTCTCGAAGAAGGCCTTCCGCTGGCCGACCTTGAGCGTGTGATCGCATCGATCGCCGATGCAGCGACGCGGGCCGGCGTGCAAGTGGTGGCCGGCGACACCAAGGTCGTGGAGCGCGGTAAGGGGGATGGGATCTTCCTCAACACCGCGGGTGTCGGCGTCGTGCGGTCCGGTTATCCCCGCACCGATCGCGGACCCGCTTCCGGCGATGCCATTCTCGTGAGTGGTCCCATGGGCGATCACGGGGCGGTGATTCTCGCGGCACGCCATGGGCTTATCCCCGGCCCCGGCCTGGCCAGCGATTGTGCGCCGGTCACGTCGCTGGTCGATGCCCTCTTCGCGGCTGGGATCGCACCCTTGTTCATGCGCGACCCGACCCGCGGCGGTTTGGCCGGGGTTCTGGCCGATCTAGCCGAAATTCCGGGAAGCGGCGTGCGAGTGGAGGAGGCCGCGGTGCCGATCCGTCCCGCGGTGGAAACGGTCTGCGCCATCACCGGCGTCGACCCGTGGCACTTAGCCTGCGAGGGTCGTGTCGTGGCTGTGGTCGCCGCGGAGGATGCCGAGCGGGCCATCGCGGCTTGGCGCGCCATCCCGGGGGGTGAGGCCGCGGCGCGCATCGGCAGCATCACCGCCGGCTCCCGCGGGCGAGTCGATGCCGGATCCAGTGGGCGCAGCGACGCCGAATCCAATGGGCGCGCCGACGCCGACATCAGCGGGCGCCGCGGCGCCGAGTCCCCGGGACGCGTCGTTCTCGTGACCCGCTACGGTGGCGCGCGCCTGCTCCTGCGACCTTCCGCCGAGCTGCTGCCGCGGATCTGCTGAGGCGCCATCTTGTCCGCTGACGACAACCCGTCCGGCAACCCGCCCGCGGCTCCGATCCGCCGCCGGATTACGGTGCGCGGGCTTGTGCAAGGCGTCGGCTTCCGCCCGTTTGTACACCGCCTGGCGGAGCGGCACGGCATCACCGGGTGGGTGCAGAACGGTCCGGACGGCGTCACCATCGAGGCTGAGGGAACCCCTGATGGCGTCGCGGCCTTTCACGCGGACATTCCCCGCCTCGCCCCTGAGCTTGCCGTCATCACCGGCTTGGCAGAGAGTGCCCTCCCTCCCATGGGAGACGAGGGTTTTCGGGTCATCCCCTCGGCGCCCGAGGGCGAACTGACCACCCTTCCTCCGCCCGACCTGGCCACCTGCGCGGCCTGCCTCCACGAACTCGGCGACCCGGCCGACCGGCGCCATCACTATCCGTTCCTCAACTGCACAGACTGCGGCCCGCGCTACACCATCCTGGAGAGCCTTCCGTACGACCGAGTTCGCACCGGCATGCGGGGTTTCACCCTCTGCCCCGACTGCCGCGCCGAGTACGAGGAGATCCGCGATCGGCGCTACCATGCCGAGCCGATCGCTTGCCCTGCGTGCGGGCCGCGCGTCTGGCTCGTGGACCCGGCCGGGCACGCCATCAGCGCGAAGGACCCGATCGCGGAGGCGGTCCGGAGGCTGGCTGCGGGGGAGATCGTGGCCGTGAAAGGACTCGGCGGGTTCCACCTGGCCTGCTCAGCCCTGGACACCGCGGCGGTGGCGCGTCTGCGCGCGCGCAAGGGAAGGCCGGACAAGCCGCTCGCAGTCATGGCCCGCGACCTAGCCGTGATCATTTCATTCGCCCGAGTCTCCGAGGAGGAGGAAGAGCTGCTGCTTGGGTGGCGCAGACCGATCGTGCTGTTGGACCAAAGGTCGGGTGACCGGGAACCGACCGGTGCCGGCGTGTCTCCCGTCGAACCCACCGACGAAAGTCGAAGCGTGAGCGGTGACATGGCTGGAAGTAGGGAAAGCAAAGCGGGATGTCAGCCACCATGCCGCATCGTTTCCTCGGTGAGCGGTTCGTCGCACAAGATCGGCGTCATGCTCCCTTACACACCGCTCCACCACCTTCTACTCGCCGGATCCTGTACCGCGCTTGTGATGACCAGCGGGAACCGCACGGACGAGCCGATTGCCCGTGACAACGAAGAGGCTCTGGCCAGCCTCGGGGGCATCGCGGACTGCTTCCTGCTGCACGACCGGCCGATCCGCAACCGCGCCGACGACTCTGTGGTGCGAATGGCGGGGAGACGGCAGGTTCTACTGCGCCGCAGCCGCGGGTTCGTGCCACAGCCGGTGCCGTTGCCCATGTCACGACCCGGGCCGATGCCGGCTGTCGCTCGCAAAGCCGCACCCTGTGTCATCGCCGTCGGTGGGGACCTCAAGGGAGCATGCTGTCTGATCGTGCGGGGTGAGGCGTTTCCCGGTCCGCATGTCGGTGACCTTGCACACCCGGCAGCCGCGGCCTTTCTGGTGGAATCGATGGAAACGCTCCTGCGGCTGCTCGGCGCCCGTCCCGAGGTTGTGGTCCACGATCTCCATCCCGACTATGTCGGCACCGCCATTGCGACGGAGTTCGCCGCGCGGCGCGGCCTGCGTCGGCTCGCCGTGCAGCATCACCACGCCCACGGCCTCGCCTGCCTTGCGGAGAACGGCTGGGTCGAGCCCGCCATCGTGGTTGCTCTGGATGGGACCGGGTACGGACCCGACGGCACGATCTGGGGAGGCGAGATCCTCGTCGTGGACGGTCCCCGCTTTGTCCGAGCCGCTTGTCTGAGCCCCCGGCCGCTACCTGGCGGAGACAGGGCTGCCCTTGAACCGTGGCGGATGGCATTGAGCGTGCTCCACGAGGATGCTCACGGCGGCGGGCCGCCGTGCGGCGGGCACTCGTTCCTGCAAGGCATAGACGCAGAGCTCATCGCTGGCGTGCACAGGCTCCTGTTGTCCCCCGATTGTCCCCGCACCAGCAGCGCTGGACGGCTCTTTGACGCCGCGGCAGCGATCTTGGGCCTGCGTCGTGTCGCCAGTTTTGACGGGCAGGCGGCGATGGAACTGGAGGAGCTAGCCGCTCAGAGCCGGGACCCAGCGGCCTACCCGTTCACCGTCGGACGGGGGTCCTCTTCGGAATCTCCCGCATACATCGACCTCGGCCCGGCAGTGCGAGCCCTGTCGACCGACACGCGGGTGGCGAGCGCGGACCGCGCCCGCCGCTTTCACAACACCCTCGTCGCGGCCATGGCTGAGGCTTGCTCTCGGGTGCGCCACGAAACGTCCATCGAGACGGTGGCCCTGAGCGGCGGGGTCTTGCAGAACGCAATCGTGCTCGACGGGCTGGTGGTTGCACTCGAGGCGCTGGGATGTCGCGTGCTCACCCACAGACGTGTGCCGCCGAACGACGGGGGGCTGGCGCTGGGGCAGGCTTGGTACGGCTACTCGTCGTCCCTCAAGGTTCCGTCCTGACGAGCCTTCTGAATGTCTCGTTCATTCCGCGGAGTATTCGGGTGCTCTTCCTCGGTCAGAACTCCGTCCTGTCGATTACCCGAGGAGGAAGAACGGCTCCCCCCTGACACATTCGTTTCTATGTCATAGACTGCGAACGCAATCATCCCGAACAAGATGCACAGCAGCACGACAACGCCTCGGCTGGGTCTGCGCATAGCCCCCCCCTTGCAGCCTGCATTCCCGCTCGCCATGGTCCCGCGCCGACACGAGCGGAACCGGATGCGAGCGGATGATACCACCCGCCCCGGTCCGATGGAAGTACAGTCCCTGCAGAGTCGGCCGGCCGCCGGTAAGGGTCCACCCGGGGATTGCGCGACCCCGGCATCATCGCTACCGTGACGGGGCCGACACTGGTCACGAGGCCGGAAAGGCACGGAGGGATCCGATCATGCCCATCGATCTGCATGGAACCGTCGCGGGGCGCGCCTGGCGCAAGCGCCTTTCCGACGGCACGCACCGCGTAGGCCGCGTTCCGCCCAACGAGGTCTTGGTGGTGGACAAGACCGTGTCGCGGGAACACGCGGAGATCAAGGTTGACGGGGACTCCGCCTGCGTCCGCGATCTCGGCAGCCGCAACGGCACCTGGATCAACGACCGGCCTTGCGAGGGCGAAATGCCACTCGTGCCCGGCGATCAGTTGCGGCTGGGAAGCGTGAGCCTCACGGTCGCGGGGGCTGTGACGCGCGAGGGTGCCGTTCTCTCGTCGGGATTCTCCCCGAGCGTCGATCCCCCCCCCCCTGGCTGAGGACGAGCAGGCCCTTTTCGCCTCCCGCGCGCTTCGCTGGGAGGACACCCGCCCCAGCCCGGCAGATGGTGCCCGACACGGGCGCCAACTGCTCGACGCGCTGCTCGACACGGGGAACTTCCTCGTCATGCCCCGTCCCCGCGAGGAGTTGTACGACGCCCTGCTCGCTGCGGTGGCGAGGGTCATCCCGGCTCGGAGGCTGGCGTTGCTGTTGCACGATGGCCCCGGCGCGCCGGACGAGACGGACGACCTGCCCCCCGTCCGTGCGGCCCGTCCGGCACTCCCCGCGGGCGAATCCCTTCTCCTCAGCCGGACCCTGCTGCGGACCGTGCTGCACGAGCGGCAGAGCCTGCTCGTGGTCGATGCCCGGACGGACGCCCGGTACAAGGATCAGGCCAGCATCGTAGCGCTCGACCTTCGCTCGGCCATGGTAGCGCCCCTCTTCGACAACGAACGGGTCATCGGCGTGCTGTATGCCGACACCAGCGACCCCAGGCTCCACTTTGACGAGGAGCAGCTCCGCGCCTTCGCGTTGCTCGCCAACCTCGTGGCGGTCAAGATCACCAACTCGCGCCTCCTCGACGATCTGCGCCAGACGGAGCGGATGGCCCAGGAGCTGGCCACGGCGGCCCGGATCCAGCGTGAGTTGCTCCCGACTCACCTTCCGGACATTTCCGGCTATGAGGTGGGGGCGATGCTCGTCCCCTGCTTCGAGGCCGGGGGCGATCTTTACGAGGCGGCAACGCTGCCGGACGGCACGTGCATCTTCGCAGTCGGCGACGTCAGCGGGAAAGGGATGGGCGCGGCGCTCGTCATGTCGCACACACTTGCGGTCCTGCGACTTCTTCAGGAGGAGGGGCTGCCCCTCGATGAAATGGCGGCGCGGCTACATCGACATGTCTACCGCAACACCAACGCGGCCAGCTTCGTCACGTTCTTCCTGGGTCGGCTCGACCCGCAGGCGGGGCGGCTCGAGTTCGTCAACTGCGGGCACAACCCACCGCAGCTCTTTCTGCCCGCCGCGCCCCCCGTGGGGGGCTCTCAAACGGGGCGCGGCTCCGTAGGGGAGCACGGCTGGCAAGTGCGAGAGCTGGAGGTGACCGGTCTCCCTCTCGGCATGTTCCCGGTCGAGATGCTCCCGCCGGACCCGTTCGCCTCCCGCACCGTGGATCTGCCGCCGGGCTCGGTCCTCGCGATTTTCTCCGACGGCATTCCCGAGGCGATGGGACCCGATGGGTTCTATGGGGACGAACGACTGATCGAGACGCTTCGCAGGCACATCCATCAACCATTGGAGGTGGTGGCGAGAGAGATGCTGGCGGATGTCGCGGCATTCCGCGGGGAGACACCGGCCAGCGACGATGTCACGATCCTGCTCCTGCGGCGTAGCGCCGACGACTGAGTTCGCCGTTCTAGCCCTGCAAGCCCAGACGGGATGCTCGAACCTCCCCGGTGTCGGAATTGCGCGGCACGCGGTGAGCAGCTACACTTTGGCAATCAGGCGATGGAGTTCGCCTTGAACCGCCCGGAGGGGGCTGATGACTCCTACCAAAGAACGGGTAGGGGTCGTTCTGTTTGGCCCCTGCCTCCAGGATTGTCACGTCGGCATGGGGGTCTTCGTGGGACGGATACTTCTCATTGGAATCGCAGGGCTGGTCGGCACGCTGTTACGCTACGGCATCGGCGGCGCGCTTACTCGCGTCAAGGTGGGTGCTTCCTTTCCCTATGAAACATTGGTCATCAACGTGACCGGCTGTCTGGCCATCGGTGCGCTCGCGGGCCTGGCAGAGTCTCGAGGGATTCTCAGCGGGACCAGCCGAGCGGTGGTCTTCATCGGTCTGCTTGGGGGATTCACCACGTTCTCGACGTTTGGGTACGAGACGTTTCAGCTGGTTCGAGCCGGTCAGGTGGTGACCGCCGCCGCCTCCATCACCCTCCAGATCGTCCTGGGGGTTTCCGCGGTTTGGGCGGGAGATGCAGGCGTCCGCGCGCTATGGGGGAGATGAGATGACACTTCCAGAAGAAGGGTGTCTCCTGAGGGTCTTCATCGGGGAGAGCGACAGACACAACGGAAAGCCGCTGTATGAATGGTTGGTTCTCCAAGCCAGAGAGCAGGGATTGGCTGGAGCGACCGTCCTCCGCGGGATTGAGGGATTCGGCGCGCACAGTCGGCTCCATACCGCTAAGATTCTGAGGCTGTCAGAGGACCTGCCGATCGTGCTGGAGATCGTCGACTCGCGGGAGAAGATCGACGCCTTCCTGCCGACTGTGGACAGGACCGTTGGAGAAGGCCTTGTGACGCTGGAGAAGGTTGCCGTTCGGTTCTACCGGGCTGGAGCCGGATCGGGAAGCACCGGCTAGTAGCTGGCATGACAGCCTGGGTCTTTTCTCTTGCGTCGAGAGGCTGCGCTGCAACGAGAGCGTAGTAGACGGGATAATCCGGTATCTGGACGAGCCTCGGATACGTCGGCATGTTGACGCCGATACTGACGCTGATCTCGCCCTGAGCCAAACTCAGCGGACAGAGCAACATTGACAATACAACAAGATGCTCATACCCATGCAGCCCAGCCCGAGAGCCGAGACCCCCAGGTTGCTCTTGCCAAGTTTGCGCTCTTGCATCTCTTCCTCCTGTAGCCGCTATTGGGACCGAAGGAATTCGTAACGGATCCAGAGCGTATCTTCTTCACCATCCTGTTGGCCTGCACTTTGGGCACGTCTTGCGGTGGTTCACGCATCGCCCCATCTGACGCGGGGGGCGACGGATAGCCACCCTGTGCCGTCGCGACAGCGTGCTCCCGGCCGGCCTCTCGCGAAGCGGGCGGAAGCAAAGGCGCAACGCGCCAGAACCCACCTCATCGACCCACCCTCCAGTTTTCTGCTATTCTCCCCCGTCCGGCCCCACGCGGCGACCGCGCCCGGGGCCGCCGCGCTCGGCCTTCCCGAACAAAGGATGCCCATGAGCCTATCGAAGGACATAGACCGCTCGAAAGACATAGACCGTTCGAAAGACAAAGACCGTTCGAAAGACATCGACGCGCTGCTGCCGCTCGTCTCCAAGCCGACCCGGTATCTGGGGAACGAGTTCCACGCCGTGCACAAAGTGCCCACGAGCGAGACGGTGCAGTGGTGCCTCATCCTCCCCGAGGTCTACGAGATCGGCATGAGCCACTGGGGCCTCAAGATCCTCTACGAAATCCTAAACCAGAGGCCCGATGCGCTGGCCGAGCGCTGCTATGTCCCGTGGCTGGACATGGAGGCGCAGATGCGCCGCCACGGCGTGCCGCTATTCGCCCTCGAATCGCGGCGGCCGGTGCGCGAATTCGACTTCGTCGGGTTTTCACTGCAGTACGAACTGACCTACACCAATGTCCTCAACTGCCTTGACCTGGCCGGCATCCCACTGCGCGCCGAGGACCGCGACGAACGCCACCCCTTCGTCATCGCGGGCGGTCCCTGCGTGAGCAATCCCGAACCGACCTCCGACTTCTTCGATCTCTACCTGATCGGTGAGGCCGAAGAGGCGATCCACATCCTCACCGATGCCTACCGCGGGCTGCGCGGCCGGCCCCGCGCCGAGATTCTGCGCGCGCTGGCCAAGCTACCCGGCATCTACGCACCGCTCATGTACGAGGCGACGTACGGCGCCGACGGTCGTTTCCTTGGGCTCAATCCGCGATACGACGACATTCCGGCCCGCGTACAGCGGCAGTTCGTGAAGGACCTCGAGACCGCGCCATGGCCCGACCTGCCGTTGGTGCCGCTGCAAGGGATCGCCCAGGATCGCCTCGCTGTCGAAGTACTACGCGGCTGCACGCAGGGGTGCCGTTTCTGCCAGGCCGGTTACCTCTACCGGCCGATCCGCGAGCGCAGCCCGGAGAAGATCCTCGAGATCGCCGACGGCGGAATCCGCAACTCCGGCTGGAGCGATGTCGGCCTGGTTTCGCTCTCCACCGCCGATCACACGCAGTTGGGCCGCGTGGCGGATCTCTTGAATGCCCGCTTCGGCACCGACAAGGTGGCGCTGAGCCTGCCGTCGCTGCGCGCCGATGCGTTCGGCGTGGAGATCGCCGACCGGGTGCGCGAGACGCGCAAGACCGGCTTCACCTTCGCACCCGAGGCCGGAAGTGAACGACTCCGTCTCGCCATCAACAAGAACATCAAAGACGAGGTCTTCTTCGACGCCGCCCGAATCGCCTACGAGCGCGGCTGGCGCTTGATCAAGATGTACTTCATGGTCGGGCTGCCCACCGAGACCCGCGAGGATGTGGAGGGGATCGTCCGGTTCATCGACACGGTGCGCAACATCGGCCGGCAATACGGCCCCTCGTGCAGCGTGACCGCTTCGGTGGGAGCCTTCGTGCCGAAGAGCCACACGCCGTTTCAGTGGGAAGCGTTCGAGGGGCTGCAGCCGCTGCACGAGAAGATCGACTACCTCCGCTCCCGCATCTCCGGCCGGTGGGCGCGACTGAAGTGGCACGATGTCCTGACGTCCCATCTCGAAGCGGTCTTCTCCACCGGCGATCGCCGTCTGGGCCGGGCCATTGAACAGGCGTTCCGTGACGGTGCCCGTTTTGACGGTTGGACCGAGCATTTCGACCACGGCCGCTGGATGCGGGCCTTCGCGGCCACCGGGATCGACCCGACGATGCACACCCGGGCGCGCGGTTTCGATGAGGCGCTGCCCTGGGACCACATCGACATCGGCGTCTTGAAGAACTGGCTGGTGCGCGAGCGGAAGAAGACCGAGCTGGGGGGAGAGGCCCCCGGCTCTCAGCTCACCCCCGACTGTCGCCACGGCGACTGCACCGCCTGCGGCATCCCGACTCAGCCCCACGACACGAAACTCACGCCCGCGGTCGACGACGTCACGTTCCGGCAACTGCTGGCTAAGGCGAGGGCGGGGGCACCCGCACGCCTCGACACCGGCCTCACGTGGCCGGTGCGGATCAGCTTCGAGAAAGTCGGCCCGGCACGTTTTCTCTCGCACCTCGAGATGGGAACCGTGCTGGCCCGTGCTTTTCGCATGGCGCGGGTACCGCTCGTCTTCAGCGTGGGGCATCACCCGCACCCGAAGCTCGCCTTCGGACCGCCACTGCCGGTGGGGATCGATGGGCTCGCGGAACTCATCGACGCGGAACTGCTCGAGCCCTGGAGCAAAGGACTGGTGGAGCGGCTGAACACGGTTCTACCGGAGGGGCTGCGCATCCTCGGTGGCGAGGCGCTGCCGGCCATCCCGAACCTGCGTCGCCCATCGCTGGCGCAATTGGCCCGGCGGGCGCGCTACCGTCTCGACCTGGTCGATCTGCCCGAGGCGCGACGCATCCACTTCGCCGCCACGGCACTTGCTTTCGCGGCCATGGAGTCGTGCGTGGTGGAACGGACGTATTGGACGCCGGAGAGCTCGAGGGAGGTGCTGGACTGGGAGGCGCCGATGGACACGGCGGTCGGTAGCGCCGAGGGGACACCGGCGCGCGACGACGGCGCGGACAACGCCTCGACCAGAACTCGAAACCGGGACGACGGTCACGGCCGTCGCCCGCCTGGGAAGGTGAAGGAGACCCGCCGGGTCGACCTGAAGCAGGCGCTGCTGCGGTTGGAACCGGCAGGGGACGAGGCGTCGCCGGACGTGAGCCGCGACGGGACGAAGAGGCCGCCCGCACCCGGGCCCGCCACAGGATGCTCCTGGATCATGGATGCTTGGCTCGACCACCCGCGAGGCCACGTGGCGAATCCGCGCGTGGTCTTAGAGCAGCTCTTTCACCTCTCTCCCGAGGAACAAGCTCGCGTCCAGGTTACTCGGGAGGCGATCCTTCGTGAGGATGGGACCCGGCTCGCAGGGTAGGATCGCCGGGCGCGTCGGTTCTTGCCCGCTGGGACGTTCTGCGCCATCATCGCCGCGGTGAGGGAGCTGACCGGTCCGGCGGATCACGAGCGGGAGGCAGGGGCGATACTCAGCCCTGCCGATCACGACGAGGACGCGTGGGCGATACCCGGTCTTGCCGAACGCCAGGAGGATGCATGTCCGACCCCCAGCCCAGCCCGACCGCCACCTGCAAGGCGGGCGACGAACTCCACGGTTTCCGGATTACCCGCGTTACCCACATTCCCGAGATCCGGGTCACGGCCTATGAGGCGGTCCATGAAGTGACCGGAGCCCAGGTCCTGCACCTGCACAGCGACGACCGGGAGAACTGGTACGCGACCACCTTCCGCACGCCGCCGCCCGATTCCACCGGCGTGGCCCACATTCTCGAGCACTCGGTGCTGGCGGGATCGAGGAAGTACCCGGTACGGGACGCCTTCAACGAGTTGGGCAAGGGCTCGTTACGGACGTTTCTCAACGCCTTCACTGCTCCCGATTTCACCTGCTACCCGGTGGCGAGCCAGGTGCGCGCCGACTTTTACAATCTCGCCGCTGTATACACCGACCTCGTGCTACGTCCGCTCCTGCGGGAAAACACGTTCCGGCAGGAAGGGCATCATCTGGAGGTAGGCGAGGACGGAACCCTCACGGTGAGCGGAATTGTGTACAACGAAATGAAGGGGGCCTACTCGTCGCCGGAGCGGGTGGCCGAGAGCACGACGCTACAGGCGCTTTTCCCTGACACCCCCTACGGCGTCGAATCGGGCGGACACCCGGACCGGATCCCGGACCTGACATATGAGGGTTTCCGGGAGTTCCATCGCCGTTTCTACTCGCCGAGCAACTGCCGCGTCTTCTTCTACGGGAACATCCCGACAGCCGACCACCTGGCCTTCCTCGCTTCGCAGCTTACGGGGTTCGCCCGCCTCGATGTCGACTCCGCGGTGCCGGAGCAGGGGCAGTGGACCGCGCCGCGGCGAGTGCAGAAGCACTATCCGGCCGGCCCCGACGAGCCGTTGGAGCACAAGACCACCGTGAACATCGCCTGGCTGACCGCGCCAATGGGCGACGCGGCAGAGCGGCTGGTCTTGGAGGTGCTGGCCGAAGCGCTGGTGGGCAACGCCGCGGGGCCGTTGCGTCAGGCGTTAGTCGACTCAGGGCTGGGCGAGGACCTGTCGCCCAGCACAGGTCTGCAGAGCTGGTTTCGGCAGTTGCCGTTCGTCGTCGGATTGCGCGGCACCGACCCACAGAAGGCGGCCGAGATCGAGTCGCTGGCCCTTTCCACGCTGGAGACGATCGCCCGGGACGGATTGCCCGGCGATCTCATCGAGGCGGCACTCCACCAGGTGGAATTCAAGGGAAGGGAGATCTCGCCGCAGCGTGCGTTGGAGCACCTCTTCCGCTGCATGGTCTGCTGGTTGCACGACCTCGATCCCGTAGAGCCGTTGCGTTTCCCCACACTAGTGGCGGCACTCCGCGAGCGGTGGGGGCGCGAACCGCATCTCTTCCGGGACGCGGCCCGCCGTTGGCTGGTGGAGAATCAGCACCGGGTCTGCGCCGTCGTCGCGCCCAGCCGCACCCTTGCGGCCGAAAGTGAGACCAGGCTGCGCGAGCGGTTGGCGGGCCTGCAGGCGACCATGAGTCAGGAGACGATCGCGGAGATCCGCCGCAATGCCGAAGCGCTGCTCGATGAACAGCGCGCCAAGGAGACACCGGAAGCGCTCGCCACCCTGCCTCAGCTCCGGTTGGACCAGATCCCCCGCGAGGCGGAGACGCTTCCAGGAACGCAGCGCGACGAATCCGGTGTACCGATCCACGAACACGATATCTTCACCAACGGGGTCGCTTACCTCGACATTCTCTTCGACGTTTCCGACCTGTCCGAACAGATGCAGGCACTGTTGCCGCTCTTCGGCGCGGCCTGCACCGGCATGGGCGCGGCAGGGCAGGATTACGCCGCCTTCGCCACCCGCCAGTCACTCGTCACCGGCGGCGTCGACTTCGAGCTGAAGGCGCGCGATCGCCTCCGAGGCGAGGGGACAATCCAGCTCTTCGCGCTGCGCGCAGGCGCACTCGCGCGCAACATTCCGCAGATGGTGGATGTGATTCGTGATGTCCTGGTGAGTGGCGACCTCAATGACGCAGTGCGCCTGAAGGATATTCTCTCCGAAGAACGGAACGGCCACCGCGCGGTCATCGGGCCACGCGGGCATCTGTTCGCCTGGCGATCGGCCGCGGCCTCGCTCTCTCTCGCCGGCTGGCGCGACGAACAGTGGCATGGCGTCACCCAGGCGCGCTTTCTCAGCGAGCTGGCCCGGGCGTACGAATCGGACGGCGACCGGATCCGCGACGACCTGCGCCGCGTGCGTGACGCGGTATTCCGCCGCGGGCGCGCCGTGCTCAACCTGACAGGCGACGCCGAGAGCCTGGCGGCGCTGCGCGGGCCGGTGGCGGAGTTGCTGGGCGGCCTGACGTCGGGCGGCACTCCCGCGGCCGAGGCCCTGCCCGCGATGCCGCGTCACAGCCGGGGTTGGGTGCTGCCCGGCAGCGTCTGCTACGTGGCGCGCGTCTACCCGGTGCCCAAACACAACGACCCGGAGGCGCCCGCGCTCATGGCACTTGCCTCGCACTTCGGCGACGGGATTTTGTACAAGAAAATCAGGGTCGAGGGTGGCGCCTACGGCGGCATGGCGGTGTACAACCCGAACCTAGGCCAGTTCGCGCTCCTCTCCTACCGCGACCCGAACCTGGAAAAGACGCTCGATGTCTACGACAGAGCTTTTGCGGGGTTCATCGAAGAGGAAATCGACGCCGACACCCTGCGCAAGGTCATCATAGGGACCGTGGCCGACCTCGACCGGCCGATGCATCCCGCCACGCGCGGCCGGATCGCTTTCGAGCGGAAACTGGCCGGCGTGACCGATGAGGACCGGCAGCGATTCCGTACGTCGCTGCTGGCACTCGATGTCGATTCGATGCGCCGCGCATCACGCGCGTGGCTGCTCGGGGCGGCCGAGGTGCGTCAGGCGGTGGTGGCGCCGAAGGAGAGAATCGAGGCGGCCAATGCCACGCTGGCGGTGCCGTTTGAGATCGAGGGCGTGGAGTAGAATCAGCAACACGAAGCAGATCGTGCCGCGGCGCGGCATTATCTGGCTGCTGGGGCAGCAGCGGCGATGGCGCGCTCCCAAGCCCGCAGCACCAAAGGATCGGTCTCGTCGCGCATTCGCAGACGCAGGAACGCCAGAGTTTCCGGGTCCCCGAGCTTGCCCAGCGATTCGATCGCCGCGGCGCGTACCGCCGGGTCGGTGTCGGGAGGATCCATCGCCGCCATGAGCGCGCGTCGCACCAGACCGCGAGCCTCCACTCCGGCGCCTTTGGTGCTGTCGGCATAGGAAACCCCGATGCGGCCGAGGGTCCGCAGCCGCAGCACATCCTGGGACAGCGCCGTGTTGACCAGTGTCGCCACCGCCGCCGCCCGGAACGACCCCAGAGCCGCGCTCGCCGCCGACCGCACCGTCAAAGCCGGATCATCCAGCATCGCAGCGAATGTTCCCACGGAGGCCGTGTCCTTGAGCGCCTGCAGCGCCACGACCGACACGATCCGGCGCCGCTCCTTCGCATCGCGTAGGAACGGTCGGATCGCGGGCCGTGCGGCCGGATCGCCGATGTTCCCCAGCGCCTGGATCACGCGGTTCAGGTGCTTCTCCTGCTTCGGATCGCGGAGCATCGCTTCGAGGTCGCCGCGCGCTTCCTTGCGTTTCATCTCTCCGAGAAGCGAGATGACATTGCGCTGCACCCAGATGTTCGGGTCGGTGAGCCGTGGCCGGATCAGCGCGGTGAACGAGTCCGGCTGCGACTTGCCGACTTCGAGAAGGTTGCGATAGACCAGCCCGTCCTGCGAGTCGAGGCCCGTTTGCAGCGCATAGCGCACCGCCGGCATCCCCTTGGTCAGCAGCGCTGCCCGGGCCCGCGCCACCTTTTCGCGAGCGCTCCCGACCTCCCAGATGCAGGAGGTTTCCCATAGTTCCTCGACCGTGCGCGCCGAATCGGCGGCAGTGAGCACCGGCGGCGGGATCACCTCCGCGGGCATGACCACGTCGCGGGCCAGATCGATGCCGATCGCGTACAGGTCCGAGGACCAGACCGCACCGTCCTTTGCGAAGGTGCCGGTGTACGTGTCCTTCCCCTCGAGGTCGAGGAAGATCCCCGACCCGCAGAAGCCGCGATTCCAGGTCAGCGCCCCCTGACCGACGCCGGGAGTGGCGTACGTGTCGTCGCCCAGTCCGTCGATGAAAATCGCGGTCGAATTGGTGATGCTCATCCCCTGGCCGTCGCTCACCACGTAGTAGTCGTTGCCCCCGTCATCCAGGAGCATCCCCACCGACAGGTCGTGCGCCGTCCCCTGGGTCACACCCAGCTTGCAGACATAGTGGTCGTCGCCGCCGCGATCGTGCAGCGAACCGACGGATAGATGGATCCCCGCTCCCTGCGCGTACTGCGTCGCGAGGTAGCGGTCGTTTCCCCCTCCGTCATACTGCAGCCCCAGGGAATACCAGTAGCTCGCTCCCTGGGCGTAGACCTCGGCGTCGTAGAAATCATTCCCCTCTTCGTCACACAGAATCCCGATGCCGCCCCCCGCGCGCGGCCGGAAACCGATCGAGAACCCCTGGGAGAGTGACTGGAAATCGTTCGGCAAGAGCGGCCGGTGCAAATAGCGCCCGCCCGAGCGGTAGACATCGTTGCCGGTGCGGTCGTACAGAAGCCCGATGCCGAAGGTCGAGGCAAACCCCTGTGACTGCCGCGCGCATAGGTAGGTGTCGTTGTCGTCCCAGCGGATCGGTCTCGAGCCGGTGCCGGGCACCTTCACCAGGCCCTGCTGATAGGCCAGATCTTTTTCCGGCTCAGGCCCCGGCGGCGGATCGGCCGGCGATTCCGAGACCAGCACACCGATGCCGAACGCGCCCGCACCCTCGCAAAGGTTGCGACCTTCGAAGAGATCGCGCCCTCCGCCGTCGAAAAGGAATCCGCCGCCGAAGAAGGCGGCACCGTTGCTGCCATCCTCTCCGCGGTAGATGTCGTCGCCGGAGCGATCGATCAGCGCCGCGACGCCGAGCACCGCGCCACCGAGACAGAACGAGCGTCCCTGGGTATCGTAGAGGTCGTTGCCGCCCAGATCGACGATGGCGCCGAGCGGCCGGAAGATCCCTCCCACCGCCGAGGCGGCGCGCCCGCGATACACGTCGTCTCCCCCGGGGTCGAAGACGAACGCCGCGGCACGCAGAACCTCGGGTGAGTAGTCGTTCGGGCCGGCGCCGCCGATGATGAGCAGACCCCACGGCGTGTCGCGTATCGCGGTGACGCCGCCGGTGACCCCCTCCAGTGCTCGATTGGCGTCCGGCGGTGACTCGCCCGCGTCTGGCGCTGACGTCGCTGTGCCCCTCGATGGCCGGGCGGCACCGGAAGTCCACGGCTGCAGCGGCGTGAGCGACGTCTCGAACCGTCCCAGCGCCGCGAGAAAGAGCCGCGATGCGTCGGTAAGCGATCCGCGGTCCAGCTTCACAGCCGCGTCCAACACCGGACCTTCGGACCACTTCAGCGTGGTATCGACCGGCGCGCCGGCCTCGAAGTGAAGGAGCCCCTTGCGACCCTTGTCGCCGGGGTCCTCGCCGTCGCCCCAGAACGCCGGCGCGAGCGTGAGAATCCGCGCTCGATCCTCCGGCGTGAACTTGGCGAACGCCATGTTGAGGGCCGCTTCCGCGACGGTACAGTCGCCGATGAAGGCCGCCACCGCGGCATCGAAATCGGCCGGAGGCGTCGCTGCCGGCAATCCACCGGCGTTCGGGGCATCGCCACGTCCGGGCGCTTCCACGATTTCACCCAGCCTCGCCGCCAGCTCGGGCAGGTCCGCATGGACGGCGCGGACTTCATTGAGCGTCCGGTCGTGCCAGCCCGGCAGCTTCAGCGGATCGTTGAGGATCTCCTCCACAATGGCGAGACGGAACGTGTCGTCGTCGGCATAGAGCTTGTCGAACCCCAACTCCTCCGGCTTGATCGCGAGGTACTCCAGAGCCCTGCCGAGCGTCGCCGCGGCGAGGGAGTCAAGCCCTTCGACGCGGAGAGACGGCTTGTGCGCGGCCACGCCGCCAGACGCCGGTCCCGGTTCCGCCATCCCGGCCAAGACGCATCCCGGGATCAGCGCAGAGAGAACCAACACCGCAGCCCCGACCTTCGACAACGCCCGGATCGGTGATGACGGTGCCCAAGCGGATGGCCGTGCCGAGGGCAGAGCCGGAGCCGATGACGACGCCCAGGTAGAAACCGGAGCCGATGACCACGCTGACGATAACGCCTGAGCCGGTGTTCGTGCTGCCGTTCGACTGCGCCGCTGCTGCATCCAACCGTGGAAACCGGGTACGACGCGCCGAGAGGCGTGGGTGATTCGACCAAGAGCCACGACGGTGTCCTCCTCTAGGGATCGGTTCGGGGTCGGATAAGGACAGTATGCACGAGATGATCATGGAACCGCAGCGGCACCTCGATCTCACCGGCGATGGCACGGCGCGGCTGCACGCTTCCGAGGATCGCAGCGCCGCTGATGCCAGGGAGAGATCGGCTCACGCTCCCTGCTCACGTTTATTCGGCGGGCGGAAGGACTCGACCTTCCGGTCGTGCCGGCAGAAAGGCCGGCGCATGCAAGATCCGGGTCAATCGAACGGGCGGCCGGGAAGGAACCCGGCCGCTCGCCGCATGCATCGCTACCGGAATCTACGCCCGGGTGACGCCTCCAGGCCGTCGGTCAGCCCAGCGCTGCGCCTGAGCTGCGGACGCCAAAGGCGGCCGGCTGCTCCGAGCGCTTGATACTCGATAGATGTCAGTGGCATAACGCCTTGATGATCGCGTCCCCGAATTCGCTGCAACTGACTTCCGTGGCACCTTCCATCTGCCGCGCGAAGTCGTAGGTCACGGTCCGGGCGTTGATAGCCCCGTCGACCCCCTTGATCACGAGATCAGCCGCCTCGACCCACCCGAGGTAGCGCAGCATCATCTCGCCGGAGAGGATCACCGAGCCCGGATTCACCTTGTCGAGGTTCGCGTATTTCGGCGCCGTTCCGTGGGTCGCCTCGAAGACGGCGTGTCCGGAGAGATAGTTGATGTTCCCGCCCGGAGCGATGCCGATCCCGCCGACCTGCGCGGCCAGCGCGTCGGAGAGGTAGTCGCCGTTTAGGTTCAGCGTCGCGATGACATCAAATTCCTCCGGGCGCGTGAGCACCTGCTGCAGCGTGATGTCGGCGATGGCGTCCTTGATCAGGATTCTGCCCGCGGCCAGGGCCGCCTTCTGCTCGGCGTTGGCCGCATCCTCGCCCTTCGACGCCTTGGTCGTCTCCCATTGTCCCCAGGTGTAGACCTGGCTGGTGAACTCGCGCTCGGCCAAGGCGTAACCCCAGGTGCGAAAGCCTCCCTCGGTGAACTTCATGATGTTCCCCTTGTGGACGAAGGTCACGCTCTTGCGCCGGTTGACGATCGCGTACTCGATGGCGGAGCGCACCAGGCGCTCTGTTCCTTCGACGGAGACCGACTTGATGCCGATCGCGGTGCTCTCGGGAAACCGAATCTTCCCGTACATCGCGGGGAAGGTCTCGCGGAGAAACGAGAGGACCTTCTTGACATCGTCGGTGCCCGACTCAAACTCGATGCCCGCGTAGATGTCCTCGGTGTTCTCCCGAAAGATCACCATGTCGACCTTCTCCGGGTGCTTCACAGGCGAGGGAACGCCCGTAAACCAGCGCACGGGGCGCAGGCAAACATAGAGGTCGAGCATCTGCCGCAGAGCGACATTCAACGAGCGAAAGCCGCCGCCGATCGGCGTGGTCAGCGGCCCCTTGATTCCCACGAGATAGTCTCGGAACGCCTGCACGGTTTCATCGGGGAGCCAGTTGTTGACCTGGGTGAACGCCTTCTCCCCGGCCAGCACCTCCATCCAGCGGATCTTCCTCTTTCCGCCGTAGGCCTTGGCGACCGCGGCATCGAGCACGCGTACGCCGGCGCGCCAAATGTCGGGCCCGGTGCCATCGCCCTCGATGAACGGGACGATCGGATTGTCGGGAACACGGAGCTTGCCGCCATCCGTCGTGATCACAGCGCCGTCCGCCGGAACCTGCAGTGCCATCGTCTCCTCCTCCGGGAAATGACTCTTTCCGACCATGCCTGCGGCCGATGGTACCACATCGGCCCGAGAACGATCACCGCGCGGTCCAGGGCGTTCAACTGCCCGAAAGAATGCGCCTCACCGACGCAGGCAACGCTCCGCGATCGACGATCTCCTGCGTCCCGTCGCCTAAGTTCTTCACGGCCACCTTTGCCTGCGCAACTTCGTCCGGGCCGAGGACTAAAACGACGCGCATCCCCATCCGATCGGCGAACTTGAACTGCTTCGGCAGCTTGACAGCCTCCGGGTAGCACGTGACGTTCAGCCCGCTCTGGCGCAGGTCGGAAGATAACTTCAGGGATGCGGCATGCAGCTCTCGGCTGAAGACCGTGACGAGGACCGAGGATCGGTTGACGCCGAGCGCCTTTGGCATGAGCCCCAGTTCCGAGAGAACGATCGAGAGGACCACGTCGCCCATCGCAAAGCCGACACCACAGATCGCCTCTCCACCCACGTCTGCCAGCAAATTGTCGTAGCGGCCGCCGCCCAGGATCGCCCGGCGCACGCTGCCGGTTATGTCGAACGCC
This sequence comes from Candidatus Eiseniibacteriota bacterium, assembly GCA_903844735.1. GTDB lineage: Bacteria > Eisenbacteria > RBG-16-71-46 > CAIMUX01 > CAIMUX01 > CAIMUX01. The sequence continues at coordinate 33,158 of CAIMUX010000129.1, forward strand.
TCGAAAACGGTGCCGGTGTAGTAGAGCAGGCCGCGCATGATGTTCGGGTCGAACCGGACATAGTCCGCCACACCCAGCGCCTCCAGGGCGGCGAACAGACGGACCAGCTCCTCGGAGCGCCGCCAGGCTTCGGTGTCGGTGAGCAGATCTTTCAGCCCGGTGAGTTGGGACGGGGTCAGGCCGGACTCGACGGAAAGAACATCCCAAGCCGATGGTTCCATCTTCCCGCGGCGGTCGACCAGCCCGGAGACGACGCGTTTCTCTTCCGGAGAGAAACCCAGGGCGTCGAACGCAGCGTCCATCAGGCGACGGTTATTGACATAGATGCGCGCCTGCTCGGGAGCTAGACCGACAGCCTTGAGCAGACCCGCCGCGACGGCGACCAGTTCAGCGTCGGCCTCCGGGGAATCGACGCCCAACATGTCGATGTTCCACTGGAAGAACTCGCGCGAGCGGCCCTTTTGCATCTTCTCATAACGCCAGAACGGGCCGAACGACCACCAGCGCGCGGGAAAGGCCAGTTCGCCCTGTTTCTGGGCGATCATGCGGGCCAACGAGGGCGTCAATTCAGGGCGCAACGTGATCTCGTCCCCGCCACGGTCGGTGAATACGTAGGCTTGCTTCTTGACCAGCTCCTCACCCGATTTGGCGGCGTAGAGGTTCAGGCTCTCCAGGATCGGCGCTTCGTACTCCTGGTAGCCGAAAGATTCCGAAATGCTTCGCACAGTGTCATAGAACCAGGTGCGCACGGCCATTTGCTCTGGATAGAAATCGCGTGTGCCCTTGACGGGCCGAATGATGTTCTTCATGGTCCGTTCCACCCTCCGGTTGTGGCGCATTGTAGCATGGCTCGGTTCGGCAATGCCGTCACTGGTCGGCCCGGCCGTGGGCAGGTATGATCCCCTGGGTGGATCCCTGAGACTCCGGGCCGACCCGCGACGACGAGGACGTATGGCCGACATCAAGTCACGAGCAGTGCTCCCCGCGATGGGCCCGGCATCGCTGTCCGAATCATTGCATCCCAGGGCACGGCTCGGGTGGATCCTCCTCCTCGCCCTGAGCATTCTTCCCTACCTCAACGCCCTCCACGGTGACTTCGTCTTCGACGACGGGTCGCTGATCACCCGCCACCCGGCGGTTCACGGGCCCTTCCGCTTGGGGACGGTCCTGACGGCGCCGCTCATCGGTGACGCCCCAAGGACGGCAATCTGGCGGCCGTTCACGACCTTGTCTCTGGCCCTGGACTGGAGGATCGGAGGCGGGCACCCGTTCTGGTTTCATCTGGTGAACCTGCTTACCTATGCGGCGATCACGATCCTCTGGACGCTTCTTGTTCGACGGCTCTTTCGCTCCCTGACCCTGGCCATGGTGGCCGGCTTCCTCTTCGCCGCGCACCCGCTGCACACCGAAGCGGTTGCCTGGATCTCCGGCCGAGGCGACCTGCTCGCCGCACTCTTCGGCTTGCTTGCTCTCCATCTTGCCTTGGCAGATCGCAGTCGGCTGCGACCCTGGGCCTATCTCGCGGTCTTTTTCGCCCTGGCATCCAAGGAGACCGCGGCGATCCTTCCCTTTCTTATCCTGTACACGTCGTGGGCGACGCGCAGGGCGGATCGGTCGTGGTCATGGCGGTTCGGGCTTTCCTGTTTCGCTCCGGTATTGGCATTCCTGGTGCTGCGGCGCATCGTGACCGGAGTCTGGCTCGCGGCCAACGTCGACCCGCTCGACAACCCCTTGGTCGGGACCGGGATTCTCGATCGCATTCCTACGGTCCTGGATTGCGCGGGGCGCTATCTGGCTCTGCTTGTCGTGCCGGGTCGGCTCTCTCTCGACTATGCCCCGCCCGTACTGGAACGCGTCCGGGGGATCACGCCCTACTTGGTGGCGGGTCTCCTGGGAGTCGCCGGATTGACGGTTCTCGCTTGGCGGCGGAGCCGGAAGCCGGAAGGTTGGGGAGCAGGATGGGCCCTGATCACGATCGCCCTGGCCTCGAATCTTTTTCTCGTCGCAGTGACCATTTTTGCCGAGCGACTGCTCTTTCTCCCCTCAGCGGGACTGCTCTTGATTCCGGCGGCGGCGGGCTTGCGCTGGGGCCGGCGATCCGTGGGGCTGGCCGTAGCCCTGCGCGTTCTTCTCGTTCTGGCCCTGATGGGGGGAGTGGTCCGCACCTGGATTCGCAATGCCGACTATCGGGATGAGCTGACCTTGTACAAGGCCGGTGTCCGAGCCGCACCCAAGAGCTACAAGATGAGGATCAATCTGGCGACCGAGCTGGCCAAGCGTGGGAGTCATCAAGAAGCCATGGAAGAAGCACGGCTCGCCTTGCGCCTCAACCCCGAGAGTCGGGACTCCCGCGATGTCGTGGCTTGCTCCCTGGACTCTCTGGGACGGAAGGAGGAGGCCGTTCAGTTCCTGGAACAGAGTGTCCAAACCGACCCGCAGGATGGCCGCGCGCGGCAGCGACTGCTCTTCCACCTCCGGGACCTTCACGAGCCGGACCGCATGGAGTCTGTGGCCGAAGATGGGAGACGGCGAGCTCCTTCCGAAATTGAGTGGGTTGGCTGGGCGGCCGTGGCCGCTCAATCCAAGGGGAACTGGGCCAAGGCGGCCGAGCTCTGGCGCACCGTGATGCAGCGTCTGCCACGAGCCCTTGATGCACCGCTCGGGCTGGCCCATTGCCTCATGCAGACGGGAGACAATCAGGGGGCTAGGGATGCCTTTGCGGAAGCTCTGGTCCGCTCTCCGGAGTCCGCCGCCGCCGCCAACGGTCTGGCCTGGACACTTCTGCTGACCGGTGGATCTTCCGCGGAGGCGGTGCGTCTGGCACAACAGGCGACGGCTCGCGAACCGGCCGCCCCCTACTTCGACACTCTCGCGCGAGCCGCCCTGGCCGCCGGCTCCTGCGACCAGGCGAGGGAGGCGGCTGAGCGCGCCTGTGCCATCGATCCCGGCGATGCTTCCTATCAGGAAACGAAGCGCGAGATTCAGGCCCGCTGCCGGTGACACTCCGGCAGCCACGGATACCGTTGCGTGAGTTCGGCGCCCGCGGAGGCGTCCATGGGGATCCTCGCCCGTTCAGCGTATACAGAGGATTCGTTGCGTGCGGCGCAGCGAACCGGATTCGAGCCGACAGAAGTACAGGCCGGACGGCACGGGCAGGCCAGCATCGTTGCGCAGGTCCCAGCGCACGGCGTGCGGCCCGGCCGGGCAGTTCCTCCGATCGACCAAACGCCGGACTTCACGCCCCTGCACGTCGAAGAGCGTGAGCCGCACGCGGGCCGCACCGGCCACGGCTTTCCCCAGCCGGAAGTGGATCAGCGTCACCACGCTACACGGGTTCGGGGCAACGGCCTCAAGGCAAAAGCCGTTGGCCGCGATGGTGGGATCGCCAACACCGACGCTTGCCGCCGTCATCTGGCAGACATTCGAATACCCCGACCAGTTGGACGCCTCGTCCCTGGCGCGCAGCACCAGATAGTAGGTCGAGTCCGGCGAAAGACCCGTGATCTCGCAGGAATCGGGCACGCCGGCGGGGGCCGGAATCGGCTCGCTCGTCGCGAGTCGTGCCGCGTTCCACCATGCGGTACTGTCCGCCCCGACCGGCGTCGTCGAATAGCGCAGGTCGTAGAGCGTCGCTCGTCCGAGATTGCCGTCATCCCCGGGTGCCGTCCAGCGGATCGATCCGACTGCGCGCGCAAGGGCCGAGCCAGCGAGGTCGTGGACGCGAGCGGGCGGAATGGCGTCCGCGCCGCCGTCGTTGTTCAACCGGTAGAGATTGTAGTTGGCCACGGCCAGATCGAGGTCATGGTCGCGATCGAAGTCCGCAGCCACGCTCATGCCCGGTATCACGGCCGAATTGTCGACAGGTGGGGAGAAGCCGCCGGTGCCATTGTTCTTCCGGATCCTGATTGAGTAATTGGGATGGGCCAACGGATATATGTACGCGAGATCGATGTCGCCGTCGCCGTCCCAGTCACCACTGGTGGGACGTATCGCATTCCCTCCGTGATCCAGCTTGACGCGCTCGCTGATCGTTCCGTCGCCTGCGTTGCGGAGAAACACCACGGAGCTGCTGGTGTCCCCGTCCGCCGTGACCACGAAGTCGACGTCGCCGTCACCGTCGAAGTCGTCTGCGACAAGGCCGTTCGGATTGAACGGAACCATGGAAGGGCGGGATCTCGTGAAACGCCCGCGGCCGTCGTTGCGGTAAACAGACAGGCTGTCGCTCCACAAGGACCATCCCCCGCGTCCCAGACCCACCAGATCGAGATCGCCATCTCCGTCCACATCCGTGGAGACATGGAGAAACTGCTGGGCCTGCGTCATACCCACCGAAAAGTACGAAAGCGTGAAGACCCCGCTTCCGTCGTTGCTGTAGATATTGACATAGCGATCCGGCCACCCGGACAAAGTGGCCATGTCGATGTCGCCGTCCCCGTCCCAGTCGCCCGCCAAGATTCCGCCGCCCGCCCCAGAGTATGCCGCATAGCAGGCCGGACCCGTAAACGTCCCGTTGCCCTGGTTCATGTACACGCCGATCGCCCCGCACGTCTCCGCCCAGGACACCGTCAGGTCGAGGTCGCCGTCGCCGTCGAGATCGGCGCTTGCGATTCCCATGAGCTGCCTTCCCCGAGCATAGGCCTGGACCGGAAGGAACCCGCCCGTTCCGTCGTTCAGCAGGATGTAGATGGAATCGGGATCCGCCAGGTCCGTGGCGTGGCCGCCGACCAGATCGGGCCAGCCGTCTCTGTTCCAATCGCCGCTGTGAAGGTAGATCAAATCCTTGACGGTCGTGGTCCCGCCGGACACGAACGTTCCCGGAGTTGGGTTGCCGATGGCCGCCGTGAACGACCGGAAGTCGGGGGCCGCCGGGATTCCATCGGCCGAACGGGTCTGGTGCGACAGGCTCACCGTGACCTCTTCGCCGTCCTGGAAGTCCGTGGAACTCGTGAACCACAGCCGGCGCAGGTTTGCGTCGTAGTTGTACGACCCTGCATGCGGGCCCGATTGGGATCCGCAAACCAACACCGAGCCTGCATCCAACGTGGTCGAGTTCATGGCTCGGTCGAACGAGAGTGTGACCTGAGTGTTCTGCGCCACCGCCAATTCATGGCGCGCCGGATCTCCGTCCGAAACGTGCGGCCGCAGCGCCAGCGCGCCGTCACCGAGGAGCGTCATCCCGTAGTACCAGCGGACGTCGGCCTGGTCGTACGGCGCCTGGGCAGAAAACCAATCGCAAAACGCGCCGCCGAAGCTCCGTCCCGCTCCAAGGGAGCCGTAGAACGACGCATAATCCCACATGCCGCCGACCTTCGTCGTGCCGACCGCGCCCAGTCCATTCGTCGGGACAAAGATGTACCAGCCGCCGATGTAGTCGGTCTCGACGTACCGGCAGCTCGAACAGGTGTAGAGGCTGTAGAAGATGGCAGCCGGGTCGCGGGCCTGAATGTCCGTGCTCGTGACGGTCGCATAGTCGCTGCCGTCCATTTCCCATAGGTCGTTGACCTTGAAGTAGTGCAACGTCGGCGTCGCATGAAGCATCACGTGCATGAACTCATAGCTCGCCGAGAGCCGAATGTCGCGGTAGTCGTTGCGGCAGGTCACCGTCTTGTCCTGGACCAGCACGCGGTCGGGATAGGCCAGGGCGGCCGCGCTGTCGCACGATTGCGCCGTGTCGACCCAGTCGTCATCGACGTAGAGCAGCATCCTTTCCGTCGGGAAAAGGTTGCCCAGGCGAAAGTTGTGGTTCTTCGTGAGGTACGTGTTGATGAGTCCCGCCTCGGTGGCCCCACCCAGGGTCATGGTCGACGTCGTCAGGCGCCCGACCCAGATCTCCGGGGCCGTGTCGCCGGAGCCGTTCGTGTGGCTGTCGTACACGCCGGCCAGGAACGGTGCGGTCGACTGGAGGTCCTGCCAACTGCCGTCAAGGTCCATGTAGAAGAGGTCGCAGGGGAAGTTGGTGTACTCGTTGTCGAAGGTGTCCGGGTCGGCACCGTCGAATTCGTAGTCAATCTCGAACCACGGGACCGGGAGATCTCCGACGAGGAGGACGCCGACCAGACCGGAGGTCTGACTCTGGATGTAGGAGCGCAGACTTGCCGGCGTGCCGCCGGACGTCGTGTAAGTGACCGCTGTGTACCCGGCGCCGAGGACCAGGTCAGAGCCGTAGGTCACAAGCGACGCCGATACGGAAGCGTAGAGAGAAGCCTCAACGATGATGAGGATTGTCCCCGTTCCGCGGTTGCCGGAGCGTTGGACCTCGGTGATCTGGAACTCCGAGGGCAAGCCGACACCGGACATGTACTCGGAGTAGGTCGTGAGCGGCGTGTTCGCGGGATCTCGAGTCACCCGAACGTTTCCGCGTCCGACGGCCGAGGCGGGGAGGGCAACGAGCGCGCTCGCGAGAGGGATGGCAATGAGGGAAAGCATTCTGAGGGTCCACATGGCAGGTTCCTCCTGGTGGCGAGGGCCGCTGGTGGAACAGCGAGGGAAGGATCCACTTGGACTCCCCCCTCCGTGGGTGTCTCGTGGTCCGGAGGGCCGCGCGGGCAAGAGAGCCCGCGATGGTGAAAACGGCTGGCAGGATCCACGGCAGAAAGGCACGGCGCGTTCTCACCGCACCTCCTTCGCGGCAGCGGTTACACGAGCGGCTTCGAACCGCCTCGATCGTGGATCACAGAGGCGGATGCGGTCAAGGGAGGATCCTGTTCGGTCGGTTGTCGCCTCGGGTTCGTGGGGCAGTGGCCGGGAAGCGGCCGCTCGAACCGAGGCATGAACCGGATAGGCGGCCGGCGAATCCTGGAACTCTTTGCGCCACTGCACGATCACCGAAACCAGGGCGATTGGCGCGTCGAGCAGGCCTCCGATCCGGTCCGTCGACCACGAAGCACTCCGGGATCTTCCCGTCGCTGCTGACAAGCGCCCGAACGGTAACGACCCCCTCCACCTCACGGGCGCGGGCTTCGTCCGGATAGACGGGTTCTGGTTGTGTAATCAGGATGGGCACCTCATCCACCGCCACGAAGTCGTCCGGTGCGTGGTTTTGCACCACTGACGGTCCGGCAGCGTTAACCGGCGTCGTCGCGGGGACAACGGCGTCCCGCGGGGCCACCTGAGGGGCGCCGAGCTTCGTGACCTCGGCCGGCGCTTCCTTTCCCCTGTTTGGATCCTTTCGAATCTCACATGCAGAAAGGCGCCGGAGTGAACCCCGGCCGCGACCGGGGACGGCGCAGGTGCCAACCCCGGCTTGCTGAGACATCGGAGTGGGTCACTACGGTCTCCGTTGCGGCCGACCGCCGCCAACGCCGACCGCCGGTTTCGGGTCCGAATCGACCGGGCTGGGTGGCACCATGCTGTCGGATGGGTCGTGGAGGCAGCCGTCCGGTCGGATCGCGGCGTCCACAACGCACAGGCGGTCGAGATCACACCGTCGAGATCATGCTCGGGACCGAGAGGGCGTTCGCGTATACTCCACCGACATGTTCGGCCGACTATGCAAGAATCACGTTCCCAGCCTGGGCGCGCTCGATATCCTGAGGTACATCGGGCCGGGATTCATCGTCACCGCCGGTTTCATCGACCCCGGCAACTGGGCGGCCAACATCGCTGCGGGCGCCTCGTTCGGCTATGCTCTGCTCTGGATCGTGACGCTCTCAACGATCCTGCTGGTCATCCTGCAGCACAACGCCGCACATCTGGGCATCGTCACCGGCCTGTGCCTCTCCGAGGCAGCCACCGCGCACCTGCCTCGCTGGATTGCTCGTCCCGCGCTGGGCTCCGCGGTGCTGGCGGCCGTCGCCACCGCCTTCGCCGAGATTCTCGGCGCTGCCGTCGGGCTGAACATGCTCACCGGCCTGCCGCTGCCGCTGGGCGCGCTGTTCACGGCAGTCGCCGTCGGGCTCGTGCTGTTCACGAACGGGTACCGGCGAATCGAGCGGATCATCATCGCCATGGTCTCGCTCGTCGGGCTCGGCTTCCTGTTCGAGTTCACGCTCGTCGGCCTCGACTGGCCGGCCGCGGTCCGGGGCTGGGTCACACCGTCGTTCCCGGCCGGTTCGCTGCCGCTGATCGTCGCGATCCTGGGCGCGGTCATCATGCCGCACAATCTGTTCCTGCACTCCGAGATCATCCAGAGCCGGAAGTGGAACCTTGAGGACGAGAAGACGATCCACCGTCAACTGCGCTACGAGTTCCTCGACACGCTCGCCTCGATGGGTGTCGGATGGGCGATCAACAGTGCGATGATCTTGGTAGCTGCAGCGGCCTTCTTCGCGCACGGGGTCGGGGTTTCCGAGCTCTCGCAGGCCGAGGCGATGCTTCGGCCGCTGCTCGGCAACGCCGCGGCCGTGGTCTTCGCGGTCGCGCTGTTGCTCGCGGGCTTCTCCTCATCGGTGACGGCCGCGATGGCCGGGGGAAGCATCGCCGCCGGGATCTTCGGGGAACCGTACGACCTGAGGGACAACCACACCCGCCTCGGCGTGCTCGTTACGCTCGGCGGGGCCGTGCTTCCGGTGCTCGCCATCTCCGCCCCGTTCAAGGGGCTGATCGCGAGCCAGGTTGCGCTCAGCATCCAACTCCCGTTTACCATCCTCGCCCTCGCGCTGCTCACCTCGTCGCGCAAGGTCATGGGCGACCACGCTAATACCCCCGGTATCAGGCTTCTGCTCGCGACCATCGGCGTCGTCGTCACGGCCCTCAATATCGCGCTCGTCATCCAGATCGCGAGGTAGAACTCCGACCTCCCGGAGCGGCCCCTTTGGGTGGCCGCCGCGGTCAGAGTCCGCCTGCGCGATTCTCCGGGCGGTCCGGGCTCTGGCGGAACGCCGCGCGGGTCTGCGGGCGTGGAGCGTCGAGACGTCGATAGCGGGGGATGCCGTGGGGATGGTGCTGGAGGTGGCGAGGGGAAGGACGGCAGAGAACGGCGATCGGGGCTGTTTGCCCGACTAGGCCTCCCGGACCGCGAAACGCTCTCCTTCTCGATTCTCTGTTTCGAAGTGGTGGATGCACCCGTCTGCATTGACAGGGGTGACGCGTAGGATGGTTTTCGATACGTGTCCGCGGTGACCGGCGGCACCGCCGAACAGCCCGTTCGCCCACATGGTCTTTACGATACGGGGGACACCTGAGCGCAACGCCTCCGATCCTGCCGCCTCCGTAGGACGCAGCCCAGATCGTCGGCGTGTTCGCTCTGCCCCCAGGGGGCACGGCCCCCTGGCTCGGGGGACGCCTCGGTGGACCGTAACCAGCCAGGGGGGCAGTCGGCCTCCGAACGGGCCATGAGGCAGGTCGCGTGGACACGCCGGGTAGCGCCTGGGCGGTGGCCGTTTCGGGGAATCGCGCCTATGTCGCGGACGAGTACTACGGTCTCCAGGTGATCGACATCACGAATCCCGCGAGTCCCCAGATCATAGGTAGCGTAGACACACCGGGCCTAGCTTCCAATGTGGCTATCTCGGGGCACTACGCCTATGTCGCGGACTGGGGCTTCGGTCTGCGGGTGATCAACATCACAAATCCGGCGAGTCCACAGATCGTGGGCAGCGTGGACACGCCGAACATGGCTCATGACGTGGCGATGTCGGGGCCCTATGTCTACGTCGCGGACGGGACCGATGGTCTGCTGGTGATCGACGTGATGGATCCCGGGACTCCCCGGATTGTGGGGAGTATGGCCACGTGCAGCGCTTGGGGTGTGGCCGTCTCGGAGACCCATGTCTACGCCACCTGCGAAGCTCACGGTCTCCAGATCCTGCCGCTGCAGTGCGACCTCGCAGCGAGTGTCCGAGGTGAAGACCGGGTCGCGTCCGAGATGCTCCTCAAAGCCTATCCGAATCCAGGGTCGGGTCAGGTATTTCTCCACATTGAGACACGGGCCGAGGGGCCGGTTCGGGCCGTCGTTTGCGATCTTGCCGGTCGCCTGATTCGCAGGCTGTTCGACGGGACCGTCGGGCTCGGGGGGCGGGATCTTTGGTGGGATGGACGAAGTGAGGACGGTCACGTGGTCCCCGCCGGGATGTATTTGGCCCGGTTGTCCACGGCGAAGGGAGCGGTGACGGGGCGGTTCGTGGTCGTCAGGTGACATGGAACGACCCTGCCAAGGGGTCACGGAGGCCGCTTCCCAGGGTGGGGGGCTGCCTTCGCCGCTGACGTCGTGGATCGGAGGGGACCGAGAAGTCCGAGCGCTTCGAAGGCGGGTCACGCCGACGGCTGTTCACGACACTTGGCGAAACCTCCGGGCGCATACGACTCTGATGGCATAGAAGCCGAGCGGTTGTAGAGGCCGTTTGGCGACTCGATAGATTCCCCAGGCATCGACCCGGCCGCAAAGCGGATGCCCGAAGCCTGAAGTCTCCCCCGCCCCAGGGCTCGCCTTTATCTGGTAGTGTGGGGGCAATCATGTTGCCGAAACGAGATCAACTTGGACTCGCCGGAATCTATGTGGCGATTGCCGTGATCACGGGCCTGCACTATTTCACCAGTCCGCACCAGGCCCATCTCCACGACATTTACCGGCGTCTCTACTATCTGCCGATCATCCTGGCGGCCTTCCTGCACGGGCTGCGGGGCGGACTCATTGCCGCCGTTGTCGTCTGCCTGCTCTATGCGCCGCATGCCTGGGCCGGCGCGCTGGGACTGCACGGCCATCTTTCCCATGACCCGGCCACGGCGACACAGAAGGTTCTGGAGATGATCCTCTATCTGGCGGTCGGTACGGTGACCGGATCTCTGGTGTCGCGGTTGAAGGGGACGCAGCGACGGCTGGAGTCAGCGGCCGATGGTCTGGAACAGAGCATCGAGCAGCTCCGCCGCGCCGAGGAGAAGCTGGTGCAGGAAGCACAGCTCGCGGCCGTGGGGAGGCTCTCCGCCGGCCTCGCCCATGAGATCCGCAACCCGCTCGCCTCCATCAAAGGATCGGCGGAGCTTCTTGCCGACGATTTCGGGGTGGAACACCCCAAGCGGCGGCTGCTCCAGGTTTTGGTCGACGAAGCTGTGCGGCTGAACGATGTGCTGACGCGCTTCCTGGCCTTTGCCCACCCGGCCCCGGTGCAGCGGGAGAGCGTGGTCGCGGCCATGGAGCTAGAGACCGTGGTGACACTGGTGTGCCAACGAGACGTGGCGGTGACCGGCGCCGGCCTCGCGCCAGGCCACAACGCCAGCGGCGTATCGGTCCGATTCGACCCGGCCGGAAGCGAGGGCCTGCGACTCCTCGTCGATCCACGGCAGGTGCGGCAGGTTCTGCTCAATGTCGTCCTGAACGCGGTGCAGGCCTGCGGTGATCGCGGTGAGGTGATCCTGCGCGGCGAACGGCGCGGCGAACGGCGCGGCGAAGATGGCGGTGCGCGGGCGATCCTCTCGGTGCGCGACTCCGGACCGGGCTTTTCCCCGGAGGCGTTGACGAACGCCCTCACGCCGTTCTACACGACGCGCTCCGAAGGAACCGGGCTCGGCCTCGCCATCACCCACCGGATCGTGGAGCAGCATGGCGGCTCGATCCGGCTGGCCAACAGACCGAATGGCGGCGGACTCGTGGAGATCGAGCTGCCGTGTGGAGCCGTCCCCGGCGATCCGTAGACGAGAGCCACCCCCCGGCGACCCGCGGAGGAGAACCATGGCACGCATCCTTCTTATCGACGACGATGCCAGCCTGCGCGAAGTGCTGGCCTACACACTCCGCGAGCAGGGGCACGAGGTGGAGATGGCGGCGGACGGGACCGCGGGCTTGATCCTGCTCGAGCGGGCCGTGCCCGATGCTGTCATCACTGACCTCAAAATGCCCGGCGTCGACGGGCTTGAGGTGTTGCGCCGCACGCACGACATCGACGCCACGCTACCGGTCATCGTTCTCACCGCCTTCGGATCGATCGAGGATGCCGTGGCCGCGATGCGGGACGGTGCGCACGATTACCTGACCAAGCCGTACAACCGTGACGAACTGCGGCTCACTGTGGAAAAGGCCCTGGAGAAACGCCGCCTCGTGCTGGAGAACCGTACCCTGCGCGACCGCCTGCGCGAGGAACATCGCCGGATGCCTCTGGTTCACGTCTCACCCGCCATGGAGCGGGTGGTGGCCGCCATCCGGCGCCTGGCCCCGACCGACGCCACCGTCCTCATCACCGGTGAGTCGGGAACCGGAAAGGAGCTGGTCGCGCAAGCGCTGCACAACCTCTCCGACCGCTGGGATGCCCCGTTCGTTGCGATCAATTGCGCCGCCATCCCCCACGACCTGATGGAAAGCGAGCTGTTCGGACACGAGCGCGGGGCGTTCACGGGAGCGGTGCGGGAGAAGCCGGGAAAATTCCGGCAGGCCCATCGCGGAACGTTGCTCTTAGATGAGGTAGCCGATCTTGCGGCTGAGCTGCAGACAAAGCTCCTGCGCGTCATCGAGACGCGCATGGTCGACCCGGTCGGGGGCACGGGCCCGGTGCCGGTGGACGTTCGCATCGTGGCGGCGACGAATGCCGATCTCGGATCGCGCGTGGCTGAGGGACGATTCCGCGGGGATCTCTACTACCGGCTGAATGTCATCCCGATCCACCTTCTCCCACTGCGCGAACGGCCGGACGATATCCCGGCCCTGTGGGAGCAGTTTGTCGAGCGGTTTGCCCCGGGCGTGAAGCTCCGTACCTCCCCCGGGCTGGTGCGCGCGCTTATGCGCCGTTCTTGGCCGGGGAATGCGCGCGAACTCGCGAACCTCTGCCAACGATTGGTGCTTCTGCGAACCTCCGACGAGATGACGGAGGAGGACTTGTGGATGGTGGAGGAGGGCGGTCCGTCGATCTCGTTGGCGGGCGATGCCGCGATAGAATGCATTGGAGAGGCTCCGGTAGCGACCAGCAAGCCGGGTAAGCCGGGCGTTCTCTTCCCCGGCGACCTGCCCGAAGAAAGACTCTCCCTGCCCGATCTGGAACGAGAGCTCATCGTCCGCGCGCTGGACAAGCACGGCGGGAACAAGTCACGCGCGGCCACCTACCTCGGTGTCCCGCGACATGTGCTGCTCTACCGGATGGAGAAGTTCGGGATCGGCTGATCGGCGGCCCCGACGACCTTTGTAGACTATTCCACACCGCCATGGAATGAACGTCCTGCCATGGGGGGCTTCGGGGTAGACTATTCTCCGGTCACGACGGGCTGACACTCCCACGTTGAGAACAACGATTCCGTATTGTGATGCAACGCAATAGAATAGAAGGCATGTCCAGCGCTCCACGATTCCGGCATGCCCCATGCATGGCTCTAAGCGATCACTGAACCGCGACCCTGGAACGAAGCCCAATCCGCCGGAGCGCTCCCCCGGCAAGGAGACGAAAGCCATGCGACGTACCTGGATCACTCTCTCACTCGCCCTCGTGCTCGGCGCGGCGGCGCCTATCGGGACCCTGCTGGCCGCGACCGGCGACCCGGCCGCCAGCCAGACCGGCACGACCGGCATGACCGCCCGGCACGGCGGGATCGTATCGATGACCAAAGGCCACGCCTTCGAGACGGTCGTGGCGCCTCACGGCATCCGCGTCTACCTCTACACCGACGAGCACGCCCCAGCGATGGTCGAGAAGGCCACCGGGCTAGCGACGCTCACCCTACCCGGTGACAAGACGGCCGCCGTGAAGCTGGCCCCCGAGATCCCCGGCGACAAGGAGCCGGCGACCTACTTCTGCCCGATGCACGCAGAGGTGGTCCGAGACAAGCCAGGCGAGTGTGAACTGTGTGGCGGGATGAAGCTGTTCAAGCAGGACCGCCTGTATGGTCCATTCGACTTCTCGAAGATGAAGCTCGATGAGGTGAAGGCCACGATTCACGTGACCGGGATGCGAGGCGCGGAGAAGGAGGCGACTTTCACGCCCGCCTTCCGCACGCCCGACCGGAAGGCAGAGGGGACGCAGTCGGGCAACGCGATGCCGGGCATGGACGAGACGAAAGCCGGGGCAATGCCGGCGATGGGCAGCGGCTGCGCGATGGCGAAGGGAGCGGGGACGGGATCGTGCTGCAGCGGGAAGGCGAAGGCGAGCGCGAGCGGCAAGCCCGCGGGGTGCGGGATGAAGCAACACGCGGAAGCGGGCTCGACGAGCGGGGATACTTCGCCGCACGGCCGTTGAACGATTCGATCCGGACCGGGTCGGCAGCCCACAGTATCGGGCCGGGCGGGGACATCGATGCCCTCCCCGGCCCCCAGCCGGACTCCGCGGATGCCGGTGGTCTCTCTGCCGGCGATCTCTCCGCCAGTGCTACCACTGTGCATCGCGCCGATCATCCCGATTCGCTGGCCGCCCTGGCCCTGCGATCTGCGCCTTCCGTAGCCGCGCTGCAGGAACGAATCGCCGCGGCCCGCGAGATGGCCCGTTCGGCGGGGCCCCTCCCGGATCCGATGATCTCCTTCGGCCTCAACGGCGAGCGCTATCCCGGCACGATGCTCGGCGCGGACCCGATGGTGATGGGCACGGTCATGCTGAACCAGGCGATCCCGTTCCCTGGGAAACGGGGCTTACAACGTGAGGCGGCCGAGGCCGAGGCCACAGCGAGACAGTCCGAGTGGACACGGATGAGGCGACAGTTGGCGGCGGAGGTGCGTGGGATGTACGCGGACCTCTATGCCATGGACGCCATGAGGATGTCGTTGCAGGAATCGCGGACCTCGTTGGCCCTTCTTGAATCAAGCGCGGCGTCGCGCTACGCGGCCGGCCTCTCGATGCAGGCCGATCTCATCGAAGTGCAACTCCAGCGCTCGCGCATAACCGAGCAACTCGACGATATCGAGGCGGAGCGGACGGCGATGACCTCCCGCCTGAACGCCATGCTGGACCGCGCCGCCGACACGCCCGTGCGGACCGGGAGCCTTGCGGGACTTGCCGATCGTCCCGGCACCCGTGCCGCCACCGGCGCCTTGACCAGCGGGGCCGAGGCGATCGCAAACGCTCCTGACGTGGATGTGCGCCGCCGGGCCGTCGAGGTGGCGCGCCTACGCCTCGCGGTGGCTCGCCGTGAGGCATGGCCGAACGTGGCCGCCGGCGTCGAATATGGCTGGCGCAATGGCCTGCCGCCGATGGTTACCGCGACTCTGGGAATCGAGCTGCCGGTCTGGAAAACCGGCAAGCAGGACGCCGAGGCCCGGGCCGCCGCGCATGACCTGGAAATGGCCCGCCAGGATCTTCGCATGGCCGAGGCCGAGGCGCGTGGTGAGGCACAGCGCCTGCGCTCGGCGCGCGACACCGCGACGCGGCAGGTCGATCTGTACCGACTTGAGATCGCGCCACGGAGTGCTCAGCTCCTCGAGTCGGCCCGAACATCCTATGCCGCCGGCACCGGGAGCGGCATCCGCCAGACTGTCGAGGCGTTTCGCATGGTGATCGAAACGCGAGCCGGACTTGCGCGCCGTGAGGCTGATTTGTACAAGGCGGAGATTGCCTTGGCCGCCCTGACCGGAACCGATCCGCTGGTTCCGTCGGAAGGAGAGTCGCGATGACCCCGGGAACCTGGTCCTGCGTGCGGCCCAACGGAGCACCACGCCTCGCGGTCTCTCTGACGTTGTTGCTCGTGGCGGTCGGCATGGCCGGCTGTGACGGAAAGGGTGCGACCTCCGACGGCAAGGGCGCGATTTCTGAGGGCAGAGGCAGCCGCACCGCCGTTGCCCAGAAGGCTCCCGGCAAACAATTGTACATTTGCCCGATGCACCCGACGTACGTCTCCGATCATCCGGGTGACTGCCCCATCTGCGGCATGCGCCTCGTTCCGGCAGAGCAAGTGAGCGCCGGGCAAGAGGGAACCGGTGTCCCCGGCATGGCGGCGATCCGGCTCACGACCGAGGGGATCAGGCTCGCCGGCGTGCAGACAGTGACTGCCGAGAACGGATCGGTCGCACGGACGATCCGCACAGTGGGCATCGTCGCTGCCGACGAGTCGCGCGTGCGTCGCGTCCAACTGAAGACCGAAGGATATGTCGAGCGGCTCTTCGTCAACACGCCGGGGCAGACCGTCCGCAAGGGCGATCCCCTGCTGGCGATCTACTCACCGGAGCTCCTGGCCGGGCAGCAGGAGTACGTGCGGGCGATCGAGGCCGAAAACAGCCTTGGTAGTGTGGTGGGGGCATCGGGAGGGCCGGCGGGCGACGGGACGTTCGCGGCGGACGGCGATCGTTTGCGCGATGCCGACCTCCTTGTTCGCGCCGCGCGTGAGCGCTTGCAGCTCCTTGATGTCCCCGACGGCGTCCTCGCACAACTGGAGCAGACGGGCAAGCCGACCCGCACGATCACGCTGCGATCGCCCGCATCCGGCGTGGTTACCGAGCGAATGGCCTACGAAGGAATGAAGGTGATGCCCGGGATGGAGCTCTTTACCATCACCGACATGTCGGAGGTGTGGATCGAGGGAAGCTTCTACGAGTCGGAAGCGCCATTCCTCGCAGTTGGACGCCCGGCGATGGTGACCCTGGCCTACGATCCCTCGGTCATGCTCCACGGCACGGTTGAGTTTGTCTACCCATACCTCGACCCGGAGAGTCGCACCCTCCGTGCACGGTTCTCCTTTCCCAACGCGGAAGGGGTTCTCAAGCTCGGCATGTACGCCAACATTCTCCTGGAGGCCGACGCAGGGGATGGCGTGGTCATTCCGGACAACGCGGTCATGGACACCGGCGAACGGAAGATCGTCTTTGTCTCCAAGGGGAACGGACTGTTTGAGCCTCGTTCCGTCGAAACCGGTTTGCACGCCGAGGGAAAGGTCCAGGTCCTCGCCGGCGTGATGGCGGGCGAGGAGTTGGTGGTTCGCGCAAACTTTCTGCTCGACTCGGAGTCGCGGATTCGTGCGGCACTGAGCGGGAGCGCCTCGCCCAAGGAAACAACCGGCGCCGGGGCTGACCAAGGCGGTCATCAGCACGGGAGCAACTGATGATCATCCCCCGCATCATCGAGTTCTCGGCGAAGAACCGGCTGCTTGTCATTCTCGCCGCCGTGCTGCTCTGCATCTTCGCCGCCCACACACTGAAGGTGATCCGCCTGGATGCCCTGCCCGACCTCTCGGATACGCAGGTCATCGTCTACTCACGATGGGACCGGTCCCCCGACATCCTCGAGGATCAGGTCACCTACCCGATTGTGAGCGGCCTGCTCGGCGCACCGCGCGTCAAGGCCATCCGCGGCTTCTCCGACTTCGGCTACTCGTTCGTCTATGTGATCTTCGAGGACGGCACCGACATCTACTGGGCGCGGTCGCGGGTTCTCGAGTACATGTCCAAGATCCAGCCGTCGCTGCCCGACGGCGTGAAGACCGAGCTGGGCCCCGACGCCACCGGGGTAGGGTGGATTTTCCAGTACGCGCTCGTCGACGATTCCGGCAAGCACTCCCCCGACGAACTCCGCGCCTACCAGGACTGGAACCTGCGCTACGCCATGCAGTCGGTTCCCGGGGTGGCCGAGGTCGCCTCCATCGGCGGGTTCCAGAAACAGTTCCAGATCACCGTTGACCCGAACAAGCTCGCGGCCTACGGCGTGGCGCTTCACATGGTGATGGAAGCGGTGAAGAACTCGAACAACGAGGTAGGGGGGCGACTTCTCGAGTGGAGCGGTGCTGAGTATATGGTCCGTGCGCGGGGCTATGCCGGCACCGTCGAGGACTTCGAGAAAACCGTCGTCATGGCAACACCCAACGGAATCCCTGTGCTCCTGCGTGATATCGCCCGGGTGGAGATCGGCCCCGACATCCGCCGCGGTGTCTCCGACCTGGACGGCCGGGGGGACGCAGTGGGCGGCATCGTGGTCATGCGCCACGGGGAAAACGCGCTCAACGTCATCAAGGCGGTCAAGGAGCGGCTCAAGGACGTGGAGCACGGCCTGCCCGACGGTGTCCGAATCGTCACCACTTATGATCGCGCCGACCTGATCGAGCGCGCCCTCGCCACGTTGAAGCATGAGATGTGGCTGCAGATGCTCATCGTGAGCATCGTCATTCTCGTCTTCCTCTGGCATGTTCCCTCCGCCATCGTGCCGATCGTCACCATTCCGATCTCCGTACTGCTGGCATTCATTCCGCTGCGGGCCATGGGCGTGACGGTGAACATTATGTCGCTCGCCGGCATCGCCATCTCGATCGGCGTCTTAGTCGACGGAGCGATCGTCGAGGTCGAGAACGCCTACAACAAACTCCACATCTGGGACGCAGGGGGACGGAAGGGCGACTTCCACCAGGTGCGACTGGACGCACTGAAGGAGGTCGGGCCGTCGGTCTTCTTCTCGCTGCTCGTGATCGCCGTCGCGTTCATCCCGGTGTTTGCACTGGTCGATCAGGAGGGACGGCTCTTCAAGCCGCTGGCCTACTCGAAGAACCTGGCCATGGCGCTGGCTGCGATCCTGGCCATCACTCTCGATCCGGCCCTTCGGATGATGTTCACCCGGATGGACCCGTTCCTGTTCCGTCCGCGCTGGCTGGCCACACTCGCCACGCAAGCGCTCGTCGGCACCTATCACGCCGAAGAGAAACACCCGATCAGCCGCGCCATCTTCCGCGTCTACGACCCGGCTTGCCGGTTCGTGCTGCGTCATCCGCGCAAGGTTGTGGCCGTCTCCGTCCTCCTCGTAGCGGTCAGCATTCCCGCGTACTTCCATCTCGGGACCGAGTTCATGCCGCCGCTCAACGAGGGCTCGATCCTCTACATGCCGACCACGCTCCCCGGCATATCGGTGACACAGGCGCGCGAGCTGCTGGAGACCCAGGACCGCGTGCTGCGAGGATTTCCCGAGGTCGAACGGGTCTTCGGCAAGGCAGGTCGCGCCGAGACCTCCACCGACCCGGCGCCGCTCTCCATGATGGAGACCACGGTGCTGCTCAAGCCGCGAGACCAGTGGCGAGGCAAGGAACGCTGGTACTCCTCGTGGATGCCGGGCTTCTTGAAGCCGGTGGTCCGGCCGATCTGGCCTGACCATATCTCTTGGGACGAACTTGTCAACGAGATGGACATAGCCCTACGCATCCCCGGTGTGACCAACGCGTGGACGATGCCGATCAAGGCGCGCGTCGACATGCTCACGACCGGAGTGCGTACGCCGGTGGGGATCAAGATCTTCGGGAAGGACCTGGCCGAGCTCGAGAAGATCGGCCTCGACCTAGAGCGGATCATGGGCGCCGTGCCGGGGACACGCAGCGTCTTCGCCGAGCGCGCCGCCGGTGGCTACTTCGTCGACTTCGTTCCGCGTCGAGACGAGATGGCCCGCTACGGGCTGAGCATCGCCGCCGTGCAGGAAGTCATCATGACCGCGGTGGGAGGTGAGACTGTCTCCACCGTGATCTCAGGCCGGGAACGCTACTCCGTGAACATCCGCTACCCGCGCGAGCTGCGCGACGACATCGACAAGCTGGGCCGGGTGCTGGTCGACACGCCATCCGGCACACGGATCCCTTTGGCCCAGGTCGCCGAACTCAAGGTCCTGAGCGGTCCGTCGATGTTGCGCGACGAGAACGGCTTCCTGGCCAGCTACGTCTATATCGATGTCACCGGCCGTGACATCGGCCGCTACGTCGAGGAGGCCAAGCGCACCGTGCGCGCCAAGCTCACCCTTCCCGAGGGGTACCAGCTCCAGTGGAGCGGGCAGTACGAGAACATGCTGCGGGTGAAAGAGCGGCTGAAACTGGTGGTGCCGGCCACGCTGGTGCTGATCTTCCTGCTGCTGCTGGCCAACACCCGGTCGGCTTTCAAGGCGTTTCTGGTGATGGCCTCGGTGCCGTTCTCGGCCATCGGCGCCATCTGGCTCTTTCACATCCTCGGGTACAATGTGTCGATCGCCGCCTGGGTGGGGATGATCGCGCTCCTCGGTCTGGACGCGGAAACTGCTGTCTTCATGCTGCTGTTCCTTGACCTTGCTCACGACGAGGCGGAGAAGTCAGGCAAGTTGCGGACGCTCGCGGATCTGGATGCAGCGATCCTTCACGGGGCCGTGAAGCGTGTCCGGCCCAAGATGATGACTGTGACGGCGAGCTTCATGGGCCTTCTGCCGATCATGTGGTCCACCTCGGCCGGGGCGGATGTGATGAAGCGGATCGCGGCGCCGATGATCGGTGGTCTGGCGACATCGTTTCTTTTGGAGCTGTTGGTCTACCCTGCCATGTACAAGTTGTGGAATGGGCGTGGGATGGCAAGGGGGTAGGTCCCCGATTGTGTCGGACCTTCCGGCGGAGTCCAACAGGCCTGACCCGCTTCATTCATGACATCCTGCTAGCCTGCTTCATTCATGAAAGCCGTCGCGAGACGGCAGAGATGCCCGTAGTTGCAAGGCGCGCGACGCTGTCCCGACGAAGACGTACTGCATGGACCGATCGATCAAGGGCGACGAGCCGCTCAGGGCTTCATGCCGTCATCGGTCACCGGTCCCGCTGCGGAAGATCGTGACGCCGAATCAGCGTAGAAGCACTCCTCGCAGCGTTCTCTCCCTGCCCCCACCGGCAACCCGAAGGAAATACATCCCAGCCGGGGCCGCCCGACCATCGGTCGTCGTACCGTCCCAGGAAATGATGTGTACGCCCGGATCCATCGGCTCGTCCTTGATGGTTCTCACCAGCCGGCCGCGGATGTCGAAGGCACGCACGGCAGTGTGTTCAGCTCGATCCAGCACGAGACGTACCTGCATGACGCCCCGCGTGGGATTGCTGCCCACGAGAGCCGCGGTGACGTGCGCGCCGGCCGGATCCGCTGCTGGAGAGTGAGTGTCGAGCCAATCCCGCGCTCCGACCGCGACGCGAAACATCGCCGTCCCGGGTCCGGCGAACGCCACTTCGTAACCTCCGCCGGGTACCAGATCGACCCAGGAGTCACGCTGGAGATCCACGAGTCTGGCCGCGTATCCTGCCGGGAGATCGATCGGAACAGTCCAGCTCAGCTTCACGACGCCGGCCTCGGGTGTCGTCGTCTGAACGGTCCATACTGCCCCGCCGGAGGCGGCGAGTGGGCGCACATCGCGCTGCAGCGCCTGTGTGCGCGCCGGCAGAGACGGGTTCAGCACCCGGAGTGCCACACCGCTCTGCGGAGCGGCAGGCGGCTGCAGCCGATCCCACCGGTCCCAGGCGTCGTCTGCGTCGGCCGCGCCGCCGATCTCGACCGTGGCGACGCTTTGCGTGTCCTGAGCACGGAGCGTAAGGAGCCAGGCCGTCGTTGCGGTCCGAGACTCGGAAATCGGTCGCGGCGCGGCGCGCGCGGGCGTCTCCCGGGCGGGCAGTACGAGATCGATGTCGGCATCGCTTAGGTTGGCGATGAAGTAGCCGGTCCAAGGAAACAACGACGTCCCCTCGGCCTGATAGGCGGTTCCGTCGTATTCGTGCAGCGGTTGCTGCTCGACGAGGCCTGCCGCGACCGCATCGAGAAAGGACCGATCCTTGCCGCCGTCGTTGATGATGGCGTCGGCGAGTCCCACTTCGTAGGCGAAGGGGCTCCCGACCTGGTTCCACCCGGGCTTCAGAGTGATCACATGGCCCCTGCTGTCACGAGGAAACGCCGTCGCTCCGCTGAAGGTGACGCGACGCGGCTGATCCGTGACGAGCCAGAAGGCGCGCCCGGGCGCGAACGGAACGACGTTGTCCACGCCGACCTCGCGGTACATCTCTTCGGCACTATCCCAGCGACCACAGCGCCAGACGGCCGAGTCGGGCTGTCCGAGATCATCGCTCAGCACGTGTTGGACGGAGCTGTCGGCCAGCATCGCGGGAAGGCTGATCATGCGGTAGCGATGTTCCGAGGTGGCGAGCGCCCCTTCGCCGTCCCCGTCGATCACACGGACCGGCAGACGGTGCGGACGGCTGACATGATCGGTCCCGGGTGAATACGCCGTCCGATCCGCCGCTTCGACCTCAAGGTAGTACTCGATACCCCGAAGATTCACGCTGGTCCCGGGGACGTCCGCCACCCAGGTGCGCTCTCCTTGCGCTTTCATTGCGAGTGACGAGTATGCGGTCTGGCCACCTTGCCGGTAGTGCAACGACGCCGCGGCCACAGGGCGATTGGCGTTCACGTCGATCTCGATCGTAGCCGGCTCTCCGGCCGTGGCCACAGGCGGAGTCGCCGGTACGATCTCAAGCACAACACTCGGAGCGAGCGGGGTCAGAATACCGGCCCAGAACGACCAGGTGTTCGCAGTTGCCACGCCGAGCACCGGCTGCCCGACGGAAGAGACTGCCGAAAAGGCTCCCCCCTGTGCCGGTCCGCCCGCCGTCACGAACACTCCACCACCGGGTGAAAACACCTGGGCCCGCGCCGGCGGTGGCATGAGTAGAAGCGCCGCAAGCAAGGCCGGTGCCGCCGGCACACGGTCAAGCCTGATACGATCTCGCAGCCTCATCGATGACCTCCCAACCTCCAAATCAAAGGAGCTACGCGCCTCCGACCGCTACTCTGTTCCGGGCGCGGCCGGGAAGGTCCTCGGGTCGGGGCCCCGCATGATGGCGTCGTCCCGGGAATGTGAGGTTTCGGGTGTACCTGAGAGGACCTTCTGATCCATGGCCCGTTTCTCGGCTAGTACCTCCGGCCACACAGTTTCCAGCATGCGCGTGTTGAACCGCTTGTCCTGCTCCTTCGTGGCGAGTCGCTCGTCTTCGTAGTACTTGCGTTTGCAGACCACGCGGTAGCTGAAGCGCGCGTTCGAGGTGCCCCCCTGCAGCTCGACGACCTCGAATCCCATCGCCGTCTTGTCGGCCACGTAGACGCCCCGACAGTCGTCTTCCAACTGGACGAAGACCTTCATGGTGCTGCGGGCATCGATGGTCACGGTCTGCCGGAATGTGGCATCCAGATCGATGTGGATGCGGCCGTTTACCAGGCGTCCCTCACCGTAGTCGCTGAAGTAGACCTCTGCCGCCTCCTCGGCGAAGAGCTTGACCGTGGAGCCGTCATCTACTTTCACGGTCGCGGGCTTGTTCGTCGTCCAGGTCGTGGAGGTGGGATTCGCCACGAATTCGCCGCCGCCTTGTTCGAACTTGCCGGAGACGTAGCACGCGCGGGTTGCCATGCCGAGGTAGGTATAGTTGCCGCTGTAATTGTCCTTGCCCATGACCCCACCGTCGCTGTACCCGAGGTAGCCGGAGTAGTCACCACGGTTTCCGTGTGCTCCATACTCCCCGCCCAGATAGCCCGTTGTGCCTGCTGCGCCGTTATCGCCGAAGACGCCGAACCCAGCCCCGTTCTCGTTCAGCCCGTAAACACCGGACTCGGCGGCCGCCTCGCTCCAACCCGCCACGCCGTCCCCCGTGAAACTGTAGCCAGCCGCTCCCGCAACGGTCCCTCCGATAGAACCCGAGTTGCCGTTCGCCGTGTTGTCCCCGGCCACGCCTGCATGCCCGCCATCCAGAGCGCGTCCGAAGATCCCGTTGTCCTTGACACTCTCGGCAAAGACACCACGTCCGGCGTTGGCATGTGCGGAAACGGCGTCGTCGGCATAGGCAAGGCCCGACGTGTTGTGAATCTCGAAGGCCGCACCCGAAGTGCTCTGGGTGTTGGAGAACGGAATCACGAGAGTGGCATCGTCTTCCCATGCCACACTGCTGACTCCGTTACTCTTGAGAACCTGGCCGGCTGTACTTCCGTAGGCGCTGAACTTCTGAGTGGTGATCGACTGGTTGTCGATCTTCCCGTCGGTGACTGCAAGGTCCGCGATCTTGCCCGAGGTGACCGCGAGGCTGGCCAGCTTTCCCGAGGTAACAGCAAGGTCTGCGATCTTGCCGGACGTGACCGCGAGATCCCCGAGTCTTCCCGAGGTGACAGCAAGATCTGCGATCTTGCCGGAGGTGACCGCAAGATCCGCGAGCTTTCCCGACGTGACGCCAAGATCAGCGATCGACACCGTGACGTCTCCCGACGAGCCCCCGCCGGCAAGGCCGCCGTTCGCCAGTACGGCCGTAATGTCACCGTCACCGGACGAACCGTCGATCGTCACCGTGTTTCCGTTCGCGGTGATGGAGATATTCGATCCGGCCGCGAGCGTCACTTGGTCAGACAGGCCGTTGATACTCTTGACGACCTGCCCGTCGGCGATCTTCAGGGCCGTCACCGCGTCATCCGCCAGTTTACCCGTCGTCACACCCTGGTCGGCCAGACTCAGGGTGACGTCGCCCGAGGTTCCTCCTCCCGAGAGCCCCCCACCAGCGGCGACGGCAGTGATGTCACCTCCGCCGCTTCCCGGAGTAGCGGAGATCGTCAGCGTGTTCCCGTCCCGCGTGATCGCCACGTTCGACCCGGGTGCCAGCGTCACGGCATCGGTCACGGAATTGACGCTCTTCACCACCGCACCAGGCGCGAGTTTCTGAGCGGTGACGCCGCCGTCAGCCACGGCAAGTGTAACGACGCCCACGGTGCCCCCGCCCGACAGCCCGGCTCCGGCGCTCACGGCGGTGATCGCCTGGTTCTGCTTCACGAAGCGGGTGTCGTACGCGGCTCCCGAGACATAGTCGGGGGCGAGCCCGATGGCATCGGCGGTGACCGCAACGCCCTCTCCCGCGCCGACCGAAAGCGTCGCCTGCGGTCCGCCGGGGTTCGCCACGGTCAGCCCCGCGCCGCCGAGGACTTCGGTGATGCCGTCGCCTCCACCCGCAACCGAGTCAGCGACGGCCGAACGAATTGCATACGGCACACTGAGCAGTGGATACCGGGGAGAGAGGGGGAAGCCGTTCACCGAGACCTCAAGCCAGTAAGGCCGGTCAAACGACAGTCCGGGGAAAGGGCCGAGGGTCGCGGTATACAGGCCGTTCGCCACCGGCGTCTGGCCGGAGTCCTGCGTCCACAACTGGGATCCGCCGGATGTTGCGGCGTAGATTGTGAAGACCAGATGGGCGTTGCCCGTGAACGGCTCGTTGTCTTGCTGGAGCACCCCCTGGAAGGTGATCCGGTCGGGAAGGGCGGCCTGGGCCCCGGTGGCCACGAGAAGCACCGAAAGCACCAGGAACAGCGACGCCAGGGCCCGAGACAACCCAAGTCGCTGACCGCACCAGAGGCGCAGCATTCCAAGCCGTCGAGCAGGGTCTTTCCGCGTCATGTTTCCTCCTGAACCGTGTTTCAACGTGAGTGCCCATTTGCTCCGATTGGCACACAATCTGATCGGAGAAGCTTCGGTGGCGGTGGGAACCCGGGCAGCGACTCGCCCAGGATCGGGGGCCTGCCATCGTCGCCACCGCCCGAGGCGAGCAGGATCGCCGTCGCGACCGTTAGTCCGGCAGCTCCCGCGAGAAACCAGGTCTTTCGGTAGAACGGCTTTGTAGCGGTGGTGTCACGGGCGGCTTCGCTTTGCTGCGCTGTGCCGGTCAAGAGCCGAAGCCTGGAGAGCGCCGATGGCCCCTCGCTCGATCGGTATCTGTAGACCGGACAGGCTTGGGCCGGCGACCACGACACATCTTCTCGCACACTCGAGAAGGACTCGGCCCGAAGGAGCGGGGCTGCCAGGGGAAAGCTCGTCAGTCCTTCAGCAGGCGCCAGTCCGATCAGCCTCGCTCCCCGGGGGTGTCCGTTTGCTGTCGCGTCCCGGGCATCCGCGCCGCGAAAATCGACCGTGCGGGCGAGGACCGGATGCAGGCCCGGCCCAACTCCCGAGAACACCAGAAGAGCGACGAACCGGAACACCCGGCCGGCCGCGACGGTCCGTCGAAACCAAGTCATGGATTTTTCTCCTCTGCGCGCGAGAGAGGCCTGACGATGCTCTGCCGGGCCTGGTGACTTCGCTCCGCCCGGCCTCTCGCCCGTGCGGGTTTCCGTGTTCAAGGATGCGGGCGGAGGTCACGAATCACAGGGCGGTGACGATTGCGGGGGATTCTGTGGAAGAAAATCGGTGAATGCAGGGAAGAACGGGGATGGCTGGACGGCGGACTCCGGAAGGGTAGTCGCCGGACTCCACGGGGGAGGATGGCTCCGCGACATCCCCGAGTTCTGCGATGTCAGCGAGTAGTCTCGCGCCACTCCCGAGCAGCTCCGCACCGTCGCCGGGCGGCTCAGCGCCTGGGTAGCGCCATGGTCCGCGAGGCGGCGATCCGGTCCCCCTGGGCCAATGCTTGCACCTCGACGAACATCCCCACCGGACCTTGCGCGAGGGCCGCAACGGCGGACGAATCCAGCACGAAAGTCGTGTCCGTTCCCGCCGGCGAGCGGCTGATCTCCGCCAAGTCGGCGGAGAACACCACGACGCGATACATCTCAGCCCCGGGGAATCGGCGCCACGTGAGGGCCACGGCGCCATCGGGCGTCGACTGCGTTCGCGCAATCACCACCTCTGCCGTGGGCCGGCCGGCGGGTCGATCGCGCAGGACCCCGTGGTCCTCAACCGGAGCGGGCCGTTCGCGGATGAGGAGGATTCCGGCGAGCGCGATGGCCGCAAGGCCGACAGCCGGGCGAAGCCCCCGCAGGCCGCGGAGCCGCCGGAGGCCATCGCGCCAAGACTCACGGGCGGATCGCGCCGCCGCTCCGCGATCCTCCGGACTAACACCTCGCCATTTCGCTCCCGGACCGGCGGCCGACGACGGCGTTCCGTGGATCTCGGCCTTGAGGCGCTCGCGCAGTCGGTCCATAGCGACAGACTCGCCTTCGGGTTCCGATTCTTCGGGGAGAGCGAGGTATTCACGATACGTGAGCAGGCGCGTGCGGCAGCGCGGACAGACGTCGAGATGCGCCTGGTCCTGTGGGGTCGGGCCGGAGATGGCCACACGGTCCAGACCGCCCATGTCGAGGCAGGTTTCGCTCACGGTCACTTCCCTCCGTTCCCCGCGTCGCGCCGCTCCAAGGCGCGGCGGAGCTTCCGCCGCGCGCCCTGCAGAAGACCGCGGGCCCCCGATGCGTCGTCGATCCGCAGCAGGCGCGTGATTGCGTCCACCGGCATCTGCTCGAAACACCGCAGCCAGAGCGCTTCCTGCTCGCGCGGGTCGAGGTGTGTGCGAATCAACGCCAGCAGAGCTTCTTCGTCGTCCTTCTCCTCCAGCGCTTGGTCCGGTCCCGGGTGGTCGCCGGCCCGTTCGTCGGGATCCGCTTCGTCGTCCCGCAGAAGCGACGGCCGGCGCAAGGCGCACAGGCAGCAGTTCCGCGTGATGACATACATCCAGGAAACGAAGCGTCCGGTTCCTCGATAGCTGCCGAGGTGCCGGTAGGCGTTGAGCAAGGCTTCCTGGGCCAGGTCGAGCGCGCCTTCCCGGTCCCCCACCATCCGAAGACACCAGCGATACGTAATCTTGCTGTAGCGCCCGAGAAGTTCGGCCGCGGCGGAGCCCGCCTCGGGGCCATCCGGATCTTGAGCGACCAGCGCAGCGAGCGCCTCGTCCGGCACCTCCGTGTACGATTGCGACGTCATCATGAAAGATGCGGAGACTCCCCTGGAATCACAGACCCCGGCGTCCATTCCTGGAAACGAGGCGCGGCCCGAAAAGCAGCACCGCCCCTCCCAGGGCAAGCAAGACAGACCAAGCCGGCCGGGGCACGAACCAGCGTCTCGTGATATGGACAGGGAGATCCCCGTCCCCGACCACGACGAAGCCGGCCCAGTGGACCGGATGAGCCGTCTGCGGCCTTCGGCGGAGCGCCGCCTGGGCCTGCACCAGTGCCGTCGAGACGGTACACCCCCGGCGTAGACCGCTGTACAATTCCTGCGTTAGAAGATAGGCGCTCCGGTCGTTCACGGGCCAGA
Source organism: Candidatus Eiseniibacteriota bacterium (assembly GCA_903844735.1). GTDB lineage: Bacteria > Eisenbacteria > RBG-16-71-46 > CAIMUX01 > CAIMUX01 > CAIMUX01. The sequence goes on from CAIMUX010000129.1 coordinate 60,772, forward strand.
GGGTTGCGACGACCGTCCGCGCGCCCGCGGCCAGGAATGCGGCGGCCAACCCCTGCAAGCCTTCGCCGGGAAGAACTCGATTGCCGGCCGTCCGGCATCCCGACAGCACCACCAGCCGCGCTGCCACACGGGCCCGGGCGATATCGCCGGCGACCAGATCCGGCACGGAGTCGGATCCGGTCCCTCGGTCGAGAACAATCCGAGACCGCCAGGGGTGATCCTCGTCCCCGGTCGTGTGTGCGGCGAAGTGGAGCACGTCGAAGCCACCGAGCGCCGCCGCGGCTCCGCCGGAGTCCGGGGTTGCGGGCGCCCCCATCGTCGCGTGCGCGCAAGTGCGGAGAATGTAGCCCGTCTCGGCCCGAACGCCGGGGAGGGCCGCGCCGTTTTCCGTTCGGGAGCCGCTCAGCACGAGAATCGAGGCGGGGGGTTCCGCTCCCGGGCGGGTTCCTGGACCGGAGGCGCGCAGCCGCGCCAGGATCGACGCCGACGGGACCTGCTGCACCGTGACGGGGGTAGGCGACGCGTCGCGGGACTCCTCCGGTGCTGCCAGCAGCAGGGCGAAGGGGATGCGGTTGATCTCGCCGTCGGGGGAGATCGTCAGGGTGCGGACTCCGGGCAACTGATCCTCAATGGGTCCGAGAAGCACAGAGCGCACAGCCTGCGTCACGCGAACGAGGTCGGCCGGCGTCGAGCCGGGCGCAGCCACGAGTTTCGCGAACCGATCCAGCCGCTCCGCCAACTCCGGGCCTGGCAGAAGCGGAAAGGCGCGGCATTCCTGCCGAGTGACGACAAAGCAGAAAGACCGATCCGTGCCGAGATAGTAGTCGAGGAGCATCTCGCCGGGACGGAGCACGCCCTGCTGTAACATGCGGCAGGTGATCGGTGCCGCGGAGCGGGCCGGCGCGTCCATCCCATCCGGCCCGAGCATCCGTTCGATCATGGTGCGCGCCTTGTACCGTTGCACCGCGTCGAAAGCCAGTACCGTTCGCTCCTCCGCAGGGGGGCCGCCGGGGAATGCGAGCAGGAGGCTGCCCAACCCGCCGAACAGATCGTGCGCGAGTACGCCGCGGGTCTCGCGCCACTGCGGATCGGCCGGAAGCGCCCGCTCCGATTCCCAGCACTCGATTGCGCGTTGGTACAGGGCCAGCGCTCGGTCCGGTCTGTGAAGCAGGCGCTCTGCATCGGCAGCCGAAATGAGCGAAGACATGAGGAGATCCTCTCGCCCCAGGCGGCTCGCGGAGGCGCCGGCCCGCGTCAGGACCTCCAAGCTTGAGCCTGCCTGCCCCGCGTGCAGCAGGCGCAGCCCGAGTTCGAGATCGAACTGAACGCGCAGGAGCGGATCCTCCAGGCGACCAGCCCACGCGCTCCGTTCTTGGAGAAGCCGCAGAGCAGCGCCGTTGCTGTCCGCTTCGGCCAGCGCCCGCGCCAACCCGACCACCGCGCCCAGTTCATCCCGGACATCCAGCCGGTCGGCCTGCGCGAGGGTGGCGCGATGCAGGCCCGCCGCCTGGCGAGGACGGCCGTCCGCGCGCAGGGCATAGGCCAGCTCGTTGCTCAACTCCATGGCTTTGTCGCGCAGGCCCCGGTCGAGACAGACTGTGCGCAAGCTGTCGAGGCGAGCGATGGCCTCGCCCGGGAGGCCCAACTGCAGCTCGCACTGGGCGAGGTTGGTGGCGACGATGACCGCCTCGGGCAAATTGCTGTCGGCGCACTGGAGCTCGTAGGCCCGTTGGAAGCGGCGGTGCGCCTCCCCGGGATCGCCGAGATCGAGCAGGAGACAGCCCATGTTGTTCAAAGCCGGAGCCTCCGTCGCAGGCCAACCCCGATCGTGGGCCAACTCGGCCGAGCGCCGGTAGCAGGCCAGGGCGTCGCTGTAGGCGCCGAGATCCTGCAGCGTGGTGCCCAGACCATTGAGGGCGAACAACTCGGCGCGTGCATCCTTCACGCCGTGGAACAGGACGACCGCGGCGCCATAGTGGTCGCGCGCCGCGCTCGCCCGGCCGTTGGTCCAGTCGTCGTACGCGAGGCCGGTGAGGGCCCAGCCCTGGTGCAGGCTGTCTCCGGCCGTCCGGGCGAGATCGAGGAGGCTCTGGAATTCCACCGCCGCACGCTCCCGTTCTCCGGTCTGGAGGGAGGCGACCGCCCGCCAGCGGAGGCAGGTGCGTTCCAGATGACCGTGGTGGAGACGGCGCGCGCAGGCGAGGCCCTCGTCCAGGGCGTCCCGGCCCTGGAGCGCCTCGCCGATGGCGACATGAGACGAGCCCGTTCGGGCGAGAAGTTCCACGAGATAGAGCGAGTCCCCGACCGCGCGGGCCGCAGCGATCTCGCGGTCGAGACGGTCCCACAACTCCTGGCGCGCGTTCGCCTGCCAGAGTGAATCGAGGGCAGCGATCGTGACGGCGTGGGGGGGAAACGACGCACCGCGCGCCTCCGTCAGCACGAGGAGCATCGTGAGCGCCACGCCTGCGACGGGCCAACGGCTCAACGGTCGCCGCTCCTGGAGCGGTCAAGCGGACCGGATCTGGTCCCGTTTCGGAGCATGGCTCATTGTAGCAGAGGCGGCGTTTTGTCGGCGAAAGCCGGCTGTAGCGGGCTCTCGATCATCCGGTCGGGCCCTCACACCTGCCGGGGCCGCTTTTCTTCGCGGTAAGCCCGCGAGAAGTCTACCAGCGGTGCGTAGACCCAGCGAACAGGGCGGCGGCAGTCCTTGATCGCCCTGAAGCCGCCGGAGTTCCGCCCGGCGTTTCGGACGGGACCCAAAGTCCCGACCGGGCGAACACCCCGGAGTCTGGCAGAAGATCGTCACTCAACAGGAACAGGGGGCAGAAATGAAACTCGCATCGGGAATCGTGGCAGTAGCGCTTGCGTTGGTCGTCGCGTCGAACGGAATCGCGGGCCTTCCGGCAGAGTTCAACAACAAGGGCCACTTCGAGGAGCTTCGTGTCACGACGACCGAGGAAAGTCCCATCGTCCTGGGAAACGCGAATATCTCCGACGGCGTGATTCTCGGGAAATCCTCCAACGTGAAGTTCGATGCGGTGAAGAAGCTGGAGTACAAGACGGGCAACCACGCGACGGCGGGATCGATCTGGGGCGGCGTCATCGGTTGCGGCATCGGCGTCGCGGTTGCCATGGGGACGAAGAAAACAGAAACCGAAGGAAACTCGATGTTCGAAGTGCAGACCACGACGATTCAAACGTGGCCAATCTACCTTATTGGAGTAGGTGGTTCGCTCCTCGGGATGGCGATCGGATCCGGTTCCCACACCTACTCCACGTTGTATAACGGTGGGGCGAACACGATCGGAGCGTCGCAGAGAGACTGGAGGATCGGCGTTGCACCGGGGAGCAGCGGCGAGCCTGAGGCAGCGTATGTCACATTGAGCTGCCGCTTCTGAGGTGAGTCCGGACCCGGGACAGAGAATCCCCGCGGAGCCGGCATCCTCGGGAGCCGGCTTTGCGGTTTGTTCTGCTGTCGGGAGGCAGGCAGAAGATGGGCTTTTTCCCTGTCGGAGATTCTTCAGCTTCATCTCCGATCCATCGTATGTCCTTGCCATACAGCCGTGTGGCCAGTGTGAGGGCCGACCGGACGGGCTGACGGTCCGCCCCACGGTCACCGCTGTAGCAGCGCCCAGTGGGGTGGAGCAGGGTTACCGACCGGCGAGCACCTTCCGGAGCGCCCGTTCCTTTTCCGGCGTGCAGGTGCCTGCGGTCTGCCAGTCGACACGCCCCGAGCGATCGACGACCACGAGGCTGATCGCCTCCTCGGTGCCGATCCCGAGTGCCCGCGTGAACGGTTCCTTGTCGATAAAGAGCGTGATCGTGGCCTCCCGGGCTTTCGGATCGTCGATGCCGCGGGCCATGCCGCTGTTGATCACCCACCGCATGACGCGACCCATTTCCTTGATCGTGGGGAGCTCGTAGTAGCGGAGATCGGGCTGCTCCGCCGCCAGTTGCCGCAGAAACGGCATCCAAGTGTCGACTTGCGCCTGCTGATCACGCTGGAACGCGATCAGGACGACGTTCTGTTTTCCCTCGAAATCGGCCGGGAGGCGGTAGCGCTTTCCTTCCAGGTTGTCGCCCACCACCTCGGGGAAGAACGGCGTGTCCACCGTGTCGGCGACCCCGGGGGCGCCGTCGATCTCGGGGGCGGCTGAGGGAGAGGAGGAGGCGGGGAGGCTGCCGGGAGTGCCGTTGCCGGCCGTGGCGTCCGCCATAACGGGCGCCGTTCGATCGTCAGCTCGCGGTTCGCCGGCGTTCGAGACACCCTTCACTATGATATTTTCTACTTGTATGTTCGCGGCAGTTGCCGCTGCTGGTGCGACAAGCCCTCCCTGGGATCCTGCTGACAACATCATCAACGCAAACAAGGTAGATGCAGTCGGTATCGCCCTGACCATAGTAGGCCCTCTCCGTTTTGGATCAGCTCAACAAATGGCTGAGATAATGACCAGTTGACAGTGTGGAGGTCCGAACTCAACCTGATAGGTCTCCCGACGGACGGGCGATCTCCCCGATGCCCTCCTCCCCGGAGACGAGCCGGTCAAGACCCGGGACACCACCCGGAAGTGGGATCCGAGGACACAAAGGACCGGCCCAGCGGGACCTTGAGTCTTGTCCACGGGCCTTCGTGGACTTTGAGGAGGCAGCATGACCCTCGGAACTCGCGACCGCAATCTTCTCCGCAATCGCGGCGGATCCGACGCCCCCCGACGGATATTCGCGCTGCTCACGGCCGCGCTTGCGCTGGGCGCGCTGGCCGTTACCTTGCCGCCTGTCGTCGGTGCGGCTGACCCGCTTGTGCCGCCGGGCGATGACCAGTACATTCTGCTCGGCTGGAATGACCTCGGGATGCACTGTTCGAACAAGCGGTTCGCCGATCTCGCGGTACTTCCGCCGTTCAATACCGCCTGGTCGACCCTCATCCGCAAGGGCACCTCCACCTCTCTGCCCCAGGTCGTCGGGCCGGGCTTTTCGGTGCAGTATGAGATCCAGGGAAACACCTACTCCGTCGGCAAGACCGACTTCTGGACTTACGCCCCGCAGCTCTTTGGCGTGAATCTGCCGGACAACATCGGTCTCACGGGCAAGGGGCTCAGCGGAACCATGGATTGGAGCACCGATCACTTCGCCGCCGTGGGGATCCCCATTACGCCCTATGACGACGCCAACCTCTTGACCGAGCAGCCCTTTCAGCTCGCGAACCTGCGCGCCTACGACAGCAACAACGTTCTGGTCGCCTCTACCCAGATCGTCACGCCCGTTTCCAATGAAATGACCTGTAACGCTTGTCACCACCCCAACGTGGGCGAGACGGTGGACCATGCGATACTCCGTCTGCACGACTCGGAGGAGGGGACGAACCTCCAGAACAGCCGGCCGGTGCTTTGCGCGAACTGCCACGGGAGCAATGCCCTTGGAATGCCCGGAAATCCCAGCCTGCCGAGTCTCTCGGAGGCGATGCACACCAGGCACGCCGAGGAGACGAACGACTTCTACAAGTGCCACCCCGGCCCGAACACCCGCTGCCTGCGGGATGTCATGTCGACGCAGCACGGAATGACATGTATCAGTTGCCACGGTAACACCCTGCAGGTCGCCACCTCGATCGAGCAGGGGCGTCGCCCGTGGCTGGACGAGCCTCGCTGCGAGACCTGCCACGGCGCGAGCCACGCCGAGTCTCCCGCCACCTTGTACAGGAACTCCCACAACGGCCACGGCGGCCTCTACTGCGAGACCTGCCACAGCAGCACCCACGCCATCCTCCCTTCGCGCGAGGAGCGGGACGACCGGCAGAACGTGGCGCTGCAGGGCCACTCCGGGACCCTCCGTGAGTGCGTCGTCTGTCACGGCATCACGCCGTCCGGACCGGGACCGCACGGCTACATACCGACGACCGGCGTACCGGAAACGAGCGCGATCGCCCACGCCGCGCATGTCGAGACCGCGCCGAACCCGATGAGAGAGTCGACCGAAATCCACTACCGCGTCGTTGACTCCCAGCCGATTCGCCTGGCCATCGTCGATGCCACCGGGCGCGAGGTCCGGATACTGACCGCCAACTCCCAGACTCCGGGAGAACACACCCTGGTGTGGGATGGGAAGCACACCGACGGCTCCCCGGCCGCCTCGGGCGTCTACTTCGCGAAGTTGAACACGGCCGGGCAGACCGCTTCGTCCCGTTTGGTCAGGATCGGCCGTTAGCGGCCGCGCTGTGAAAGGCCACTTGTCCGTTGCCCGATGCTGACTTGCCCCTGTCGGCCCCATGTCGTCACGGAACTCAACCCACCACATCGGCGCTCCGGTCACCCGGGGCGTCGATGTTGCATCTGTGCTAACCTTCGGTGCGGGTCGCATCACAGGGTCGGTCCTCCCATCTCGATCGGGCCGCCGGGCGGCGACCTGGATCTCTTCGGCCGCTGTTTCGACCACGCGCCGGGTGCCTGGGAGGAGTTCCTGCAACGGAACGGGCGGCTGATCTACTCCACCATCCACCGAGTGCGTCTTCCCGCGGTCGACCACGAGGACACGTTTCGATCCTTGGTGGTGGCTATGTACCGGCAGTTGTCAAGACTGCGGGATCGCGAGAAGCTGGTCGCCTGTTCGTGCGCGGATCATGGCGTTACCGCAAGAGCACGAGCTTCCGACGGTCAACCAGATCATCAGCCTGGAGGCGGACGAAGTAGACTCCCGGCCCCGCCGCGCCCGCCATTGGGGGCACCCCTTGCGCTGCACCCCAGGCAAGGAAGTAGCGGCCGGCATCACGCGCACCCTCGTTGAAGCTCGAAACCCGGCGGCCCATCACGTCGAAGATATCGATCCGAACGCGGGCCGCCTGGGCCAGTGTGTATTCCACAGTGACAGGACCGGACGCCGGATTCGGTGTCAGCCTCGTGATGCCGGTGCGCGCCGGACTCCACGAGAAGCCATCGGGCGGACGATCTCCAACACGGATCACAAACTCTCTTTCTCCACCCAGCACGAAGCGATGCGAACCGGCTCGCAGAAAATCGACGGCCGTCCCGGCTGCCGGATCGAGCAGGTTCACCTGCCATCCCGCGGGAAGTCGCTCCAGGCCGCCGCAGGTCAGCGTGGCCAGCGGTTCCTCGCCGGTGATTCGCAGCCGCCATTCGTAGACAGTGGCGCCCGGAGCGTCGAGAGCCCAGAGGAACTCCGTGGCTCCGGGCGGGGTCGTGGCGTTCGCATCGGCGGCGGCCGTGCCACCGGTCCCGTTTCCCGGAGCGCGCGAGCGGCGGAGGTCCTGCACGATGCTGAGATCCACACCGCCTCCAGGGCACGGGGGCTTCCGCACGTCGCCACGATCCCAGCCAGTGCGGGATCCCTGCCGCACGCCGACACGGGTTCCCGCGTCGCGCGCGCCCCCCGCATCCACCGAGAGGTCGAGCGCCCACTCAGTCGGCGGCCGGGCGACGGGGGCCGAGTGCTTGGCCTCTCCGCGAGGGATGGCGCCCCTATCCCGGATCGCCAGGATGGCGACGGAGTCGGACCAGACGCCGTAGCCACCCCACGGGTTGCCGATGCTGGCCACGTCGCCGGCCGACACCGGCGCCCAGCTTCCGTTGTTCTGCATGTCAGCCGTGTCGTCGTCGTACCACAGGGCGTGGGAATCGACCGGGCATGCTTCCGACGGATCGCCGAACACGTATTCCTGGGAGCTCGTGAAGATCCGGATGTCAGACCAGTCCGTGGGCGAGGCCGGCAGGGCGAGGAGGTTCCAACCAGGATGCAGATCGACGCTTCGGAAGCTCCGGCGCGGCACACCCCGCAGCACAAGATCCTGTCTCGGGAAGGCACAGGCTAGCCAGTAGGCCTGGCCGGGCCTCGTGAGCGGGTCTTCCACGACCTGGCCTTCGACCACGCCGAATCCACGCCAGGTGTTCGTTCCCTCCTGACCCAGCTCTGACAACAAGCCGGACAATCGGCCTCCCGGCGAACCGTCCACCGGCGGAGCGAAGAGGAAGTAGCGCCGTCCCGGCACCCGCGCGCTACCATCCGCCGTCTCGCCAGCGCCGTCGGATATCGGGATCCCCTGGAGGACCTCGCCGGAGGAGTACTCGGAAACCTGGTTCCACCAGCCGCGGACGGAATGAACGACCTGCATCGGCCGGGTCGACTCGATTCGGAGCGTGGCCGACTTCCAGCCCCTGATCGGGTCGTTGACCGAAAGACTCGCGTCTCCATGGAAGTAACGCGTCTCGCCCCGATCCAAGCGAAGCTCGAAGTCAGCGCTGTCCGGTATCTCCAGGTGGATCAGGTTGCCGTCCTCGAGCGACGTGATCGCGACTTCCGTGAGAGGCGCCCCGTGTCCTCCTGTCATGCCGCCCGGTGGCACCGTGGCCAAGCGCAGCCCAGCCTCCGGGGGAGACGGGACCAGTGCGTACATGTAGTCCCGAGACGCGCCCGTCAGATGATCCCGGCCGACAACGTCCATCATGGCGACCGCGTAGAACGGGTGGTTGCCCTCCAGCGTCGTCTCGCCCCTCAACGGAACCTCCGCCAGCTCGCCGCGATCCAGGTTCACGACCGTCCCGGCCACCCGGATCCGCGTGCTGTCGGTCAGTGCCAGGAAATACACGCGGCTGGCTTCCGTGGGCTGCTCGTAGCCGTGGGGGTGCCTTCGGGGCAGGCAGTAGACGCTGCCGATCCGGTCCGCTGCCGGCGCCTGGTACGCCCAGGTTGCGCTGTAGTGGTCGGCCGCGTAACCGACAACCACAACAGCCACAGGGGAACTCGCGGTGATTCGAGTGCCGGGCGCCACGCCGCCAAGCCGCCACGACTCGCCAGCCTGCATGATGTGCGTCTTGTCGCCCACAGTGACAGCACTGCCGTTCGCGGTCGCCAGCACGGAAACCTCGGTCGACGGCGTGGGGATCCAGTATTCCCTTCCCAGGGTGCGATCCTCCATCAGTGCATAGCTGAGCGCACCGTCCTCGTACATGTCGGCGTTGTCGACCCTGAAGTCATAGAGGATGCTGAGCGAACGGTCTGACGCAATGTGCAAACCCTCTCGGACGGAACCGGGCGGCACATCGGTCTGACCCCAAGGCGGCACGCCCAGAACGTCCTCCCCGACCATGACCCGCGTGCTGTCGCCGAGCGAGTAGAGGTGAAGGCCGCTGATATTGGGATTCGCGCCACTGTGAACAGAATCAACGTACGGCAACCAGTACCCGTACCGGAACTCAGACTCCGGGGCCGACCGTCCCGCCACGGGTGTTACCGCGGACAGCAACAGGGCTGCCGTGACCAAGCCGCATCGCTCGGCCAACAAAGACCAGAACCCGGCCACCCCGGCGCTGGCTCCGCGAATCGTCATCGTCCGCCTCCGTTGCAGTCCGACCCCAGGTCCCTCAGCCGTCCCGGGTAAACGCCGCGATCCGGTCTGACTCCGTCGCCATGGCAGGCGACGAGCCGGTGCCGATCCGCCGCTCAGTCGGCTACTCTCCGTTTCTTGTTCTCCGATGCGTGGGTGATCTGCATGTCATCGATGAACCAACCCGAGTAGTTGGTACAGCAATCCGTTGAATTCGCCCACAAATCGAACTTGATCATGATGTCCTGGTCGTGATAGAAGCTGAGATCATAATCAAGGTACGACCATGACTGTTGGGTGTCCGTGAATCCGCCGCTCCCATCCCGGCTGATGAGCTTGGTCCAGGTCGCCCCATCATCGCTCGACACCCAGAGGTCCCCCGTATCACGGGCTATCAAACCATCCCAACACTGCCAGGCGAGGTTGAGGTAGTAGCGATGATAGAAGGAGAGGACGGAACCGGCCTTGAGATGCCAGGACGGCGTGCGCAGCGTGTATTGGGCCGCGTGTGCATAGCTCCCCGACAGCACCATGGCCCAGCATTTGACCCCCGAATGCGTGTCATTGATCTGCTGTGGCACGCCCCACTCCCAGCCGGACTGGGGGAAGAAGTTTCCGTCATAGGTCTCGAAATCATAGAAGAGGCCCATTGTGTAGTCGCAAGTCTCGATCTCGCTCGGCGCCCAATCTTCACGGAATGCTCCGGCTCTCAGGGTCGTGTTCTCGGAAATGCATACTGGACTTTCGTAGCGTGGTGAGCGGTAGTTCGGAGGGCTGCCGTTGACCGTGTAACGAATGACCGCAGCTGGATCGTCACAGCGGATGGTCACGCAAATGGAGTCTTGGTATACGCCACATTCATGAGAGAACGTAGGCTTCGGAACCTGCAACTGGATATAGGCCGCGGTGGCAACTGCGCTCGTTGTCCATCCTTGGCGCATGGCGATAGCCTTGATGGTATCGGATACGGCAACCACAAGCGGCTTCGTGTAGAGGGAGTCAGCTTCGGTCGGCGCGGAGCCGCTTCGAGTGAAGTAGATCGTGGCGCCCCTGCTGGAGATGATTTCGACCTGGATAGGTGTTCCGAAATCGGGGCCGGGCGGGTCGAACGTGGGGGTCGAGCAGGCCAGGGTATAGGTCGCCTGGGAGACGGGGCTTGGGTTCGCCCCGACCTTGTATGCTCGTGCCAGGATCGTCGTCGTGCTGTCCACGGGAATCGGGCTCGTGTACCGGTTGGACGATGAGTCCGGACCTGAGCCGTTGGTCGTGTAGCGGATATCAGTGTCGGACGTAGCGCACTCGATCCGGACACTGAGCGCGTCGTTGTACACGCCCTCGGGTTTGTCGAACGTCGGCGCAGACAGTGTCTGCATAATGACGTACTCTGCCGTGACGACCGGGCTGCTGGTCCAACCTTCTCTCATGGCGATCGCGTTCAGCGTCAGGCTGGATGTCACATAGATGGAGTCGGGGAAGGGCGGAGACGAGGCGCCGGGGGTCGTGCCGTCGTCGGTGTAGTGGATCGTGACGCCCGGACTTTGAGGGCGGATCTTGATCCACTGGGCGGCGGGGTATGCGCCGGCCGGCGGGCTGAAGATGGGCGCGGCGCAGGTGAGGGTATAGGTGACGCAGGCCTTGGGGCTTGGCTGCCATCCGTCGTTGTATGCCCGAGCACAGATCGTCGTGGTCCTGCTGACCAGGATGCGGTTGAGGTAGAGGGGCGACTGTTCGTCCGGGTCGGAACCGTCGGCGGTGTAGCGGATGTCGGCGCCGGGAACGGAGCAGCCAATGGCGACTTCGACGGGCTGGGTGCGGGTGGTGTCGGGCGACGGATCAAAGGCCGGCGCGGGCAGCTGCTGTGGGCAGGGGTTGTTCGGCGAGCAGGTGGACCATTCGGCATGCCAAGCACTCGGGAATGAGCACTGAGCCTCGGTTGTCACCGTACAGTTGCCATCGGGAGCGCAGCATGCGGCAGAGGAGTCTGGTTGGTCACACACGCCCGGAGCGCACGTCGTGCCTGCGCCCTTCCAGATGCCTCCACCCGTGCAGGCATCTTGCGCGGTAACAGTGCAGGTCCCGGCCGGCGCGCAGCAGGCACCGGGCGGTGGGCAGGGGTTCGGCGAGCAACCAGACCATTCTGGGTGCCATGTGCTCGGAGACGGGCAGGTTGCCTGGGTTGTCACCGTGCAGGTCCCGGCCGGCGCGCAGCAGACGCCGATCTCGCACGGGTTCGGATCGCACACCGTGTCGGCGCCCTTCCAGGTGCTACCGGTCGGGCAAGCGGACTCCTTCACCAATGTGCACGTCCCGGTGGGGGCACAGCAGGCGCCGGGCCGTGGGCAGGGGTTTGGAACACATACCGTGTTGGCGCCCACCCAGATGTTTCCGCCGGAGCATGCCGCTTGCTCGGTGATCGTGCAGGTCCCGGCCGGGGCGCAGCAGGCACCCTGGGGCTGGGTGCAAGGGTTCGGGTCGCACACTGCGCCGTCTCCCTTGTAAACGCCAGACATGTCCGAACAGTCACTCGCAGTCTTGATCTGGCACGAGCCGTTCGAGAAACAGCATGCGCCAGTGGCTGGCTTGGTTGGGTCTTTGCCACACGCCGAGAGCGACACGACGACAAGCACCATTGCCAGGAAGATCAACGAGATTGCGCCACAGGGACGCCCCACTACACAGACCCTGCTCATGACTCCTCCGATTCGAGAGTTTTCAACCGCTCCTGCTGCCACCATCTTCCCTGCCGTGCCACACCGAGACACACGTGCATCATTGTCGAGACAACCACGATATGTTGCAAGCAAATGCAGGTTGTCAGAAGTGGCGGACTGCGTCTCCTTCCGGAGATGCCAGGGCCGGACGACGCCGCCCGCCTGAAGCCGGGTGGTCGTCCTGTTCCGGCACCGTCGGACGCACGCGATCACCGGTCCAGGCTCCGGCAGTCGGCCAGGCCGGTGGGCACCGGGCGGGCAAACCGGGTAGCGTCATCGGCCGGGCAAACCGCATGGGCGCGGCCGGGGGGCAGTTGCCGGGCGGAAGCAAGGAGACCGGCGCCCAGGGGTCCCGGCGCCCAGCACTGGGGAGTGGGGCTGGAGGTACGCCCGCTCGCGAGCCCGCCGGTGGCCCAGTCCCGGGAGTTCAGCCGGAAGCTGGAGCCCTTGTCCTTCTCCTTGCTGCGGTGCTTGATGATGACCAGCGTAGTCACGCCGACCGCCAGGACGGCGGTTCCCACGATGTAGGGGGTGTAGGAGCCGCCCTTGTCCATGCCGGGTAGGTCACCGGAGTGATCTCGGTACGACGCGCGCGCGACATCGGGAATGACCAGCATGGTGAGACAGAACGCGAACAACGTGATCATGGCCACCGGCCCGCTGATCGACTTGAACATGGCGCCCTCCGGTCTGGGGTATCCTCCAGCCTGGCTGGATCTGTTTGTCCCTGAGCGTGTCCGGGGACCCCGGCCGCCCGCGTGGCGACGGGAGGCTCCAGCCTCCGCCGGCCCTATTCACCGGGTCTACGCCGCGCTGGGCGGGTTCTCGCGGGGTAACCGGACTATCTTGGGCCAGGTCAGAACCTGCGGGGGTATCGATGTCCTCCCCGAAATCAACGCTAGCCTTCCCGTGATGAAAGCTGAGTCCCCCGGCGAACGGGCACGGGGCGAAGCCTTCCGTGCCGGCATAGTACCGGGACGTTGCCGCCGCATCGAAAGCTCCTCGTCTTCTACTTCTTGTACCTGTCGGTTAGCGTGATATTTGCCGTGGTCCCTTGCCCGGAGGTCACTGCAAACCTGGCTGCCGTATCGCCGAATGTTCCGGTTCCAAGTGAGTCGTTCGGAATGAAGATCTGGTAGGGATCGGTGTTACCCGAATTGAAACTTCCGTCACCGTTCGCGTCGAACATTGCGATGAGATGGTAGTCACCGGTCGGCAGGGTGAACGAGTACTCGAACGGTGAAGAGGACGACGGCTGCACCTGGATCGTCGAACCATTTGGCGGACCTTGCATGTAGGTGTTGGAGAACGGGTAGACGGCCACGAGGATCTGCTTGTTCGTGCCCGGCACTCCGGCGTTGCCCGTATAGGTTATCGTGCCCCGAACCGTCCCCGACGTGGCGGTCTGCCGAGTCCAGGTCATCCGGAAGTCCACGCGGCACGAGTCGTCAGGCACATCGATCACGAGCGTGCCGGACAACGCATCCTGGGACGTCAGAGTGCCCTCGAATCGGAGAACCGCACTGTCAGCGCGCTTCCCGAAATCAAGCTCCATGGTGAAGTGATCGCCTGAAAACGTGGCCGGACCGGTGCCGACATTCTGCCCAGCGACCATGGTGGCCGTGGACCCACTGAGAGACATCTGTGCCGACCAGGAAAAGGTCGAGTCGGCGATTCCATCTCCCGAAAAGTCGAAACCACCCCGGGGACAGTCGGACTCGCCGGACTGCACTACCGTGACCTGCCAGCTTCCGGCGAGGTGGTCACGGGCGGAAACGTCCGTGCCGGGGTTGTTGATGTGGTCCCCGCAGGAGCAGGCGATCGCCGCGATCGAGAGCGCGAGCAAGAACAGAGCACGGAGATTCATGGGTCACCCCTTCTGTGGGCTGTGTGATGGAACGGCTTGTCGGCAGCTCGTCCGGAACCGGAGCGCCCGCGGTGAGCAGGCGCTCCCGGTGAAGGACTATCGTTGGGGCCTGGCCTTCTTCAGTTCTGTGGCGTGGGTGACCTGAAGGTCATCGATGAACCAACCATACCCGCCATTACAGTATTCATATACATCGAACTTCACAACAACATTCTGATTTGCATAAGCGCTCAAGTCATAGGAGGCTTGTTTCCAGTTCCACTCCGTTCCTCGGTAATCCACGTTTCCTTGCTTACTCGTAAGCTGCGTCCAGTCAATGCCGCCATTCGTAGACAAGTACACTCTGGCAACATCGATACAGTACGACACGTATACAAAGCTGTGTTTATACCAAAATGACAGCTCAGCACCTTCCTTCAATTGCCATGACGGTGACACCAGTACATAGGAAGAGTAGGTCCGGGGGTATCCGCTCAACGTCATTGCCCAAAGCTTAGCGCCCGAATACGGCCTCAACTCGGTCGAGTCCGGTGTGCCCCATTGCCATCCCGCTTGGGAGACGAAGTTGCCATCCCACTGGTCGAAGTCATAGAAGAGCCCGATGATGTAGTCGGCGGTGGCGATCTCGCTCGGGGCCCATCCTTCGCGGAAAGCCCTGGCCCGCAGTGTCTTGTTCGCGGAAATGTGTACCGGGGCATTGTACCGTGAGGAGTTCTCGTCGGGAGGACTGCCGTTCAGAGTGTAGTAGATGGCAGCATCGTGGTCGGTACAAGCTATGGTGACGTCAATCGCATCCTGGTACACTCCGGCCCGGTGGTCGAATGTCGGGGTTGGTACCGTCCGTCGGATGTACACAGCCGTGCCGACCGGGCTGGTTGTCCAGCCTCGCCGCATGGCGAGGGCTGTGATGGTGTCGGATACAGCTACGACGATCGGTCTGGTGTAGACGGAGTCGGCCTCCGTTGGGGTCAACCCGTGTCGGGCGAAGTGGATGGTCACGCCCGGCGTCAAGCTGGCGATCGTAACCTGGATCGGATCGCCAAAGGGACCCGCGGGCGGATCGAACGTCGGCTCGGCACAGGCGAAGGAGTAGGTGGCGCAGGCGACCGGGCTTGGGTTCCAGCCGTTCTTGTAGCACCGGGCACAGATGGTCTTGGTGGAATCGACCAGGATGCGGTTGAGATAGAGAGGGGACGAGGCGTCGGGGTCCGAGCCGTCGGTGGTGTAGCGGCTCTCGGCGCCGGCGGTGGCACAGCTTAGCCCTACGGACTTGGGAGTCGAATAGACGCCCCCGGTTGGATCGAACGTCGGCGCGGTCAGCGTGGGCATGATGACGTATTCGGCTGTGACGACCGGGCTGCTGGTCCAACCTTCTCTCATGGCGATCGCCTTCAGCGTCAGGCTGGATGTCACATGGATGGAGTCGGGGAAGGGCGGAGACAAGGCGTCGGGCGTCGTGCCGTCTGTTGTGTAGCGGATCGTGACGCCCGGACTTTGAGAGCGGATCGTGATCCACTGGGCGGCGGGGTATGCGCCGGCCGGCGGGCTGAAGGTGGGCGCGGCGCAGGTGAGGGTATAGGTGACGCAGACCTTGGGGCTTGGCTGCCATCCGTCCTTGTATGCCCGAGCACAGATCGTCGTGGTCCTGCTGACCAGGATGCGGTTGAGGTAGAGGGGCGACTGGTCGTTCGGGTCGGAACCGTCCGCGGTGTAGCGGATTGCGGCGCCGGGAACGGAGCAGCGAATGGCGACTTCGACAGGCTGGGTGTAGGTGGTATCGGGCGACGGATCGAAGGTCGGCTCGGGCATCTGCTGTGGGCAGGGGTTGTTCGGCGAGCAGCTGGACCATTCGGCATGCCAAGCACTCGGGAATGCGCAGTGAGCCTCGGTTGTCACCGTACAGTTGCCATCGGGAGCGCAGCATGCGGCAGAGGAGTCTGGTTGGTCACACACGCCCGGAGCGCACGTCGTGCCTGCGCCCTTCCAGATGCCTCCACCCGTGCAGGCAGCTTGCGCGGTAACAGTGCAGGTCCCGGCCGGCGCGCAGCAGGCGCCGATCTCGCACGGATTCGGATCGCACACCGTGTCGGCGCCCTTCCAGATGCTGCCGGTCGAGCAAGCGGCTTCCTTCACCAATGTGCACGCCCCGGTTGGCGCACAGCAGGCGCCGGGATGTGGGCAGGGGTCTGGAGCACATACCGTGTTGGCGCCCATCCAGGTGCTTCCGCCGGAGCAGGCCGCTTGCTCGGTGATCGTGCAGGTCCCGGCCGGCGTACAGCAGGCACCGGTGGCGCA
>CAIMUX010000130.1 GCA_903844735.1 Candidatus Eiseniibacteriota bacterium
CACGTTCAGTCCTCGATACGGCCTTGCAAGTTTTGTCGGAGGCCACGTTCAGTCCTTGATACGGCCTTGCAAGTTTTGTCGGAGGCCACGTTCAGTCCTTGATACGGCCTTGCAAGTTTTGTCGGAGGCCACGTTCAGTCCTCGATACGGCCTTGCAAGTTTTGTCGGAGGCCACGTTCAGTCCTCGATACGGGCTGGTGCGTTTGATCGGACGCCACGTTCAGTCCTCGACACGGGTGGTTGCGTCGGCGCGGACGGCATGTTCAAGGCCGGGTCATGGCGTCTACGTCACTGCCGACGTCATTTTGGGGTTCGAGCAGGGCGTGTGCTTCGAGTCCTTCGTGGGTGCCGGTTCCTGGCCCTACCGCCGCGCCCATGGCGACCGTCCCGCTTTCCTCGCCCTTCGGTCTCCGCGCCAACACCCTGCCCCTGGAGAGGAGCCGTGTTACGGGAACCGACGCTGGCTGGATGAGGACGGCTGCCGGGGTTGACGATGATCGGCCGGGGATCTCCCCCAGGGGGACACTCCCGGGCGGAGCCGTCGTGTTCGTGTCCACCACAAGGGTCCAGGTTCGTGTTTGGTTCGGGGAGGCAAATCCTCGGACCACGAACCGCAGCGACCCGAGTGATGAACGCAGACCCCAGTCCTATTCGCGGGTCATTATTCTGATGCCTTCGTGGCACACCTTCGGACACTTCGGGCACGTTCGGCTCGGCTGACTTTCGGCACACAACGGGGTTAGGCTAGGAGGCTGGCACCAAGTCCCCGTCCCAGAGGCGCTCAAGGAAAAAGCGCCAAGGAACGATCTCGATCCCGGACTCGAGCACCCGTGGTTCCTTCTCGAGGCACACCACGACGGCCCGCTTGACGCGGTGGCTCTCTCGGAGCGCGGTCAGCCCACCCAGGTCGCCTACATGAACCCGCCTCGCGCCCTTCACCTCGATCGCCACGACCATATCGCCCAGGATGAAGTCGACTTCGTGGCCGGCTGAGGTGCGCCAGAATCGGATGTCCAGCTCGGGCTGTCGATAGCGGCGATAGTTCATCAGCTCCATGAGAACCCAGTGTTCAAAGCTCTTCCCGAAGTCAGCGCTGCCGATCTGTGGGCGACGGCGGGCAAGGTAGTTGGCGATGCCCACATCGAACAGGTAGAACTTCTCCGTCTGGATCATTCGCCGGTCCGGCGATCGGGCCCAGGGGGGAATTCGATGGGCCAGCATAGTGTCTTCGAGAATCTCGAAGTACGTGCGGACCACCTTCGCGCTTACGCCCGTCTCGCGGGCGACGTTGGTGTAGTTGAGCAGTTCGCTGGACGTCAATGCGGCGACGCGTAGGAACTCGGCGAACGCGGGCACGTTTTGCTGGCGCGCTTCGGTGGCGATCTCTTCCTTCAGGTAGTCGGCCACGTAGGCCCGCAAGTCACGATCCGGATCCGGCGACAGGAAGAGCGGCGGGAGCATCCCGGTCCACATGGAACGTTCCAGGTCGAATCCCTTCACTTCGGTCGCGGACAGGGGCCCCAGCTCCAGACGCCAGGCTCGACCCGCGAGGAGGTTCGCGTGGCTCTGGCGGAGCTTCCGTGCACTCGAGCCGGTCAGGAGGAACGAGGCGTTCTTCCGCTCGATCAGCCAATGCACTTCGTCCAACAGGGCCGGGATCTTCTGCACTTCGTCGATGACGGTGAATTGACCGTTCCATCGCTCCCTCAGCAGAGCCGGCCTGGCCGCATAGTCAGCGAACGCGTCGGTCTCAAGGAGGTCGATGACGGTTTCCTGCCCGGTCAGGAAGTGGTGATGGATCCAGTAGGTCTTGCCGACCCTTCGTGGTCCCCAGAGGAATGCCGAGCGACCGGGGGGAAGATTGGGCTCGAGGTGCCTTCGGATGATTTGCATGGTCATGGCAGTTTATCCGGATAATCTGCCCGGTCAAGGCAAATGGTCCTCTATGGGAGAGAACCAAGTACGTCGGGGTTGGCTGTGGTGACTCACCAGTGGTGGGAGAAACCCGCCTTCAAGGGCAATCTGATCAAGCGCGTATCGAGCAAACCCAAAGGCCATCTCTCGGACTCGGGACTGGCCTGTCATCTCGCACAGCTCAATTCGCCACGCGCGCTGGGCCGACACCCTCTTCTCGGCTCGCTATTCGAGACCGCGATGGCACACGAAACCCGCAAGCAGGCCGCTCGCCTGCCCGGGGGCGGAGCGTTTCATCACTGGCGATTGGCGGGCGGAGCCGAAGTGGACCTGCTGCTGGAGCGGGACGGGGTGCTCTCTCCATCCACAGCCGGCCACTTCGCGCGATGTGCCCGTCAGGGCCGGCGCGTTGAGCGCCGCAGGACCTCCGTCAGGAGCAACACCGCGTCGGCAGCGACGGGCGAGCGCCCGGTGCTGACGGTGCAGGGCCCCGCGACCGCGTTGAGCAGGATGAGCGGCAGGCGGTCGTCGATGCGCAGCGGCAAGCGAACGAACGGCAGCGTCGCGCTCACCGCAGCCTCGGCCACCGAGGCCACGCGTGGCAGGTCCTCGGGCACGCCGACGAAGTGCGTGCCGTCCCAGCCGAGCACGGCCGCCACGCAACTCTCGAGGATCTCGCTCCCGTCGGCGGAGGTGAGCAACGTGGCCACGCCCGGGAGACGGACAGCGTCGTAGGCGCTAGGCGAACCCGACTTGGGGAACGCGCCTCGCTGCGCCGCGAACGGCGAGACCATCAGGCGGGCCGGCATGCCCTCGACGAGTTGCGAGCCTGTGCGCCGCTCGGCACGCAATTCGCCACCGGCCAGCGCGACACCGTAGATGCCCGGCGTGGCCTCGCGGGCGAAGCGGGCGAAGGCAGCCAATCCCGCCGGGCCTTCTGGCGCGAGCCGCTCGACGTGAAAATCGTAGAGCACGACGCCGGCGTCCGTCACCCGCAGCGTTGTATACTTCAAAGCAGCGCTCCCAGCTTCACGTGCAATTCCGCGAGTTCGAGGCCGGGATCCGAGTCGTGGAGGATGCCGCCACCGACGCCGTAGACCCAGCCCTTGGCGTCGCGAACGGCGGTGCGGATGAGCAGGCTCGCGGTCGTGCGCCCGCCCGCAGCGAAACCGAGGGCGCCACAGTACGCGCCCCGCGGCGCGTGCTCGAGCCGGCTGATCATCTCCCGCGCTGCCCGCTTGGGCGCACCCGTGACGGAGCCGCCCGGGTGCAAGGCATCGAGCGCATCGAGCGCGGTCACGTCGGGCAGCAATTCGCCTTCGACATCACTTACCGTCTGCGTCGCGTAAGGCAGGTGGATGAAGCGGCGCTCGTTGCGCACCACGACGCTCCGTGGCCGACACAGAGGCGTGAGGTCGTGGCGCACCAGGTCCGTGATCATGGCCAGCTCGGCGCGGTCCTTCTCGCTCGCCGCGAGCGTTCCGGCGGCGTCCGGATGCGCGGTGCCCTTCATCGGCTCCGAGTGGATCCTCCCGCCCTCGATCTCGAAGAACAGTTCCGGGGAGGCCGAGACGAACTCCACCCCACCGGGCAGACGGACCCACGCGGCGAAGCGCGGCAGACCGCGGCTCGCCATGCGGGCGAACAACGCGGCGCCCGACACCGGCGCGAGGCGCGCGCGCACCGTGAGACATACCTGGTAGACGTCGCCCGCGGCGATGGCCTCCCGGATCTCCTCCACGGCTTCGGCGTGTCCGGTCGCGTCGAGCCGCGGCTCGAGTGCAGCCGCAGGAGGCAACTCCAGCGCGTCTACGAAGCGGACCTCCCCGTCAAGGAGCAAGGCGTCGCGGCCGCGCGTCTCGTACGGGGTGAAGATGAGCCGCGGCGCGCGCGATGCCGGACGCAGGTCCGCGAGCAGCACGGCCCCGTCCCCGCCGAAGCCCGGCCCCAGGAAGGCGAATGCGGGCAGTGCTTCGAGGTCGGCGAGTTTCACGCGAGCCCTTGGAAGAAACTTACGATCATCCCGGCTCCGCTTGGCGTCGCGAACGAGTCCGGATGGAACTGCAGGCCGGCCAGAGGAAGTTCTTCATGCTCGACAGCCATGATGACACCGTCCTCGCTGGTCGCCACCACGCGGAGCGGAGCCGCAACATCGGCGAGCGCCAGCGAGTGGTAGCGCATCACGGTCTGGGGGCCGTCAAACGCGGCAAAGAGACGCGCGCCGGCGAACGTCGCCACCGAGCGCTTCCCGTGCCGCGGCGGCGTGCGCACAAGCCGCGCCCCGAAAGCCAGGCCGATGGCCTGGTGTCCGAGGCAGATGCCGAGCGTGGGAAGCCTTCGTGCCGCAGCCGCGCGGACCACGCCGACCAGACCGGTGCGCTCCGGGTCGGTCGGCCCCGGGCCGATGACGAGCACGTCCGCACCGGCAAGCCGGTCATGGCAGGCCGCGACCTCGCGGCCGGGAACGATGACGACCTCGTCCCGGGCGCACGGCAGCCGGTCGATCACGTTCCACGAGAAGGAATCCTCGTTCTCCAGGAAGAGCACGCGCATGGGACCGGAGGAAAGCACAAGCCGAGGCCGCGCGACAGTCCACGTCGCGGCGACCCGGGTCGCGACCTCATCCGTGCCCTCGTCGTCCGGCACGACCCATCCCCCCGCCCACGCGCTGGCGCCCACGCACCCGACCCCGCACAATCGCCGCGCGGCGCGCTCCCTGCGACTCGGCCTGGCCCAGCTCAACCCGACGGTCGGCGACCTCGATGGCAACTTCGAGCGGATCGTCGCCGCCATCGGGCGCGGTGGAGTCACGTTCGGGCGGATAAGCAATTCGAATGCCCCGAAGCGCCCTTCGCCCCACTCCGAGGCGCCGGATGGGACTGTAGCCGACCTCCGGGAGCGAACGCAAGTCGCTTCACGGTCACTCGCCGTGCCCCCTGAGGGGGCCGGGCCGTCGTCGAACACGTGGCCGAGATGCGCGTCACAGCGGCGGCAAAGGACCTCGATCCGCTCCATCCCGTGGGAGTGGTCGGGACGGAAGACGACGTTCGGGCTGTCGACCGGGGCATAGAAGTTCGGCCGGCCGCAACCCGAGTCGAACTTGGTGTGGAAGGTGAAGACGCACCATCGGCGAGGACCGGATACGGTAGCGTCGATCTCCGGGGTGGCGTCCGGCCTTGCGGGCCTTGCCTCGGCCGTGCTTCCGGGCGACCAGCGTCCGGGACCAACGGAGCAGCGTGTCCGGGGTTACCACCGGTCCCTTTCTCCCGCCGCGACTCACCACGGCGCCGAAAGCCTGTCCACAATATCCCGCCGCGCCAGCACCCGCGAACACAGCTCCCACCGGTCCCTGTCGGGATCGATGGTCTCCTGGTAGCGCATTTCAAAGGCGTTGCGCGCCTGGCCGCGGAGATGGACGTACTCATCCATCCTCTTCTCCAGATCCTCCACGTTCTCAATCCAGTCGTCTTCGATCGCATCGGGCAGCCCGCCGAAGATGTCGTAGCGGTCCTTCATTCGTCGGGAGATGACGGCGTAGACCTTCTCGTCCTGCGTGTCGTGATAGACGAGATTGAGCATGTCGACGCTTGGCCGAACCTGGCCGAAACGCTTGATGCGCCCGAGGCGCTGCTCGAGCCGGGCCGGATTCCAAGGCAGGTCGACGTTGATGAGCGTGCCGAGCGTCTGCAGGTTGAGGCCCTCGCAGGCGGCATCGGTAGCGACGAGCAAACGGATCTCGCGCTTCTTGACGGCCGCCTTGATGTTCTCGCGCTCGACGGACGCGAAGTCGCCGTCGCGGAAGATACCGCTCTTGCCCGCACCGGCGTAGATCGCTACGGGTTCGCCCGACAGCGCGGTTGCCAATTCGGCGGCGAGCGCATGGACGGTGTCGAAGTACTGGCTGAAGACGATGCAGCCGTGCGCGAGCCAGTTCTTACCATCGGTGTGATGCTCGGTGAGGAAGTAGCGGACGGCGGCGGTCTTCGGGTCGCGCGCTTCCGGGCGGGAGAGCTCCTCGACGATCGTGGTGAGGTGGCCCGCCTCCTCCCCGGTCAAGCCGTTCAGGGCCTCCTGGTCGAGGATTGGCTGCTCTTCGTCTTCGAGGACCTCTCGCCGCAACATCTTGGCCGCCGTCGCCCGCCCGGAGGCGCAGCTGGAGCAGATGCGCTGCAGCAGCAGGGGCTTCATGAACCCCGCGGTCTTCGTCCGCCGCTGCAGCGCCGCCGTGAACGCCTCTGCCGCACGGTAAGCCAGATCGAAGGGATGGTTCGTGAGCAGACCGAGCCCCTCGAAGTCGACGCCGGGGTACGCATTGCCCAGAGCGTCCGGGTCGGGATGGATGACAACGCCGACGCGCTCCAGCAGCCCGGCGTCCTCCAGAGTCTTGCGACGCCGCAGCACGGTGTGGCGGACGATGGGGTTGTGCTCGCGCAGGAACCCCGGGACTAGCGCCTGGGCGATCGCCTGCTGCTCCAGGAACCCCAGCGAACCGAAGCCCCGGTCGGTGAAGAACGATTGATCCGGGAGTCCGAGCTGCAGGCGCAACGCTGCAAATAGTGCGTCCTCGCTCGACGGAGGGAGCGGATTGCGCAGCCACTCCCACGCTTCGCGCTCGTCCTCGGGCGTCCCGGTGCCCTTGACGATGGGAAGCGCCTTTTCCCAATCCGCCCAGCGCCCGAAGAGCTCGCGCCCCAGCACGACATCGGCGCCCGCATTGAGGATGCGCAATAAGTCCCACAGCTCGTGCACTTCCGTCTGGATGGGGGTCGCCGTGGCGAGCAGCAGGTTCTTCGTACGCGGGCCGAGGCGCAGCATGAAGTCGAGCAGGTTGTTCGGCTCCACTTTCTTGCTGCCGAGGGCGCCACTCCGGCGAGCCTTGTGGGCCTCGTCCAACACCACCGTCCCGAACCTGCGGTCCAGCAAATACTGGCGCTCCTCGGAGTCATGGAAGATCAGCCCCGTGGAGACGATGGCGATCTGTGCGGGGCAGCGCGCGATATCCTCCGCGCCGCGGGTTCGAATCTCGTGACCGTGCGGGTCGAGCCACAACTTCTTGGTGGAGGACCACACGGCACTCGGGATGCCGAGCTTGTCCGCCAGCTCCACCTGCCACTGCAGCGTGAGCGTCGACGGGCAGAGGATCAGGACCGGACCGTCGCCCAGCAGCACCGAGATCATAGCACTCGCCGCCAGCGACAGCGTCTTGCCTACGCCCACCTCGTCCGCCAGCAGGAGGCGCGCCCGGCCATACGTCTCCCGGTGCTGCAGGAACATCGTGACGAACGATCGCTGCCACGGCTGGAGCTGCTCGCCGCCCCGGTAGATCGGGCTCTCCGCGAGCGCCGCGGCCGACATCTCCCCGGGCTTCACGTCAGCGAAGCGGATCTCGACGCGCTCGGCGACGCGGCGGACCTCGTCGATGATCGCCTCGGGCAACGGATAGGCGTCCGCCCACAGCGCCGCGAACTCCTCCTCGACCCACGCGACGCCCTCGGGCGACGAGTCCTCCCACAGGATCTCGTAGTTCTTCGCGAAGGCGCTCTTCGTCTCGTTGATCGAACCGAGAAAGCAGGTCTTCGAGCCGTCTGCGGCCTCGATCACCCCCGCTTTGCCGTGGATGAAGACGCGATCCTTGGGCACGATCCGAATCTCGACCCGCCCGCTCGTGAGCAGTTCGTGCAGCCTGCGATAGCGCTCCCGGTGCAGCAGCGCCTCGACCTCGGCCGGTGCCTCGTTCCAGCGTTCCTTGAGCGCCGACTCCCGGGCGTGCTTGGAGATGAGGACGTCCGCGGCGTCGAGTTCGCTGTTGCAGACCACCTGCACCTTTGGAATGCCCGCGATTTCCTCGCCGACGAGCTCGAAGATCGAGCTGCGGAAATAGCCGGCGATTCGCCGATACGAACGTGCGTCTTTCAGCTTCTGGTTGAGGAAGGCGTGGTCGAGCCGCTGGCGGCGGGAGGAGAAGCGGCGGAGCTCGGTCATTGGGCCGCCCCGTCCCCATTCACGGCGCGGTAGCGCTGCAAGCGACTGCCCGGTTTGCCGGGAGTCGTGTAGGCCACCAATCCCTGCTGCATCAGGTCGCTCAGGGCACGGCGGAGCGCCCCGGAAATGCTCGTGTGCCCCAGCGCAGTTGCCAGCTCGGCCCGACTCAGCGGCCGCTCTCGAATGAGCGCCATAATCCGGTCATGTACGCTCCCCGGCTCCCATTCCGATCGCCAACCCGGCCTCAGACGCCACCAGTCTGTCCGCGACTCCGACCCGGACTCTGGCCCCGACTCTGACCTCGACTCTGACCTCGACTCTGACCCAGCCGGGCCATCGGCGATGTGGCCGTCTTCCCGGGCCGGTCTCGGCCGCAGCAACCTCTGGACGAAGGTGCCGCCCTGCTGCACGAAGTCCGGCTCCGGAAGCCCAACCGCCTTGAGGCGCGCGATCATGTCCAGTGTTCCGGTGCCGGCCTTCTCGATGTAGCGCACCAGGAACAGCGGCTCGGCAATCAGCGGATTGTGAGGGATCGAAGGATGCGGGGTGCGCAAGCGTTCCGGCGTAAGCGGCCGAGGCAGCTCGCCCGGATTCCAGACCTCCAGGCGGTCCGCGAAGAGCATCACCTGCACGCTGGCATTGCTCGTGTAGTCTCGATGCGCCACCGCATTCACGATGGCCTCGGTCACGGCCTCAGGGGGAAGCTCGTACGTCACCGGAGCCTGCGTCGACTCGGCCCGGGTCCCGACCGTCCGAGCGAGCTTCGACAAGGTGAAGTCAACCGCCTGATCGACCAGCTCGAAAACAGTGCCCTTGTAGATCTGATACGAGGGAATCGGCTTCCGCACTTCGGTGCCGTGAAAGTGCATGCACTTGATCTCGGAGGTCGGTAGAAACCGCTGCGGGGCATCTCCGAACAGCAGGACCGCTGCGTGGGTCGGCTGCCCACGATCGAAGAGATTCATGTGCTGAAGTGCATCCTGGACACTCGTGTCCCCGGCGAGCGCGAACCCCCGCTCGCTCCGCGCCCGGGCCAGAAACCATCGGAGCTTGCTCGCGGACAGATCCGAAAGAGCTGCGTCCGGGCAGGCCGACGCATCGAAGGGGCGCGTCCGAACCGCCCCGGTCTGTTCGAGGTGCTCCACCAGGCTGGCGTAGAGCGCGGCGGAGAGGTCAGGGATGCTGCCGAAGCGCCGTCGAATCAGTTGCCCGCCCGCCTTGCCGACCAGCGCCGCCATCTTGGGGTGCCGAGCGTGATCGTCGCCCCCTTTGACGAAGATGAGCCTGGCCTTGCCCTGAGCGGTCGCGCGGTCAAACTCGTGCTCGGTCGGCGACACGCCCCCGGGATCTTCGAAGCCATAGTCGTTTCCGAACAGGCCCACGTAGACTCCACAGCGATCCACCTCGCTCAAGTAAACCTCGTCGGCTCGCCGATCAACCGCGGGCAGATCCTCGAACAGGAACACGGTGAAGAACCGCCGCAGCAGCGCGTCGCCCTCGACGAAGTCCCGGATCGCGCGCCGCTCCTCCGCGAGTTCCTTCTGCACGCTGCTGACAAAGATCGAGGTGGTGGGCATGGAATGGCCTCCTAACCCAATCTCTGGTTCTTGACGAGTTCGCGCAGTACGCGGGCGGCGCCGGCCTCGTCGGGACGCAACGGGTCCAGCCGCTTCGCGAAATAGCCGGCCAGCTCCACCACCAGCTCGCGCTGCGTCATGTCACCGTAGTAGTTCGGCACGTTGAGCGTGAGGTGGGCCAGCACCTCGGCGCCGTCCACGTCCGCCTCCAGCTCCATCAGCGCGTAGAGCACGGCGCGCAGGACCGACTGGTGCAGCTCCGAGCCCTCGCCCATCTCGCCGCGCCCGAACTCCGTGGCGCTCTTGAGCCGCGCGTCGTTCGCCTTGTGGCTCGCGAGCAGAGGCTTGAAGTCGCGCACCTTGAACGCCTTGGCGAAGTTCTGGTAGTTGTCCAGCGTCTTGGCGCCGCGGGCCTCCATGTCGACCATCTTCAGGTAGAAGCGCTCCGCACCCGAGAGCCGGTCCCAGTGGACCTTGGCGAGCCCTTGCGGCACCAGACACTGGTTGGCGGTGTCCACGGCGAAGGCGATGAGGCCATCGACAAATGTCGTCTCGCCTTTGACGCGCGGGCGGGTCGACTCCGAGGTCATGTCGCGGCCATCGATGATGGCATAGCGTGTCAGCACGCGCAGCGCGGCGGCGTAGCCCGCCATTTGGATGTCGGCGTCCTCGAAGACGTTTTCGTCGCGGTAGAGGCTCTTGGCCTGCTGGTTGAGGCCGGTGAGGGACGCCACCTGGGCTTCGACCTCCTCCTGGATCTCCCAGGCGAGATCGTCGCGGGTGGTCTTCTTCGCGCCGTGCCGCTTGCGGAGCACGAGCAGCACCGTGCCCTTGACGTAGCTGCCCTCGCGCAGGGCGCTCTCGGTCTCGGTAACGACATACCAGGCGGCGGTGACCTGCAGGCCAGAAGCCCATACGATGTTCGCCATGTCGGCCCAGATCGAGCCCGACTGGTGCGTGAACATGATGACCTGAATGCCGTTGTCGGGCATGCATTCGGTCATGCGCTTGTATGCGGCCACCATGCCACGGCGGAACTCCTCGTCCTCCCCCTTGATAGCAAGGGCGCGGCGGCTGTCCCAGATCCAGTCGGAGAACTCCGGCGGCTGGTTCTTGCGCAGCCAGGCGATGAAGAAGTCGAGGATCTCCTCGTACTTCACCGCGTCGCCGTATGGGGGGTCGGTTACATAGACATCGGCCTCTTGCACAACTCGATCTGCAGCACAGCAATCGACTTCGGTGTCCTGGCCCCCGGTCAGAGGATAGCTTCTCCAATTCGGAACAAGGAATGGATAGCTATTCACCAAGCCTCTGTGGGCGTAGGCAAACTGCGTGTTGAGCGCTTGATTCTCGAACGTATTCGACGTGTTTCCCCCCGCGCCCTTGCTAGCGCTCCCATTCCAGCGCGAAAGGCGGCTGCATTGGTCCGCAAGCGAGAGAGCCAGGAACTTCGCGAATGCTCCTCCGTGCTGGTTTACGAGCCCCGTAGTCAACAGCTGTCGAGCATTGAACACATGATGCCAATGGGTCCAGCCTCGCGCTCTGATCAAGTCCTGGCCTTGGTAGCGCGGCGGTCCACCAACCTCGATCCGCATCTCCGGGATCCAGCCGTCCTTCTGCCACTCGCTGATGTGGTCGCCCATGTACTTCTCGACAATCGTCTCACGCACCAGGTCCTCCGGCACCACGGCGCGAAACTCGTACTCGTCACCCTTGCTAGTCTTCTTGGGACGCATCCACTGGATGCAATACAGGCGTTCCTGGAGCAGATCGTCCGGCCGCGGGACGAAGTCGTGTTTCTCCCACCTCCGAAGGCGGTTGCCGACTGAACCATCGGGGCACTGATAGTCGCCGCGGAGCGTCGAGATCTTGGTCTTGTAGGGGACGCCGTTCACCGCATGGATCAGGTAGGCCTCGTCGAACCGGCCATCGCGGCCGATCGTGCCGCGTTCGGCTTCCGCTAGCTCCTGATCGCTCACCCCTGTCCGGACATCGATGCCGTAGCACTTCCCGACCGGGTCCGGCACCAGGACTGCGATCACGCGGTACCCTTTGCTGATGATCCGGCTGGGTAACATCGGCACCATCCACCCCGTTTGCGGGCAGCGCGCCTCAACGCAATAAAGAAACACCTTCGCGAGCCAGCCACAACCGTCGGTCTCGACGCCGAGCCGATCGATCTCCGCCTGCACCATCTCGACCAGAGCCTGCTGGTCGCGCGCGAGCTGCACGCGATGATTCTTGGAAGCCCCAACGATGCTGAACGCGCCCCAAGTGAGCATGCAGGCAACCGGGCTTAGGTCCGAAGCATGGACGTCGCATCCGAGTCGTGCGGCCTCGAAGGGAATCTGGCCCGAGCCGCAGAAAGTGTCCGCGACGCGCGGACGGTGGCCGAATCGCATGATCCCGAGCTGCTCCACAAGCTCGGGGAACGCCTGCGCGCTCGTGCCGAGGTGCGCGTTGACCGTGTCCCAGATGTGGTCGTGGACGGTGTCCATGACCTCCTCGGCCCGTCGCGCTTGGTCCACGCGCTCCCGGTAGGACACGCGCGGGAGCATTTCCGCTTCGAGCCGGCGACGATCGCGCTCGGACACCTCCTCGCGCCAAGTGACCTTGACCTCCGCAACATCAGGATCGGACCAGTCCACCGGGGCCGACGCCGGGAGCGCGCCGTTGGGCGAGACGGTGAAGTAGTCGGCGATACGTCCGATCAGGAGCCTCTCAAGGATCTCCTTCGGCCGGGGCCGCCGTTTCCAGCGCGCAACGAAGGACGCGGCGTCCATCCCCATGAGCATCTCGAAGACTTCCAGGTCCCGCGCCGGGTCGTCGGTGACCGGCAGCAGGCAACCGAGAACGCAGGCCTTGGCTAAGATCAGCGGTTTGCGACCCTTCCAGTAGCTGCCAAGGGCCGTAAGGGTCTTGCCGCTCCCCGCCATCTGCTCCTTGTACGCCTCCGCCGAAAGCTTCTGCACCGGCAACAGCCGCTCGATCAGCGCCGGCGCATCCTTCAAGGATAGCGGCACAACGGGCGTACTCACTCCGTCTCCTTGAAGAGCGGCAACCGGAACAGATCCTGCTCGACCGGCCGGCGACGACGCCGGCCAAGTGCCGGCTTCTCACCATCGGAAAGCGCAAAGAAGAGCGCCCGGCGCCAGCCTCGCTGCGCATCGTCCGGCAGGCCCGCCTCGGCCACGGTCATCGAGAAGAGCCACCAGCGTTCCTCGGGCCGCAGCGCCGCCCACTTGCTGCCGATCACGGGAAGCTGGTCATCCTTCGCTGTTTCCGCGGCCCAGGCCAGCACGCACAGCTCCTTGCCAAGAAGGCGTTCCACGAGGTTCGTGCCGGTATGCCAGCGGCCGGTCAGAACCTTGGCGGCCTTGAGCCGGTCGTTGAATTCCCGTCGCGCGATGTCGGCGATGCCCGACCAGACCCGGCGCTCCAGCACGACCCGCTCCTCGTCGCGCGGAACGCCGGCCTCGTGGCCGCGGTAGCCGTAGTCCTCGACCATCACGACCGACTCGTTTCGCGCCGCGGGAATCTCCACGCGGAAGACGTGCGAGCCGAACTTCTCCGGGGCCCCGAAATCGACCGTCGCGGGAGGATCGCTCATTGCTCCACGTCCCCCGGCTCCAGCTCGAGGCGGAGCTTCCCCGCGAAGTCCTTGAGATCGTGGCCCGAGGCGAAATGCGCCTTGCGGAAGGTCATGGTGACGGGCGTGTCGGGCGCGAACTTCTCCAACACCTTTTCGAGCAGCGCGGTGATGAACGGAGCATCGACGCGCACCTCGCCCACCATGATGTTCGCAATCTTGTTGCCCTGGCCGACCGTTAGCGTGACGTTCTCGAACTCGGCGGTCTTGTCGGCTGCCTGCTTCAGCCCTTCGAACGTCGTGCCGCGGGAGTCGAGCTTGCGGCCGGTGCGCGACACGAGCCTCGCCGGCCTTACGTCGTCAATCTGCACGCCCTTCTTACCGCGGGCAGGGAATCGGAAGTCGGCCTTCGCTTCCAGCCCCTCGGCCGAGGCGAAGGCGCGCAGCACCACGTCGCCGTCGCCAATCTCGACCGGCCCGGCGTACGGCGTGCCTTCTCTCGGTTCGCTGCCGTCGAGCGTGAAGCGGATCTCGCCGCGCGGAGCGACAAGTAGCTCGACGTTGCGCTTGCCGCCCGTGTCGTTCAGGCGATTGCGCAGCATGAGTTGGTTCGCCCACGTGACCGGGTCGCCGGTCTCGTACTGACCGGACACATCGCACACAAGGAAGCCGACGCGCAGAGCGGTGGTGGTGTACGGGTTCTCCTTGAGCACAGCGCTCGATTCGGCCACCACCGCGTCCTCGGCGTAGTGGATGCGCGGCAATGGGTCGGCGTTCATGGGGTTCACCTTGAGGCGCACCCGGCCTTCGTCGCCCAGCTCGGGTTCGGCCACGATCTGCGCCGTCGTGCGCTTCTTCTTGGGCTTCTTCGTGATGTAGCCGTTGCCCAGATCCTCCCACAGCCCGCGATTGCAGGCGATGGTCTTCAGCATGTCGAGCCCGCGCGGCGGCAGCCAGGGCATGCCCGCCTGCTCGGCGTAGCGATCTGCGGCGTCGGACCAGCGGGTTTCGTCCTGGTTCTCGGGCCACAGCAGGTCCTGCGACTTGTCGCGGATGGCGTCGAACTCCTTCTCGACGTCGAGATAGAGCTTGAGCGGGTTTGAGGTGAGCGTCCTCTCGACCTGCTCCTCGCCGTTGAATGGCTTGGTTGCGTCGCGAGTCATGTCGAGCGGCTTCGAGGCCAGCACCGGCACCTTGCCGGACCGGTGGATCGGGAAGAGCACCTTGTCGAACAGACTGAGGACGGTGGCGTTGAAGTCCTGCTCGTAGCCCTGCTGCTTGCGCTCCAGGTCCTCTCGCTGCGGGTGGCCATTCGGGATGCGCCCATCCGCCTTCTGCGCGGCGAAGAGCTGGCGTGCGGCCTTCTCGACACTGCCCATCGCCGTCTTGTCACCGGTCAGCACGCACAGATTGTTCTTCTGGCTCAAGCCGTCGAAGAACTTCTGCACCTCTTCCGGCGGGATCTTCGAATCCGGGCTGACGATCAGCAACAGTCGCGCACGGCGAACGCGGTCCGCGACTTCCTCGAGCTTCGGCAGGGGCAGCACGTCCTCGTAGACGGTCCTGCGCATCGGCTTGAACATGTCGCGTAGGCGGTGGCGGATCAGGTCCTCGACCTGATTCTCCGGTGCGTCGTGGGCAAGGCTCTGCAGGAGCTTGGTCAGGTTCTCCTGGCGGTCGAAGTAGTAGCGACCCTCCGGCGTGTGGTGAAGATACCAGGCGGCCTTCTCCAGCTCCTCGAATGCGGCCAGGAACTCCGACGGCTCGCACAGCGGCGAGACGAGCGACTCGACCATCTCTTCCCTCGTCAGACCCTTCACGGCGTTCACGGCGGTAGAAAGGCTGGCGGTGAGTAGTAGCGCGCCGACCTGGGTCGCGGCTTCCTTGCCGGTCTGAAGATCGATCACCTGCGCGTGGGAGGACTGCTGGGCGTCCCAGAGATCCCTGGCGATCACGTCGCGCATACCCGAGATTTCGGTGAGCTTGTCGCGCACATCCGGGAGCGACAGGTCGAAGTGCTGCGGGCCGATCAGGAAGACGTCGTTGGCGTTGCGTTCCCATACAGACTTGAGCAGGCGCGACACAAGCTCGATGAGCCCCCGTGTTTGCTTGAACTGCTCGTTTTCCTTGAAGAGCGCGACGACGTTCTTGAGCCGCGGATGGAATGGATAGGTGGCGACAATTTCGTCGGAGATGGCTTCCGCGCCGCGGTTGGCCGTCTTGGACTTGGCAGCTTCCTCCAGCT
Organism: Candidatus Eiseniibacteriota bacterium; assembly: GCA_903844735.1. Classification (GTDB taxonomy): domain Bacteria; phylum Eisenbacteria; class RBG-16-71-46; order CAIMUX01; family CAIMUX01; genus CAIMUX01. The sequence continues at coordinate 15,308 of CAIMUX010000130.1, forward strand.
TGCGTCCGAAGATCTCCGCGATCGCCTCGATCTCGCTCCTATCCGGCAACGACTTGAAGAGGCGCTTGCGCAGGATGTCGTAGATCTCGTTCGCCGCGAGATCGACTGGCGTGATGTTGCGCTCTTGGCGGCCGAGCTCGGCGCGGGCGTCCTGCAGGGCTTTGTTGATGAGCCTGCCACCCGTCTCGTAGGCGGCGGCAAGGTCGGAGACGACGATGCAGACGTTCCGCTTCTTGCCCGTCGCAGTCAGCAGGTTGGCAAACGCCCGGGTCGCGATGTCCGCGACGGTGCCGTTGCCGACCTTCTGCGTATCGAGGTAGTGAAAGTAGGGCGGCATCTCGTCCAACAGAATCAGGACCGGCTGGTCGCCCTCGAAGAGCTTCAGCCAGTCCTTCTCATCCGGCGCCTTCGGCCCCCCCGTCCAGAAGCCACGGAACTGCTCTCCCTTGCCGAGCTGGTTGGCGATCTCGCCCCAGAAGAACTGGTCGGGGTTGTTGCGACCGTTGAAGGCCGCGATGGCGGCACTCTGAAACGCATCCGCATGCGCCAAACCGGCGCAGTACTTCGCCCGCAGCGACGGGTGCTTGGCGAGCAAACCGAAGCCCACGAGCAGGTGCGTCTTGCCGCCGCCCATCGCTTGCTTGAGATGGAAGACCGATTGGGACGAAGCACCCGCGAGCCGGGCGATGCCCTCAGCAATCAAATCCTTCATCCCCTGGGTGATATGGGTCCGGTCGAAGAAAGCGGACCCATCACCCTCGGTCGAGATCAGTTCATCGAGCTGTTCGATCTGGTCGCTGAGCTTGATCTCGAGTGCGTTGGGCTGCGGGTGGCAGGCATCGCGGACGGTCTTCATCTGGTTGGGTCTCCTTGCGTCGTCTCGGTCTAACGGTGAGGCGCGGCGATCATGCGCCGAGTGGCCTCCAGCCATGATCCCGAGGTCGGGACATGCGGCAAGAGATAGGCCAAGAACCGTCTCCGATTTTCGCTGGTCCGTAGTCTTTCGAGATCGACATTCCCGATCTCCCGGACGACGAGTTCCCACGGAATCGTCAGCATATCGGGAAACGATGCATACTCAAGCAGTCGTCGCAGCTTGAACGGATCGGAGAGGTTTTCGGTCCCGTCCCAGAAGTACCGGCGGTCGATCAGGATCGACGTAGCGCTTGCCGGCGGCATGGTCGAGCATCTCGTTGATGATAGTAGTAGCGCGAAAGACACGTGCCGCCAGTCAAGTAGAACCGGTCGGTCGCCATCCGCGCCAGCACCTTGTCCTGCAAGGGATAGAGGCTCTGCTCGTAGAAGGAGCGTTCCTCGTCGGTTGCCGTTCTCAGCACCGGACCCTCCTTCGGCTCTGCTCAGCCTCCCGGACGGGGGACGATACAGCTTTCCGGGGGGAATTTCTACCGCCTCCTCGGACATGGCCGTTCCGCTTGAGGCGCTCCCGCTGAAATGCGAGGATCTTGCGAACGGGAGGTCTGCCGGCCGCAGACAGTCGAGGCGTGCACGCGAGACCACAATCGCTTCCGCGCGAGGGCAAACGTCTGACCGAAGAAGGGAGGATCTCGGTGAACCTCAACACGGAGCATCTGGTCCGGTGCATCGAAACCCTCGATGGTTCCCTCGATCGACTGCATCGGGCTGAGACCGGAACACTTGACTACGAGATCTTCCGCAACGCCGTGATCAAGGGGTTCGAATTGACCCTGGAGACTACCGGTAAACTTCTGCGCCGGGCCCTCAAGGCCTACACCGGAAGACCACGGGAGATCGATCAGCTCACGTTCCGGGAGATCCTGCGACACGCGGCCAAGCACGAGCTACTGAGCCCGGAGGCCGTTGAGCGCTGGTTCACCTACCGGGAGAACCGCAACACCACGGCCCACGACTATGGTGAAGCGTTTGCCGAGGAGACGCTCGTCCTGCTGCCGGAATTCCTTCTCGATGCCCGCGCCCTCGAGGCGGTTCTGAGGGCGAGGCTTGGTCATGCCGGGCCTTAACCTCCCAGCCCCGTTCCTGGAGATCACGCGGCGCTTGCTCTCCATGCACGTACCCGGTGCCGAGGTGTGGGCCTATGGCAGCCGAGTGAGAGGCGACAACCACCCCGGGAGCGACCTGGATCTCGTCCTGCGCCATCCGCCGGACCATTCCGTTCCCCAGGCGAAGTTGGCCATCCTCCGGGATGCCTTTGTCGAGAGCGAGCTCCCGATCCTGGTCGATGTGATCGATTGGGCACGCATCCCGGAGAGTTTCCGCAAAGAGATCGAGCGGGAGCATGTCGTGGTTCAGCCTGGAAGACAGCCGGAGCCTGCCGGAGGTTCGACGAGCCAGCCCCGGATCCGTCACTCGGAAGGTGGCCGATAGGTCTATCGCCCCCCGAGGTGGAGAACCCAGCCCCCGGCCATCCGCGGGCGATCATCGTCGGGCCTACCCACCCCACATGGCCGCGAGTGGCCGGCCCGCCGCGGCCGCGACCGCCTTTACGCTCACGGTTCCCGGGATCGACTCCGGATGCGGTGGGGTTCGCGTGTCCTGGGGATGACGATGAACTTCTCAAGAACAGCCCCGCCGCCGCCGAGGACAAGCAGGAGGGATCCGGCTGCGCCTCGTGCCTCGCCCGTTCGGATCCCGGGTGGTTCTAACGTCCGGTCACGCCGCGAAACGTGTGCCCGGGGCGGGCTGCCGTCCCGACTCCGTCCGCTGCACTAGGTGGTGAGGGCATCGATGCCAGAGAAGCGGTTGGGCCGACAGGGCATACTGTTCCGCCTGATGATCGCCTTCTCCGCCGTCGTCGTGGCCGCCGCCACAGCCTTCACCCTCCTGATGGTTCGCCAGCGGTCCCAGTATCACGTGGCCTACGCGGACGCCAAGCTGCTGACCGCGGCCGAGTTCATGCGGCAACTCCTGGGGCCCGGATACCACGACCGGATCACGGACGGGACCTCGGTGCCGCCGGAGCAGTTCCACACCCTGGTAGAGAGGAATGACGATCTCTGCCGCAGCCTCGGTCTGCAGTACTTGTGGAGCGTGCTGCTCGTGGATGGCCGCCTGGTCTTCACCTCCGCCACTCACTCCGACCTGACGAACCCAGACTCGCGGTGCGCGGCGTTCTTCGAGGAGCATCGCGACCCCCAGGCCTTCGCGGCAGCGATGCCGCCGGCATCCGCCCCCTCGTTCTCCACCTTCCGCAACCAGTGGGGCGAGGGCAGGATGGTCCTAGTACCCGGGCAGGATGCGCAAGGGCGCACCTACATCCTCGGTGCCAGCCTGCAACTGGCCGAACTCAGCGCCACGCGGCGCCGGACCGTCCTGGCCGCCGCCGCCGTCGGTCTCGGGATTATCGGCGGGGCTCTTCTGCTGGCGCTGGCGATGGCCCGCTCATTCACGGCTCCCATCGCCCGGCTCACCCGGATCGCCGATCGGATGGCAACCGGAGACCTCGAGGTCGTCCTGCCGTCCGCCGGCGCCAGGGAGCTCCGCTCGCTCTCCGGTTCGCTGGACCGGATGCGGCAGGACCTGCGAGGGCAGATCGCGGCCTTGCGCGAAAGCGAGGGAAAACTCAGTGCGCTGTTCTCTTCGATGACCGAAATGGTGGCCCTGCACGAACTGATCCTCGACGAACGCGGGCAGCCGGTGAACTACCGGATCACCGACTGCAATCGGGCGTTTACCGAGATCACGGGGATCCGGCGGGAGGCCGCGGTCGGCCGGCTCGCGACGGAAGTCTACGGGACGGACAAGCCACCCTACCTGGAGGAATTCAGCCGGGTGGCCGTGACGGGAGAACCGTATCTCTTGGAAACGTACTTCCCCTCGTTGGAGAAGCACCTCTCCATCTCCGTGGTGTCTCCCGGGACGAACAGGTTCGCCACGGTCACCACCGATGTCACAGCAGTCAAGCGGGCGGAGCAACTCCTCTGCGCCCAAAACCGGGAGCTGGAGCAGATCCTCTACGGCGCGTCGCACGACCTGCGGTCGCCCCTGGTCAACGTCGATGGCTACGGCCGGGAGCTGGAGCGTTCGCTGGGCGTGGTCGCCGATGCGCTCGAATCCTGCCCCGCTTCGCCGGAAACGGTCGCAGCCGCGGTACAAGCCGCACTGCCGGAGATGACCGACGCCCTGCGGTTCATCCGCAGCAGCACCAAGCAGATGGGATCGCTGATCAACGGCCTGCTCCGGCTCTCGCGAACCGGCCGGGCGCCGTTCGAGATCTGCCCGCTGGACATGAATCAGTTGGCTGCGGGGGTCGTGGCGTCGTTCGACTTCCAAGCCCGGAAAGCCGGTGCCGAGACTCGCCTCGGTGACCTCCCACCCTGCAAGGGGGATGAGGTCCAGGTGAGCCAGGTCCTCGCGAACTTAGTTAGCAACGCGCTGAAGTTCCTCGATCCGCGACGGCCGGGAGTGATCACCGTGAGCGGCGTCCAGGAAAACGGCCTCTCGGTCTACTGCGTGGAAGACAACGGCATCGGCGTGGCTCCGGAACACCAGGAAAAGATCTTCGAGCTCTTCTACCGACTGGAGCCGTCGAGGTGCGAAGGGGAAGGCCTGGGGCTGACCATGGTCCGGCAGGTCCTCGATCGGATGAACGGCGAGATCAAGGTCTACTCGAAGGCCGGCGAGGGCAGCCGGTTCGAGGTCACCCTGCCGGCCGCGCAGGTGAGGCGCGCGGCCTGACGGGACGTCCACGGGCCGGTAAGAAAGCCTATCGTCTTCCGAGGGTGAAGTACCCACCGAGCATCCGCGGGCGATCATGGTCGGGCGGCGGCGGGGCATCCAGCCCTCCGTCATCGAATGGCGCGATGACCGGCACATCAGCACAATATACGCCCGAATGATGGGCTTAAAATCCACAATCACGGCGCATCCTCTTGACAATCTCCGAGAGTTCCGGCCAGAATGCCACCATGAAGCGGGATATCTACACCGAGTTACTGCGTTGGAAGGCCTCTTCCCATCGTAAGCCCTTGGTGCTCAGAGGGGCTCGCCAGACCGGTAAGACGTTCATTTTAAAGGAGTTTGGCGATGCGGAGTACGAGTCCGTGCACTACTTCAACTTCGAGAGGCAGGCCGAGCTCGACGGCTTCTTCACCCGCGACCTGAACCCACAGCGCATCCTGCGGGATCTGTCGCTGTACCAGAAGCGGGAGATCAGACCGGAAAAAGACCTGGTGATCTTCGATGAGATTCAGGCATCGAACCACGCGTTGACCTCCATGAAGTACTTCCAGGAGGAGGCCGGCTCCATCCACCTCGCCGCTGCAGGGTCCCTGCTGGGCGTCCGGATGTCCTCTCCCGGGTCTTTCCCTGTGGGAAAGGTGGACTTCCTGGATCTCCACCCGATGACGGTGCCTGAGTTCCTCGACGCCGTCGGAGAATCGCGGTATAGGCAGCTACTGGAAGAGAAGACGACTCTTACCCCCCTTCCCGAGGCGTTCCACAACGATCTGCTCGATCTGCTGAGGAGATACTACTTCGTCGGGGGCATGCCGGAAGCTGTACAAGTCTACTGCGACAGCGGCGATTTGGGAGGAGTGCGCCAGGTACAGCGCAACATCCTCGACGCCTACACACTCGATTTCGCGAAACACGCCCCAGCCTACGACATTCCCAGGCTATCGCAGATCTGGCAATCCATCCCCAGCCACTTGGCGCGCGAAAACAAGAAGTTCATCTTTTCCGCGGTACACCCGAGCGCCCGCGCGCGGAACTACGAGGACGCCCTTTCCTGGCTGGAGAACGCCGGACTCGTCCACCGCGCCTACTGCGTGGAGATCCCGCGACATCCGCTCAAGGCTTGCGTGGATCAGGGAAGCTTCAAGGTCTATGCGCTCGATGTGGGTCTGCTGGGAGCTCTGGCCGAGACCCCCATCGGCATTATGATACCGGGCGATCCACTCTTCTGTGGGTATCAGGGCGCCTTTGTGGAGAGTTTTGTCGCGCAGCAGATTCGTGCGACGCTCGGCCTGCCGCTCTACTACTGGCGCAGCGCCGGGAAGAAGGCCGAGCTGGACTTCTTGCTTCAGACGGGCACAGACATCCTCCCGCTGGAAGTCAAGGCGGGGGTAAATCCCAAGAGCAAGAGCCTGCGATCGTATGATGAGCAGTTCTCGCCGCCCCTGTTGGTGCGGACCACCCTGCTCAACTTGCGGCACGACGGACGCATTCTGAACGTGCCGCTCTATGCAGCGTTCCGGCTGCCTGAATTCGCGGCCCGCGCGATTTCGAGGTAGGCTGCTTTGTCGAGAGCGGGCTCCCGATCCTGGTCGATCTGATCGATTGGGCACGCATCCCGGGGAGTTTCCGCAAAGAGATCGAGCGGGCGCACGTCGTGGTTCAGCTTGTACGCAGGAAGGAACCCAGCTCATGAAGAAGATCTTCACCATCATCGCCGCCGTTCTGGCATTATCGCTCTTCGTCGGAACCGGGTATTTCCTGTGGGCCAAGTCCCGGAAGCCGAAGACCCGGTTCCAGACCGAAGCGCCGAAGGTGGCCACCATCATCAAGAAGGCGGTGGCCACCGGGTCGGTGGTGCCACGGCGCGAGGTGGAGATCAAGTCCCGCGTCTCCGGCATCATCGAGGAGATCGGGGTCGAGCCGGGGCACAACGTTCGCGAGGGCGACCTGATCGCGCGCATTCGCCTGGTCCCCGACATGGTGGAGTTGAACAACGCCCGCAATCGTTTGACTCGGGCCGAGATCAACCACCAGAGTGCGCAACGGGACTATGACCGCAACCAGGTACTGCGCACGGACGGACTGGTCTCCGAATCCGTCGCCCAGCAGTTCGAATCGACCTTGGCCAACGCGAAGGCGGAACTGGACGCGGCGAGGGACAACCTCGACCTCATCCAGAAGGGCGTGTCGAGGGAGGCCGGAGCCACCTCGAACACGCTCGTCCGCTCCACCATCGCGGGCATGATCCTCGAAGTGCCGGTCGAGGTCGGCAACTCCGTGATCGAATCCAACACGTTCAACGCCGGCTCAACCCTGGCCACCGTCGCCGACATGGACGACATGATCTTCCGCGGAAGAGTGGACGAGTCGGAGGTCGGCAAGCTGAAGCCCGGGATGACCCTGCTGCTCACGATCGGTGCGATCGAAGAACACCGGATCGAGGCCTCGCTCGAGTACATCGCGCCGAAGGGGGCCGAGCAGGACGGCGCCATCCAGTTCCAGATTCGGGCCGCGTTGAAGCCCCAATCCGGCGTCCTGATCCGGGCGAACTACAGCGCCAACGCGGACATCGTGCTGGATCGCCGGGATAGCGTGCTGGCAATCAACGAAAGCCTGCTGCAGTTCGAAGGCGACAAGAGGTTCGTTGAGGTTGAGGTCGCGCCCCAGAAGTTCGAGCGCAGGGAGATCCAGACCGGGCTTTCTGACGGGATTCAGATCGAAGTGTTGTCCGGCCTGACGGCGACGGACAAGGTGAAGAGCGAGGCGGTGGGGAAGAAGGTGAGCGACTGATCTCGAAGCGTGGAGAATTCAAGTCGTCATTTCCGCATACGCCGTCCCGGATTTCCCGAGCTTATCAGGCAGCCTTTCGCGATCCGCCGTCCGCGTCCCCCGGCGGCAGCCACTTGTCCAGCGCTTCCGCCAGCGCCTGCGGCGTCACCGGCTTGGACAGATAGTCGTCCATGCCGGCCTCCATGCAACGCTCTCGGTCGCCCTTCATCGCGTGGGCGGTCATCGCTATGATGGGAATCCGGCGGTTCTGGACTGCGGATCGGGAATCGCGGATGTGGCGGGTGGCCTCCAGTCCATCCATCTCGGGCATCTGCACATCCATCAGCGCCAGGCCGTAGGGCAAGGCTTCGAGGGCCTTGATGGCTTCCGCGCCGTTGGCCACCGCGTCCGCCTCCAGGCCCAGTGTCTTTAGGATGCCCCGGGCCACCATCTGGTTGGTGATGTTGTCCTCGGCCAGCAGGATGCGCGCCGTGCGGCCGGCGAGCATCTTCAGCCTCTCGTGGGCTGCTTCGTGTGTGGCGATCGGCTGCTGTGTCCACTCCGCCCGATTCCACGTCGTCAGCACCAAGGAGAGAGCTGCCTTCAGTTCCAGGTGGCGGATCGGCTTGGTCGCGTACGCCACGGAACCGATCGCCTTGAAGCGCCGAGCGCCGCCCTGGGCACCCAGTCGCACCGTGAACCAGAACTCCGAGCCATTGCCCTCTTCGCTCTTCACGCCGATTTCACCGCCCATCAGTCCGACAAGTTCTCTCGATATGGCCAGGCCCAGCCCTGTGCCGCCGTAGTGTCGTGTGGTCGAGGCATCCACGCCCGCTTTGATGTAGAGGGAGGCGAGCACGGTGCACAACAGCCTGGCCCCCAGCAAGCCCAAGGCCCCCCACAGATGGCGCGGCGCCGCGCCCCGGCGTAGATCGGTCAGGCGCGCGCGAAGGGACAAGGCTCCCGTGTGCAAACGTGCGGGAATCGCGTCGGTGTCAGGCTTGGCCTGGATCATGTCTCACATCCCCAGTCCCCAAGTACGTGCGCAGGAAGGCGGCTCCAGGGTCATTCACCTGGCAAACGGCAATCCGACCGTCAGGATGAACCGGGAGCCGCGCGGCCCGTGTTCAGTCTTTCGGCGGTTCGGGTCCTCCGGTCCGCCATTAGCTTGCTCGGCTCCCCGGGCAAAGCGTGCCGGCGGGCGCAGCGTTTCCGATCGGTGCGCAGCGACTTCATCTCGCATTCGTCGCTCAGGAGCCCTGGGCGACTGGAATGGACGTCTGCCGGGCGGGTCCGGTTTCTGATCTCGGCGCTGAATCGGTTGGCTCGCAACGAGTTAGGCGGCATGGACCGATCCTGTCTGCCCGGGCGGCCGATCCGGCAAACCGTGCCCGGTCCAGTGCCGAACCTCGAAATATCCGACCCGCCACGCACCACGCCCCAAGGAATCGCTTGATCCCCCCCCCGGCCGATCCGATAGACTAGGCATGGTCCCTCGGGGCCGAGTAGGTCAGTAGCTCAACTGGCAGAGCAGCGGTCTCCAAAACCGCAGGTTGGGGGTTCGAGTCCCTCCTGGCCTGATTTCGTGTCGTGGTCCAGTAGCTAGGCACCCAGACGGGCCCCATCGCGGGGTCCGTCTTCTTTCACGGGGCAAGCGCAACCAAGCAGACGCGATCGAATCCCGCGGTCCGCCTCGGGGCCAACTGCTTGCGTCGCTCGCCATCGACGGCTAGGATGCTCGGGCAATGCCTTCCACCCCGATCAAACTCCCCCGCATAGCGGCCATGATCCTGGCCGGCGGCCGGGTGGGCGAGCTTTCCGTGCTCACCCTGCGGCGGCCCAAGTCGGCCTTACCCTTCGGCGGCCACTTCCGGGTCATCGACTTCGCCTTGAGCAATCTCATGCGCGCGGGCATCAACAATGTCGGCATCCTCTCGCAGTACCGGCCCGGCTCGCTCATCGATCACGTCGGGATCGGCGAGGGGTGGGACTTCATCGGGCTCGACCGCGGAGCCAAGATCCTGCCGCCGTTTCGCGGCGCCGAGGCGTCCGACTGGTACAAGGGGAATGCCGACGCGGTCTACCAGAACCTGAACTACATCCGCGACCAGCGCGCCGAGGTGGTGCTCATCCTCTCGGGCGACCACATCTACCGGATGGACTATCGGGAGCTGGTCCGCACCCACCTCGAGCGCGGGGCCGACATGACCATCGCCGTGAAACGCATGGGACACCATGAGCGTTTCGGCTATGCCACCCTCGACAGCTCGGGACGGGTGCTCGCGTACGAGGAGAAACCGACGCTTCCGCGCTCCGATCTGGCGAGCCTCACGATCTACGCGATCAACACCGGCCCTTTGGTGCAGGTGCTGGAGGGCCTGGCTGGAAACCCGCAGGTGGAGTTCGGCCAGGATGTCATTCCGCGGATGCTGGCCGGCTATCGCGTCCAGGGGTTCGTCTTCGACGGCTACTGGGCCTACACGCGTACGGTGAACGCCTACTACCAGGCGCACCAAGATCTGTTGGCCCGCCGCATCGACTTAGACGAATGGGGCGTTCGCACCAATCTGCAGGAAGGCGGCGTGGCCGAACAACCCCCGGCGCGGGTCACCGGCTCTTCGGAGGTGCGCAATTCGTTCCTGAGCGCCGGCTGCGAAATCGAGGGGACCGTGACCGGCAGCGTTCTCTCTCCCGGCGTGCGGGTGGAGAAGGGGGCAAGCGTCATCAACTCGCTGCTTTTCCACCGTTGCGTCGTTCAGAAGGGCGCGTCGGTGTGCCTCACGATCGCCGACAAAGGGGTCTCCATCGGAACCAACGCTCGCGTCGGCCCCTCACCCGGGGAAGCGGCCGATCCCGTCGCGGCACTGGCCCGCTTCCCCATCACGCTCCTCGGCAAGGAGTGCCGGGTGGCGCCGGGGGCGCACGTCGAGCCCGGCAGCGAAATTCACCCGGAAGCGATCCGGACCTGAGATCCCAGGCAGGGAAAGGCGAGCCATGCACAGCGAGCCACACTTTCGCACCACGCTGAACTCCGCCTTCGACCCCGACCGCCGCTCGCTCGACACGCGGCGCAGCTTGGCGATGATTCTCGCCGGAGGCGTGGGTACCCGACTCAACGTCCTCGTCCGCCATCGCGCCAAGCCGGCCGTCCCTTTTGGCGGCATCTACCGGCTCATCGACTTCCCGCTCAGCAACATCATGAACTCCGGGATGGAGCGGGTCGGCATCCTGACGCAGTACCTCCCCTACTCGCTCACCGACCACATCGGCAGCGGTCATTCCTGGGGGCTGGTGGGGCGCCTGCGTGAGGTGCGCATCCTGCCGCCGCACCAGGGAACGCGCGGCAGCGATTGGTACCGCGGCACCGCCGACGCCATCTATCGCAACCTCTCCTACATCCACCGCCACGATCCCGAGCTGGTACTCATCCTCTCCGGCGACCATATCTACCACATGGACTATACCCGGATGATCGACCTTCACCTGCGCAGCGGAGCCGACGCGACCATTGCCGTTCGCCGCGTTCCACTGGAGGAGGCGCACCTCTTCGGCCTCGTCCATGTCGACCCCTCTGGAAGGATCACCGGCTTCGAGGAAAAGCCCGCGCACCCCACCTCCAACTTGATCTCGATGGGAATCTACTGCTTCACCACCACCACGCTGATCCGGCGGCTGGAGCAGATGAAAGAGGAACACTGTGACGACTTCGGCCACCATGTCTTTCCCGACATGCTGCGCCGAGGCGACCGGCTCTTCGCCTGTCCCGAAGAGGGATACTGGCAGGATGTCGGAACCATCAAGTCGTACTTCGACTCGCACATGGACATGCTCGACCCCGAGCACCCGCTCGACTTACGAAAGTGGCGGGTGCGCTCCAACATGGACGAATCCCGCGTCGGCGACCGTCCTCCGGCTTGGGTCGGACCGCACGCCGCGGTGCGTCGGTCGGTCATTTCGCGGGGCTGCCGCATCGAGGGGACCGTGGAGGATTCCGTTCTTTCGCCGGGCGTGGTGGTGGAACCGGGGGCGGTGGTTCGCCGATCGATCGTCATGCACGACAGCCGCATCGAGGCCGGCGCGCACCTCGACACCGTGATCATGGACAAAGATTGTACGGTCGGCCGTGAAACGATGCTCGGCGGCATCGGCGCGGAGTGCGTGAATCAGCTCTATCCGAAACACCTCGACACCGGGATCACGCTCCTCGGGAAAGGGGCGCATATCCCACGCAACTCGCGCCTCGGCCGCAATGTCGTGGTCTTCCCCCACGCCGACCTCGCGGGCGGCGGCCCCATCGAGGTAGAGAGTGGCGAGACGGTCGGCCAGCCGGACGGGAGCGCGTAGCCTCGAGACTCCTTGGCCTGAATCGTTACCCAATGCAGAAGCCCGCGGGAGCGATCCCGCGGGCTTCTGATCAATCAGCCAGTCGAAGCTGACCTATCGCGAGCGAGGACTAGCGATAGAGCGACTTGACCTGGCCCCAGCTCTTGACCTCGGTCGGAACCGGCATCGGGCAGATCTGGACGTTGCATACGGCACCTGAGGTCCAGGTGTACGTGCAGTCGACCGCAGGCGTGATCGTGCAGGCACCCGTCATGAGATTGCAGCAAGCACCGGTCACGGCCGGCGGCGTGCAAAGCTCAGCACACACTTCGAGGGCGAACTTCGACGCGCCCGGCGAACCAAGCTCCGTCGGAGTGTAAGGATTTCCGTCCGGCATGCCGCAGGAATCGGGCCAAGCGGTGTAGGACTCAGCCGTCTCCGCATTCGCCATCGCGCAAGCTGCAAACCGAACCGGGTTGATCATGGCCCAAGTAGCCGGATTGTGGATCGCGACGACGAGGTCATAGATTTTCGGGTCGATAGACGGATCGTAGGCACAGTTCTCGGTGATGATGGTGTTCATCGGCAGGTTGTAGACCAGTGCCGGCGGAACCTGATAGGGGACCTCAACCGGCTGGCTGTGGAACAGCTCCATGTTGTCGAAGGTGAAAGGCAGATCGGCGTCGAGTTTGTAGAGCATCACATCAACGATGAAGGGGCCGTCAGCCGGGTTGTAGGGAAGAATGACCGTTCCGGCGGGAAGAACGCTGTCGGTGGCGACGTAACGACGGACTCCCCACGCGACGCTCTTGATGCTGATCGGATCCACAATGCCGTTGTCCCAGTACGGGGAGAACTTGCGAAGCTCGTAGCCTTCGATGACGTAGCTATAGAGCGTGTTGCCGCAGGTAAAGACGCCGCCGGTCGTGCTGAGCGTGACAGGCTGGGTCGCCGACTGCGAAAAGCGAATCGGGGCGGTACAGGCGTCGAGATCCGTCCGGGGACCGAAGCTCACGTCGTTGTCGAGGATCAACTCGGCACTTGCCACTGAACTGATCAGCAGCAAACCCATTGCCACCAGTAGAAGAGACTTCATGTGACCAACCTCCTTGAGGCTACGGACCCGAGCGGGACATGATGCCCCTGCTCCAACCGGAAGACTATTTGTCTTCCCCGGGCGAAAGATCCAGCGTATCCAAGCGGAACGGGGAGCTGCCCGCACATCATCCCCTCCACATGTACCTAGTATGACGCATCCGATGCGGGATGTCCAGAAAAAAAGGATGCTGGAAAGAAAAAAGTGAAAGCCGGGCGTCTGGTTGTTGTGGTGGCTGGTCTTGGAGCGCAAGGTCGATGCCGGGCAGTCCCGAGGCAAGTTCCTGCGGGATAGCTCTGCTGCAGGGGCTCTTCTGCGGGATCGCTTTCCTGCCAGGCGGTTGCGAGCGGAGTCGCGTTCCTCTGGAAGCGCTGTCTCGGGGGACATGCTATGCTCACCGCCGCCCCGGGCAGAACCTGGGATCCACGAGGCCCCAGGCCGGCAGCGCGCAGTAACTTCATTGTGTGGAGTGGGTTATCCGATGCAGCGCATCCTCGGACGGTCTACGGCGCGTGTGGCCAGTGCGCTATGCGTCGCCAGGGCGCAACGCTTGGCTAGGCCGCTGTGCGTGGTCATGGTGCTATGCCTGGCGTTGGGGCTCCTGGCGTTGGGCGCCGGGGGGCGTATCCATCACATCCGCGGGATTTCCACCATACAGCTCGGGACCGTGCCCTTCACCGGGGCGACGGGGCCGTCGCGAGGCGCCGCGGGGGCGGCGGAACCGTCGCAAGGCATCGCCGAGGCGGCCCACAACGAGATTCTGTCTCGCGGGAGCATGGACGGCTACCCGTGGATCGTGCATGCGCAGAGGCTGCACGCGGATGGCGGCTGGCGGGTGCGACGAACCGACATCGACAACTATCCGGCTGGTCGCGAGGTGCATTGGAGCTCGGGCCTGACTTGGTGGCTTATGCTTCTCGGCCGCATCGGCGGGGGCGGGTCGGCACCGGGATCGGGTCCGGCGATCGAACGGGCGGCTCTCTATGCCTGCCCGCTGCTGCACGTTATCGTTATCCTCCTCCTCACGTTCATCGTCTATCGGCGCTTCGGCGGGGCGACCGCGTGCGCGGTGGCTCTGGCCCTGGCGACGGTTCCGCGCTTCGTCGAGTTCTTTCAGGCCGGGTACCTGGATCACCACGGTCTGGCGGCGGTGGCCGGACTGTCCAGCGTCCTCTTCGCGGCCGCTGCAGGAGCGGGCTGGGTGTGCCGCGGCTCAACCGAAGCGGGGTCGCCGGCAGACTCCGTGCGCCATGGCTTGGGCGAAGCGGTGCCGGGGGCGGACCCGGCGGGCCGTCGCGGAACGGCGCACGGGGTTTTGGACGAAGGCGCGGCGACTCGTTGGATCATCGCCTCCGCCCTGGCCGGTTCCGCCGGTCTGTGGGTGAGCGCGGCGTCACAGGTTCCGGTCCTGGTCGGCATCGGCCTTGGGGCGCTGGCGGCAGCATGGCGCCGGCCCGGCACGGCCCCCGATCTATCGCTCCGCTATCTTCCGCGACTGTGGCGCATGTGGGGATGGGCCGGAGCGGGCGGGAGCCTCTTCTTCTACTTGTTGGAGTACTTCCCGCATTCGATGGGAATGCGGCTCGAGGTGAACCACCCGCTCTACGCCCTCGCCTGGGCGGGGGCGGGGGAGCTTCTCTTTCGGGTCTGCCGGAGGCTTCGCGGCGGGCGCCTCATCGAGGGTCCGGCGGACACGGCGGCGATTCCCCTGGCCGCCATCGCCGTGGCGGTGCTGCCCGCTCTGATCCTGATCACACCGGGCCGCTTTTTCTGGGTGTCCGATCCCCTGGTCTGGACCCTGCACCGCGATATCTCGGAGTTTCGGAGCCTGTTCCGCCACGTGCATGACTACGGCATCCGCCACAGCCTGAGCACGATCAGTATTCTGCCGCTCCTGGCGATTCCGGCGGGCCTGGCGCTGGGACGGACGCGTCTGGATGCGTACCGAAAGGGAATGCTGGCAGTGACGTTGTGCCCCGCTCTCGTTCTCGGCGTGCTGGCGACCGCCCAGGTGCGCTGGCTCGGCAACGCAGAAGCGCTGTGGATCGCCGTGCTCGCGGTCATCACAGCGCTGGTGTCCGAATCCACGCTGCGCCTGCCGACGTGGGGCGTCCGGGCCGCCGTACTGTTTGTCGCCGGCGTCTTCCTGCAGTTCCCGCTCTCCGCCGTTCGCTCTGCGGTGACGGACCTGCGGCCGCCGCTCGAACTGGGCTTAGAGGACCGCATGCAGCTTGTGATGCGCGACGTCGCTCAGAAGCTTCGCAGCCGGGCCCCGGACCGGCCACTCGTCGTCTTAGCCGGCCCCACCGCGACGACGGCAATGATCTACTTCGGCGGGCTTCACGGCCTCGGAACCCTGTACTGGGAAAACCGCGACGGGTTGAAGGCCGCGGCCTCGATCTATGGGGCCCCCAGCCTGGAGGTGGCTTACGAACGAGTCATGGAGCACGGAATCACCCACCTGGTCTTCTTCACCTGGGACGATTTCGGAGACACATACGCGCGGCTGCACCGCGACCTCCCCGTCGGCCAGAGCACGCGGGACGTCTTCTCTATACACACAGCGTCTCCCCTGACGCTTCCGATCTGGGCGCAGGTGCTCGACTACCGGATCCCGCCGGATCTAGGGATGACGGGTCAGGATGTCCTGATCCTGGAAGTGCGGCCGGAACAGACGGAGGATGAGCATTTCCTCGGCATGGGCGCGTACTGCGTCGACCAGGGGGATCTGGCGAACGCGGTGGCGTGCTATCGGCGATCCCTGGCGTTGCGGCCCGACCAGCCCGCGGCCCTGATCGGAATGGCGAAGGCACTCGCCCGCCTCGGCCGAGCCGGTGAGGCCACCCCGTACCTGGATCGAGTGGCGGCGGTGGTGCCGGACTCCAGCAGAGTCGAGGCGGCGAGCGAGATCAGCTCCATCGGCCAGAAGGCTTCCGCGACGGACCCCCGGACCGCGGTCGCGCTCTATCGGCGGGCCCTGGCCCTCGACCCGCACTGCCGGGCCGCTCGGAACAACCTTGCATGGGTCCTTGCGACATCGGCGGACGCCGAGCTTCGCAACGGTAGGGAAGCTGTCGTGTTGGCGGCAGGGGTGGTTCTAGGTGACGGTGGCGACGACCCATTGTCCTTGGACACGCTGGCGGCGGCGTATGCACGGTCCGGCCGCTGGAACGACGCCGTCGCCACCGCGTCCAGAGCTGTTCGTTTGGCCGAAGAAAAGGGAACGAAGGGAGTGGAAGGGATCCGCGCGCGCCTGGATCGGTATCGGGCTGGGCAAGCGTACGAGCAGCGGGAGGCGCAATCGGCTGAGCAACCCACGGGGCGGCTGCTCGGGCCGTAGGCGGCGCTATCGCACCGTGATCCGCCCCACGACAGGTCCGTCGAGACTGTCGTCATCGCGCAGCAGATCGCGCAGTGAGAAGTTCGAGGCCGGCGTTTCCTCCACCAGCGACAGGGTCACCTCGTACGCACCGGGTGCCGCTGTCGGCGGTATGACGATCAGGAACCGGTCGGGCGCCGGCTCATCAAGCGGCAGGCGGGCCGGGTTGCGCTCCCAGTCGAAGGGCGGACGGGCCACGCGGAATCGATAGAGGCGACGATCAAGTCGCTGGGCCAGGAGACGCGCCGGCTTGCTCCACGCGGCGCGCGCGAACCACCGCGACGGGACTGCCGTACTCGCCCGCACATGCGCGAGGAGGGGCAAATCGGTGGCGACGACACCGGTGCGTACCCATGCCAGCGAGATTCTGATCAGGTCACCACGCGCCACGGGACGGGCGGGCAAAGCCACGTTGACGGCGGAGATCGAACCAAAGACAAAGGGACCGGCACTCACCACGACGGTTCCGTTCACGCTGTCGGCCCGCGCTGGGCTGTCTTCGCTGTCGGCCCGCGCTGGGCTGTCTTCGCCATCGGCACGCACTGGACTATCTGCGCCGTCGGCACGCACTGTGCCCGTCGTCGCTGCGGGCGCAGGACGCTCCGGTGTGGTCGAGCGGGGACGTTCGCCGCCCTTCGACGGCAGGGCAAGGTCCGGGCCCCGCTTCGGCCGTACCCCGGCCACGATGCCATCCGGGCCGCGGTAGAGCACGGAAAACGTCTCCGGGGCACCCTCGATGTGCCGTCGCGCCCGTTCCATACTGGGGTGCTCGATCCGGGCGCCGAAGTCCACGACCGGCATCGACAAGCCGCTGTTCACGAAGACGAGATCGACATCGTAGGCCGCAAGCAGCGAATCGATCCGCGCCGAGTCCACGGTTCCGAGTAGCATCTCGCGTTGATCATCGAGTCGCTCCCGCCAGCGCCGGTCGATCGGCGGACCGTGTTGGTTGAGCGTGGTCACGAATTGTGCCCCGGTGAGGCCGCCCAGAGCGTAGCTGGTGAACGGATCGGCCAGGACCACGGGAGGGTGAGAGGGCGAGGCGTCCACGATGCCGCGGATGAACGCAAGGGCGCCGGAAGCCGGCTGAAGCATCTCCTCGCCGCGCGCGTCGAGTACCGCCCAGTGGAACTGCCCGGGCAGGAGAACGACGGCCCGCCCCACGGTGAAGAGCACGAGCCCGGCGGTGACTCCGGCCACGGCCAGGCGCAGGGCCGGCCGTCGATCGTGCCACAACCGCCGCATGGCCTCCTCCAAGGCCGGCACGAGCACCGCCCCGACAGGCAGCAGCTCGAGGAGACGAGTCACCAGGTAGCCGAAAACGCCGTAGAGCGGCGTGAAGAGCGGCGTCCCGACGCACGCCCACGGTCCCACGGTGAAGAGAACCAACGCGAGACGGCGGCCGCAGGGGACGGCTTGTGCTGCGAGCGGCAGGACGAGAAGTGCCAGGAGCCCCGCGAATCCGACCTGCCCGAGGACGGTGAGCGGTGACGCGAGGAGCCACCCGCCGCCGAGATAGAGAAGCCCCTGCGGGTGCGTGTGCAGCGTGCTGACGACCCGACCCTGCGTGAACAGGCGGAAGACGAGCGGTACTACCATGCCGGCCGCGGCGGCGGCGACGACCACGCCCACGCGACGCAGAAGGACGATCCGATTGGCCGTTCCACGTCGGCCGCCGGAGATGTTCGAGCGATCGAGAAGCACCGCAGCGCCCAGGAACCCCAGGCCCGCCAGCAGGAGCAGTGACGCGACAAGATGAATGAGCGCCCCGGCAAACGCCAGCATCCCGATCGCCGCGAGCTGCACCCATCGCTCGCGATCGGGAGGCGAGGCTAGGCCGGGATCCCTAGACGGCCCGGAATCCGGGTTGCGGCGCAGCAAGTAGTCGATCGCCACCGCCAGGGCGAGGAACGAGAGCGGGTAGGCTACATGGTTCGGGTAGCCGGTTCGCAGCAGCCACAGGAACCCACAGCCCGACCCGACGAGAACCCAGGCGAGGAGAGCCAGATCCCCACGCCGCCCGGAGCCGATGAACGCCCGCAGGAACCGCGACACAGCGAAGAGCACCCCGGGGGCGAAAACCGCTGGAAGCACCCGCCACAGGTTGAGCGGATCGACCCTGGCCAGCCGACAGACGAAGGCATGTAGCGGGTGAAGAAAGCCATTGCGCGGATCCCAGCCGATCCCATCGCCACCGCGATAGAAGATGTCCGTCGGCAGAATGGCATCGCCGAGGAGGCTGCGTCGGATGGCGGCCAGGTGGCTGAAGGTATCGGAGCCGATTCCGAGCGGACCGCCCGCGGCGAGGAGAACCGGTACCATCGCGCCGATCAGTCCCCACTCGAACGGCCGGACGGCATCACGAACGCCCTCCGGACAGTCACCCTTCCTCCGACGCCGCCCCTTCCCTTCGAGCACCGCCGGGCCCAGCACCGCCGCCAGCACCGCTAGCGCGACCATGTAGGCCGCGCCCGAGAGATCGAGCCCGACAAGTCGGGCAAGAAAGAGCCCGCCCATGAGCACCGCAAGGGAGCATGGCATCGCCCAGGCGAGGATCGGCCCGCCGGCGCCGCGGGCGAGACGCCTGGCCAGCGGCAGGCCCGTGCCGTAGTACAGCAAGATCGACGCGGCCAGGGCCCGAAGATCGGCAAGGCCGAGTGGGTTCAATGCATCCTCCCGCGACTCCGCCCCGGAGGGGCCGCACGAACGCGTGCGCAGCCACCGGGTCGCATAGGCAGCGCAAGTATGCCCGCGGGAATGGTGAATGCAACGGACGACTGAGGTTCGGAGTGGGGAAGGAATGCGACTGGCTTCGGGCTTCAAGCTTCGGGCTTCGGGCTTCGGGCTTCGGGCTTTGCTCTCGGTCCCAGACGGCGGGTAGAATGCCGGGCTCAGAGGCGGCCGCATCGGACGCCTGGCAGACGCGGAGAAAGAACGAATGCCGCACCGCAATCGTCCGGACCGGGAGCGGTCGGCACCCCCACGGGGGGAGCCGGATCATCGCCCGCCCGAACACGCGCAGGGCGCCGAGGAACGGTTCGCCGGCTCCGGTACTCGTTTGAGCCCAAGAGCAGCTCCGAACTTCCACGATCGGCAGCCCCACCCCAATCTCCCCGCGTTCCTTCCGCTGACCCCGGCCGAGGTCCATGCCCGCGGCTGGGATGAGGTCGACGTCGTCTTTGTCACCGGCGACGCCTATGTCGATCACCCCAGCTTCGCCAATGCGCTGCTCGGACGGGTGCTGGAGGACGCCGGCTATCGCGTCGCGATCCTGGCCCAACCCGACTGGCGCTCGTGCGAGCCGTGGCGCGTCTTCGGCCGCCCGCGCCTCTTCTTCGGCATCAGCGCGGGCAACATGGACTCGATGATCAATCACTACACGGCCAACCGGAAGGTGCGCAACGACGACGCCTACAGCCCCGGAGGCGAAATCGGCCGTCGCCCGGACCGCGCCACCCTTGCCTACTGCCAGCGCGCGAGAGAGGCGTTCCCCGGTGTGCCGGTGATCGCCGGAGGCGTCGAAGCCAGCTTGCGCCGTCTCGCCCACTACGACTACTGGAGCGACAAGGTCCGCCGCTCCATCCTCCTCGATAGCAAAGCAGACCTGCTCGTCTTCGGCATGGGCGAGAAGCCGATCCTGGAAATCGCCCGTCGGCTAGCCGCCGGAGAGTCCGTGCGGACGCTGCGCGACATGCGGGGGATTGCCTATCGTCTCGGCGCCAGCGAAGCGGCGCCGGCGGGCAACGACACCGTGACGTTGCCGACCTACGAGGACGCCGCATCCGACCCGGTCGCCTTCTGTCGGTTGACGCGGCTGGCCCACCAAGAGACGAACCCGTACAACGCGCGACGGCTCACGCAACGGCACGGCAACGAGGTGGTTGTGGTCAACCCACCCGGCCTGCCGCTCACCCCTTTGGAGATCGACCGCGTCTACGGCCTCCCCTACATCCGGCGGCCCCACCCATCTTACGGCCGGACAAAGATCCCCGCGTTCGAGGTGGTGCGCACCTCGGTACAGATCATGAGGGGCTGTTTTGGCGGCTGCACCTTCTGCTCCATCACCGCCCACGAAGGACGGATCGTGCAGAGCCGCAGCCCCGAGTCGGTTCTCGGGGAAATCCGGAAGATGGCGGCGGAACCGGGGTTCTCCGGCGTGATCAGCGACATCGGCGGACCCACGGCGAACATGTACCGGATGCGCTGCGCGAAGCCCGACGTGGAGGCGACGTGTCGTCGCTTGAGCTGTGTTCACCCGACGATCTGCAAGCTCCTCGACACCGACCACACTGCGATTCTCGGCCTGATGCGTTCGGTACGCCGCATGAGCGGGGTCAAACAGGTCTTCGTCGCTTCCGGCATCCGCATGGATCTAGCCCGGCTCTCGCCCCAGTACATTCGCGAACTGGCCGCGCACCACACCGGCGGGCTGCTCAAAATTGCCCCGGAGCACACCGACCCGGAGGTGCTGCGGCTCATGAAGAAGCCCGGCAGCCGGGACTTTCTGGAGTTCGCCCGGCTCTTCCACGCGGCCTCGAAGGAGGCGGGAAAGACGCAGCACCTCGTGCCCTACTACATCTCCGGCCATCCGGGCAGCGATCTGAACGCCATGATCGACCTGGCTGTGTTTCTCAAGCGCAACGGCTACCGACCAGACCAGGTGCAGGACTTCATCCCCAGCCCTTTCGACATCGCCGCGGCCATGTACCACACCGGCCTCGATCCGTTCACCCTGCAGCCGGTGCCGGTGGCCAAAGGGCTGCATGACCGGCGGCTACAGCGGGCACTTCTCCGGTTCTTCAAGCCTGAAAACTGGTTCGATGTCCACAAAGCCCTGATCGAGGCGGGAAGGGCCGATCTCATCGGTGGGGGCTGCGACTGCCTCATCGCCGCGAAGCCGCCCCTGGAGGCGATGATCCAACGGCGGGAACGCACCCCGTCCCAACGCGCCACGTCGGCTGGACCGGGTTATCGTCCACATCGCAAGAGCGCATCGAGACGCCCCCGGGGCGGGGCAGCCGGTTAGTCCGGGATTTGCAAATCTCGGCGGCTGCCTCTATCGTTGCTCTCCATGCGTCCGCGCCTCCTTTTCATTCACCTCCACCCTTCGTCCTTCGTGCGGGACGACCTGGAGATCCTTGCCCGTCGCTACGACATCCGGATCTTTCACTTCGTCGGGGGCGCCTCAGGAAACCCGTTCCTACGGGGCGTTTCGTTGGCACGCTCCGCGATAGCGCAGGCTCTCTGGCTCTGCCGGGAGCTGCCCCGGGCCGGAATCGTCTATGGATGGTTTGCCGACTATCACCTGGTGCTTCCGATGCTGCTGGCGCAGCTCTGGCGCCGACCGAGCGTAGTGGTTCTGGGTGGTTTCGATGCAAACTGTCTCCCTGAGCTTGGTTACGGTGTCTTTCACAGCCGTTGGCGTGCCCCGCTGGCGCGCTTGGTTGTCCGCCGGGCAACTTTTCTCCTGGCAGTAACCCCGGAGCTAATGCAGGGCGAGAGCCGCTATGCCACGTGGCCGGATGTGCGCCGCAATGGAATCCTGGCTCACGTACCCGGCCTCGACACACCGCACGAGATCCTCGCCACCGGTTTCGACCCCGGAGCTTGGCCGGCGGGGCCGGATGAAAGGCCACGCTCGGTCTGCACCGTCGCCGGGATCAAGAGCGAGCGCACGTTCCTGGTCAAAGGACTCGACATCTTCTTCGAGGTGGCCCGCCTGCTCCCCGAGACCCCGTTCCTCGTCGTCGGGATAAGTGAGAGGCAGAGAGAGCGTGTACAGCGGCGGCACCCGCCTCCGGAAAATGTCCGTTTCCAGGACGCGTTGCCTCGATCGGCGCTGGTCGAGATCTATGGACAGACATCCGTCTATCTTCAGTTGTCCCGCACGGAGGGGGGGCTTCCCATGGTCCTGGGTGAAGCCATGCTGTGCGGATGCATTCCCGTGGCAAGCGACGCGGGGGGGATGCCCGGCACGGTCGGCGACGCCGGTTTCCTGGTGGAGGCTCCCGATCCCCCGGCGATCGCCGAGGTGGTGCGCCGCGCCTTGGACATGGGCGCAGACCCGCAACGGGGTCCCCGGGCACGGGCGCGAGCGCGCGAACGCATCGCTGAGCTATTCCACCGGGAAACGCGGGCATCACGTCTCCTGGCGATCCTGGAGCGATTGGAGCGAAGGAAGGAACCTACATCGCCCAACCAGGTCTACCCAGACGAAGAGTCGTCGCGGTAAGGGGCGATCAACGGCCAAGCGCCGCGGACCGAGCCAAAGTGCCGGCACAGATCCCGAAACCTGCTTCCGGTGGGCTCCGGGGTCACCGGGACTCCCTCGGGCGTGAGATAGAGACAGCCCAGGTCCGCTTCGGGTAGCGACTCGATCAACCCTTGCGCCTGCTCCACGGCCGTCAGCCACTGCCGCTTGAGTTCGGCCACACCCAGCGGTTCGCGCAAATGCAATCGATCGAGATGATCCTGCGAGTACCTGACGTGTCGTCCCGCATGATCCAGCAGAAACGCGGGTGAGTAACCGGGGTCCTTGCCGCATGCTGACCAAGCTAGTGCGCCGACCGATAGGTACGTTCGGTGAAGGTGGAGGATGTCGACGAAATCCCGAACCTCCTCGCGACCGACCAGTGCCAGGATCTTGTTCACGGCCGCATCAGCATCGTGAAGACGATACCCACAGAAGTCGTCCGCCTGCACGGGAAAGAAACGGAAGGCGGAGTCCTGGGCCCACTCCAGCTTGAGCTTCTCTCCACCAACCGACACCACGGCCCTGTAGAACGCCGGTGTCCGCAGAAGCCACTCGAAATCGATGTCGGCGGTGAGCAGCGTCTTGGCGTCGGCTTCAGCACACAGAGCCACGCTGTCGGCGACGTCGTGGAAGAAGTCGAGATCCTGCGAAAAACGAGGGCTATCGTCCGAACGATGCAGGACGGTGGCACCTGCCAGATAGCTTTCCGGGCTACGGCCGGCCGCCAGGATCCTGAGCATGCGCGCCTGTAGGTCGGTTAGCGGCATAACTTCGCGGCCAGCAGGAACCCTCGCCGCCCTCCGTTTTGTCGAAGGCCGCGAACGATCTCGTCCAGATCCGCCGGCTTGAGCTCGATATCCTCGCGCAGATACCAGAAACACTGAGCGTGGAAGTCGTGCAAGACCTTCCTCGCGAGCTCCAGCTTCTCCGGCAGGGAGAGCGTGTTGTCGTCTGTTTGATTCATGTCTGAACCGGCGGAAGAACCGTACCGCACTACGCGGTTGCGGTCAACGGCCTGGCACGCCGAATCGGCCTGGCCGACCCCGCCGTCAGCGCAGCTTGAGCTCGTGCACCTGCAGTTTGATGCGCCCCACCGTCAGGCGCAGGAACGGCCGCAGCCCGGTGAAGTAGAAGCTCCATTCCCGCCGAACCCCCACCTCGCGGTAGCGCACCGGCTCGTACCCCGCCTGCTCAAGGAGAAACCGGAAGCGCCGACGGTCGATCTCGTGCCAGTGGAAGTCCGACCAAAAAACCCGGGGGCGCAACGGATAGGTGACGAAGACCCGCGTCCGCGGATCGCAGTGTTCGCGCAGCCGCGTGAGGAAGAGGAGCGGGTTCATCATGTGCTCGATGACCTCAAAGGCAAAGACGGCGCCGAAGCCCCCAGGCGGTGTCGGTCCCAGCGGCCGCCAGTCGCTGTAGTCGAAGTCGCCGTCGGTGTTCACGATCTCCACCCGGAAATGCTCTCCCAACTCGCGGCTGAATCCGTTGGCGGGACCGATGTCGAGGACGGGTCCCGAAAGGGTCTCGCCGATGAAGGCGACGGTGTGCCGCAGGCGCCTGGTTTCGACCGCACCGCCATAGGTCGGCTCGGCCTTGGGATTGAGGCCCGTGGCGCCGGCGGGACCGGTGAAAGGACCGCTCACTTGAACTCCCTCTCGTAGATGAAGAAGTCGGCCAGCGAGCCCGAGCCGTCCTCTTCGCGATAGGGGTAGCGGTTCGGGATCCGGCGCCGAAGCGTCCAGCCGGGAATGTTGGCCGCCACCCAAGCCGTGAATGCGCGGTGGCGGACATGCGGCACCGGCTCTTCTCGTTCGAAATCGCTGGAGAAAATCACGACCAGCCGCCTCGCCGCGCCGAAGAGATCGCGCAGGTGGCGGGCGAAGACGTCATCCTCCACAAGGTGGTAGAGGACATCGAGGCTGAGCGCCAGTTCGGCCTGCGCGCTCCCGGACAGATCCCGCGGAAACTGGGGCGTGTAGAGGCAGAACCGCTTCGTCGCATCGCCGGCAAAGCGGACCCGGCAGCGGTCGAGAACCGTGGACGAAACATCGAGACCGAGGTACGCGGGGCAGTCGAAGAGCGCAAGCTGAGCACCGTCACCGCAGCCGAACTCGATGATGCTCTGAATCCCGTGCTCATGAATCAAGCCGCGCAGGACCTCGGCCTTGAACGCTGCCAGCTCGCCGTAGGAGCCCACACCCGAGGACCCACCCGCTCGGTACCGCCGCTCCCAGTAGGCCCGCGAGCCGTGGAAGGTGAGGCGTTGCTTCCAGCGGCCTAGCAGCACCGAGACGGCCCTCATGAACGGCAGCGGGCGCCTGCCTGTCGGTTTAGTCTCCATGGCCGCGGATTCTGCGGTCTCGATGGCAGTCCTGTCCAGCTCCCGGTACCGCCGTGAGATTCGGCGCAGATGCCCCCCACTTCGAATCTCAGTACCGCCCGGGGGAAGTCGGGCCTAGACTCACGCCATGCGCCACCCGCTTCGCAGCATCGCCGTCCAAGGGGCCTGGTACGCCGCGGGGAGCGCCCTCGTCAAGGTGAGCGGGCTCATCCTGCTCCCGGTCCTGACCAACACGCGTTTTCTCTCGGTGGCCGACTATGGCTTCTGGGGCGTGCTCGAGGTCTCGGCGCAGATTGCCGTGGCCACGCTGGGCCTCGCGCTCTCCGTGGGGTTGGTGCGGTTCTACAACGAGCCGTGGGGCGGCGACCGGGCGCTCGCCGCCACCTGGTGGATGACGGCGGGAATCGCGGGCCTCATCGCGGTGGTGGGGGGCGTGGCGGTGGCCCGCTTCGCGCCGGTGGCGCTGCGCCCGGTGTATGCGTGGCTCCTCGTTCACACCGCGGGCGAGCTGCTCCTCGCGGTGCCGCTGGCCTACCTGCGGGCGCGGGAGCGGGCCCTCGTCCACACGCTGGTGCAGGGACTGAAACTGGCCCTTCTGGTGTCGATCGCGCTGGTCCTCATGGTGCGCCACGCGCAGGGGCTCGCGGGCCTGACCCGGGCGCTAGGCATCTCGACCGGGGCGACCCTGGTGATCGCGGTGCTGTGGTCCAAGCACCCGGCGTTCTTCGGCCGTGCCCTCTGCGGAGGGCCGCTCTTCGACCGCACCCTGGCGGTACGGCTCCTCAAGTTTTCGGTGCCGCTAGTGCTGGGGGGCCTTGGCTCGATGGTGCTGAATGCGGGGGACCGGTACGTCCTCGCCGGACTGCGCCCCCCGGAAGATCTCGCCTACTACAGCCTGGCCAGCCGCTTCGGCGGCGTGGTGAACATGTTGGCGGTGCAGCCGCTCAATCTCGCCTGGATGCCGCTGCTTTTCCGGCTGCGAGAGGACCAGCGGCCCGGCGTGCTGCGGCTCTTGGTGCCCTACCTCGCCATCGCCCTTTGTGCCGCGGTGATTGTGATCTCGATCTTCGCAGCGCCGGTGCTGCACATCATGAGCTCGGACCCGGTCTACGCGGAGCGAGCCGTGCCGCTCATCCCCTGGGTCGGTTTCGGGTTCGCCGCCTTCGGCCTGGCCGTGGTGACCACCGGCGTGCTGGCGCTCTTTCACCGCACCCGCATTGTATCTCTCTGCATCCTCCTCGTCGCGGCACTCAACATTGCGCTGAACTTCGCCCTGGTGCCGCGCTTCGGGCCGGCCGGTTCGGCGGTGGCGACCCTGGTTTCGTACCTCGCCCTCGACATCGCGCACTTCCGGCTCATCGCGTCTCTGGTGCCGAACCGCTACCCATGGGGACGAATCTTCGGCGTGGCGGCCGTGTCGGCGGCGGCGGCGTTCGCGGGGGCGCTGCGGCCCTACACGGGGGGCGTGACTGACTGGTGCTTCCGGGGCGGTCTGTTGGCGGCCTGGGCCGCCGCGCTGCTCGTGACGCGCTGGTTCACGATCGGGGAGATGCGCGAAATCGTGAGGGTCATGCGGGGGCCGATGTCAAGACCGTGAGTTGTGCATCGGCCGAGCCGACGGCTGCATGTGCTTGCCGGGCCCTGACCGGGTTGATCGGAGCTCCGCGCCGGCGAGGCCCGCAGACCACCTATTCACCTCTGGGACCGAGCTCACGCTTGGCCCGTCCTTCCTTCTGACGCTCTGCCTCGTGGATACGACGCCTCCGCGCGAACCTGACCAGACGGACTGTCAAGAGTGAAGGCGGCTCCGCCCCAGACCCGGACATCGATTCCCAGGTGCCGCTTGTACCAGGCCTGCGGTGATGGAGCGTCTTTGGCTTTGAAGAAGATGCCGCCGATGCCAGTGACTCGTTTCATGTGACCTCCGATGCGCGGTGGTGGTGAGAGGAATGCTTCTTCTGCGGCCAACGCATCGCTAAGTTGCGGGGACGGCCTGGCGCGGCCCTGGCCACCTCGCGGTTCAGGACGAGAACAACCTTCGTCAGCCAGGGCCGTGACAGGACGGCACCGGCAACTTCAGCGAATTGTTGAACAGAACCGACACCAGCGTCCGGTCAGGCAGCAAGAAGCGGAGCCAGATCGGCACGCTTGATCGTGGCGAGGCCGAGTTTGCGCAGCACGCGGTTCATGGCCGCCAAAGAGACCGCCTCTGGAGCCGTGATCTCTATCCCGATCGGGCGTCCGCTCCGGCTCAGGTCAACGATCAAGCCGGATTCGTAGCGGACCGTCTTGTAGCTGCGTTGTCCGGGACGGCGTGGAAGGTAGAAGTAGGCGGCGATCGCCCGACCGAACCGAAACGTGACTTCTAGATAGGCTTGGCTCATAGGACCCTCATTGTACCGGATACGCAGTGATGACCACAAGAAGCTCGGTGGCCGGATTGGGCTCCACGATGATCTCCCAATGCCTGCGGTGATAACGCGTTGCGATGATCCACCGGTAAGGAACGACGTCCACCCGAATCGCCACAACGCGGTCAAGCATCCGACGAAGGTCCAGTTCGGTGAACTGCCGATCCTCCAATCGCTTCATGAGGTGGGGGCTGAGCTCCAGCTCCCATGCCCACCAGTCAGGTCGTTCCCTTGGAGTCAGGTCCAGTCCTCCTGCCCTTCGGAAGGGCGCAACCTGTCGGCCTGCTTAGGGGCGTTACTCCTGTTCAACAGCACAATATCCGTCCGAATGATGGGCTTGGAGTCCACAACCACTCCGTGGACTCGCGCCCCGGGCCCGCCCTCAGCCCATCGGCTCAACCAGCTCCTCACGAAACGGAAAGAGGCTGAAGATCCCGCCGGTGAAATCTCCTAGAACAAACCCCGAATCTTGTCCCAAACCCCAAAGTGAATGATGTCCTTGGCGATCACTCCCGCCATGAGCAGGAACAGGAGTACCATCCCGACCTGTTGAATGACGATCTTGACCTTGTCCCCGAGCTTCCGCCGCGCGACGCCCTCGACCACTACGATGACGAGGTGCCCGCCGTCGAGGGCCGGAATCGGCAGCAGATTCAGTAGCCCGATGCTGAGACTGAGCATACCGATGAGATTCAGCAGGTAGAGAACCCCGGCATCGGCCGCCTGCTTCGAAGCGTTGGCGATGGCGATAGGGCCGCCGAGCTCCTTCATGGAAAAGCCGGAGACGGCCTTCCAGAGGCTCTTCAGCACCAGCGCACCGCCTCCGATCGTCATCTCCCAACCGGCCTTGAGCGCGCCGCCGGGTCCCACCTTCTCAAACTTGTAATACGGACCCATGGCAATACCAATCCTGCCGACCTGCTTGACCTGGCCGTCCACCTTCGACTCCTCGCTCTTCGGCACAACCGTCGCCTCCATCTCGGCGCCGGCGCGGGTCCACCGCACCACCAGCGATTGGTCGGGGTTCTTCTGGATGATCCCGACAAGCTGCTCCCAGGTCTCGACCGGCGTGCCGTCGATCGAAACGATCCGGTCCGCGGCGCGTAACCCCGCCTGTTCGGCGGGCGATCCCGCCGTCACTTCGTTCACCACCGGTAGGGCGGCGATGGGAATTCCCTGCACCCCGGCCAGAAAGGAAAAAATCACGAAGGCTAAGACGAAGTTCATAAGTACGCCGGCGGTGATGACCAGCGTCTTCTCCCAGGTCTTCTTCGACATGAATTCATGGGGAGCGCCCGTGAGTTTCTCCTCCCCGCCCAGGCTCTCGTCGATCATGCCGGACATCTTGACGTAGCCGCCGAGAGGAATGGCGGAAATGCAGTAGTCGGTGTCACCGTACTTGCGTCCGTAGACGCGCGGCGGATACCCGATGGAGAAGCGCTCCACCCGGATGCCGACCGCTTTGGCCGCCAGGAAGTGGCCCAGCTCGTGAATGAAGACGATGATCCCGATCGTTACGAGAAAATAGAGCAGGGTGATCATCCGGGCCTCCCAGCGGGGGCGCGCGTCCGTGGCCTTGCAGCCACGACCGACGCCCGCGCTGCATCAGTCGTTCCGGCGCAGCACTCCCGCGCGCAGAAGGAAATACAAGAGTTGCAGGACCGCCGCAGCCGCAGCCGCCACATACGTCATAGCCGCCGCAGTCAGCACCTTTTTTACACCCTCCAGCTCAACCGCGCTCACGAATCCCTGGTTCGCCAGAACGGCCACAGCCCGCCGCGACGCGTCGAACTCCACCGGCAGCGTGATGAGCTGAAAGACTACCGCCAGCGAGAACATCGCGATCCCCGCAAGAACGACCTTCATCCCCAAGGCCGGCATCATCGTCATGATGATGAACCCGATCATGAGGAGAGGCCAGGCCAGGTTCGAGCCGACGCTGGTGATCGGCACCAAGGCCGACCGCCACTGGAGCGGAAGATATCCCCGAGCATGCTGCAGAGCGTGTCCAGCCTCGTGCGCCGCCACGCCCACGCTGGAGATCGATCGTCCGTCGAAAACCTCAGGCGAGAGACGCAGGACCCGGCTTCGCGGATCATAGTGGTCACTGAGGAAGCCGCCTACCCGCTCCACCCGCACGCCGAGACCCGCGTTTTGCACGACGCGCTGGGCCACCTCCGCCCCGGTCAGGCCTCCGCTC
Organism: Candidatus Eiseniibacteriota bacterium; assembly: GCA_903844735.1. GTDB lineage: Bacteria > Eisenbacteria > RBG-16-71-46 > CAIMUX01 > CAIMUX01 > CAIMUX01. Next base: position 44,757 of record CAIMUX010000130.1, read on the forward strand.
GTGGTTACTTTCGAGTACTTGCCGAAGGCACGCTTGACCCAGATCTGGGCCACGATGGACAGAACCAGCGCCGGTCCCACAATCAGGAAGTAGAGCGGATCGAAGAACATGTTCCGAACCTCCTCCTATAGCATCGGCACCCGCGGCGCCGATCATTGCCGGGCAATGTGCGGCACCCATCTTCGCCGGACGGCGTACGGCGCCGATCATCGCCGGGTCATGTACGGGAATCGCCCTCCCGGGTTCCTAACGTCGTAGATGCCGCAACTGCTGCATCAGATCGGCAGCCTGCGGGTCGTCCGGCCGCTGTTGGAAGACGATGTCGAGTTGCTGCTGCGCCTCGTCCAGCCACAGTGTGGACACAGGCTGCCCGCGATCCGTCGATCGGCGAGCCATTTCCAGGCGGACCCAGACTAGCGACAGCCGTGTTTCCTGGCGTGGATCGGGCCGGGCCAGGATCGCCCGGAATGTATCGGCGGCCTCATCGAGCCGCCCTACTTGGGTCAGGGCAACTCCGATCTGCTGCCGGTAGTCCCCGATGGCCGGATCCATCTCCATCGCTTTGCGGAGCCCGGCGATCCCCTGCTCCCAGTGTTCAGACCGCAATGCCGCTAGGCCATAGTGCTCCCAGGAGATCGACTCCCGCGGTCGAAGATCCACGAGCTTCTGAAACCAGCCCCACGCGTCTTCGAATCGCTCCCGCTTCATCCCCACCTGGCCGAGCATCTCCATCGCCATGGAATTCTTCGGGTCGAGCTGGTTGGCGACCAGGTACTGCTGCTCCGCTGCGTCGTAGTTCTCGCGAGCAAAGTAGATCGACCCGAGGAGAATCCGGATCCGCGCATGGGATGGATTGGTGGCCACCGCTTTCTCGTAGAGAGGCTGCGCTCGATCGAGATCGCCCGCCTTGCGGTAGTACTTCCCCACCTCCTCGTAGGCATACCCGCGCTGGAAATCAGGGAAATCGGCGGCGATGTCCGCGAATCGGGAGATGGAGTATTCCTCCCAGTGCAAGAGAACCACCCACGGCGTCGCCACGAGGAGCGAGACGGCGAGGGCGAAGGAAACGACCGGATGCGGCCGGTCGAGGAGGACCATCGAGGCACCGGCGTCTCCCACGCGACTTCCCTCCCGACCTCCCTCCCGATCCCGCTCGCGACCCCTCCCGCGACCGCGAGAAGCCCGCCCTGCAGGCACGAGACACGCCGCGTCGTCCGCTCCGTCCGGTCTGTTTCCGGGAAGGAGCATGGCGGCCAGCAGGATCAGGCCCGCCGAGTGCGCCGCCAGGAGATCCCAATCCCTCGCTCCGCCCAGCTTCCGATCGACCGCCACGGAAATGAACGCCACAGAGACGATCTGCACCAGCAGAAAAAGGTAGCGCGGCTCGCGCGCGCAAGAGCGCAGCCGCCGCCAGGCCGCCAGCACCACCAGGAGGCAGACCGGTGCAGTAATCAGCGCCAGGTTGAACAGATCCTTCCAGTGATAGGCGGTGAAGAGTCCACGCCCCTGCGCGAGTGGGATCCAGATGCTCTGCGCGTTCTTCCCATCGAGAAACTCGTGCCGAAACCAGGAGGCGTCGTATCCCTCTGCGATGTGGAGCACAACGGCCACGAGGAAGAGCAGGGCCGGGGGACCCAAGGCCTCGATAACCCGCAAGCCCCGCGACCGTACGGGGGCGCGCCAAGCCAGCACGAGCAGGGCCGGTGCGGTAAAGAGCGCCGTCAGATGGAAGGCCAGGCCCAGCCCGAAGAATGTGGCGGCAAGCCAGAGCGGAGCCCGCTTTTCCAGCACCAGGAGACCACAGAGTAAGAACGCGGTCAGGAACAGAAAGAGGAATGAGTAACTCTCGACGTACCCGAAGAAGAGCGCTGCCGGGCCCGCGAAGAAGAGAAGCCCGACCCCCGTCGCTTTCCGCCATGGACTCCACGAAAGCCGCCCCGCCAGTCGCAGCCAAGTCGCCACCGCCAACATCCCCGCCAGAATGGCGCTGCCACGGTAGAGATCGAAGGAGGAAAAGCGCGCCCCACCCTGGCCGAGCCGTTGGTAGATCTGGAAATGGAGCAGGTAGTCAAGGCTGTCGAAGGCACGGAACTGGACCCCGCGATCCACCAACTCTCCAACCAGATAGCCATCCCCCATGAAGAACGATCGCTCCCGCAGCAGAAGGAAGAGCCCACCCGCGATGGCCGAAAGCGCCCACGGCACCCAACGACGCTCGAAGAGGAACCGCGGAATCGCGCCGGCCAGTCGGTCGCAGACCGCACGCTGGGCGGCGGGCAGTAGCAGTGTGCCGAGGAGGAGCGCGGCGGCGAGCCAGACTCCAAAAACCCAGCCCGGCAGGTAGGCTAGGTGATTGAACCCCCATGCGTACGGGCCCGGCAGGAATCGGCCCGCTGCGAGGAACACCAACGGCAGGGTCAGGAGAATGGGCAGCATGGCAGGACCCCGGCGAGATGGGGCCAAAGGGGGACCGAGCTCAGCCGGAACTGCCGGGGTTGGCGATCGCTGTGTCGTTTCCTGGTTTGCCGGATCCGCCATCAACGTGCCGTTCTCCTCCCCGGTCTCAGGGCCGCTCAGCGCGGCCCGGCGAACGGCGGTGAGCGTACCACAACTCGCGGCGGGGCGATCGCCTGCGCCTCGTGGCCCCTCGCCCGCTCAACAATGGAGGCGTATCTTCAAGCCGTGGAGCGCCGCTTCCCTTGGGGCCGACCCCTCCACCCGGGTGTAAGCAAATCTCCCCCTGTTCCCGTCCTTGACTGCGTACCGGGGAGTGAGGGTAGCCGCCATGCAAGACCTCCAGATCGACAGGACGTTAGCGCGAGAGGCAGCGCAGGGCAGCGAAGAATCCTGGAAGCGGATCTTTGAGGCCAGTTGCGATCGCCTCTTCTCCCTTCTCTGCTTCCAGACCGGCGATCGTGATGAAGCGCGCGATCTTCTGCAGGAGACCTACCTGCAGGCGTTTCGCGGACTGCGGGGGTATCGCGGCGAGGCTCCACTGGAGTCGTGGCTGCGGGCCATCGCGCTGCGCAAGGCGATCGACTGGAAGCGGGGAATCCTGCGGCGGATGAAGCGGACGGTGTCGCTCCGCGATGTCGCCATCAACGCGGAATCGGCGATGCGGGTCGCGCCGGTGGAGAGGCCTCGCAGCTCGGAGTCCGAGCGTGCGGTGCTCCACCGGGCCCTGAACCGGCTCTCCGAGCGGCAGCGCGCCGCGTTGCTCCTGCGCGAATGGGAAGAACAGAGCTTCCGCGAGATCGCCGCCATCCTCGGCTGCAACGAGAGCACCGCCCGGGTTCACCACACGCGAGCGCGGCAGAGGATGCAGGGATTCCTGAGCGCCGACACGACTCCTTTCGGCCTGCGAGGCGAGGAAGGGCAGCAGTCATGAAAAACCTGTTTACGCGTCACCAGGAGGCACTCACCGCCTCCGAGAAGGACGAGCTCTGGTCCGAGATGCAGCGAGAGCTGTCGCGCGATTCCCGGGGCTGGAAGGCCCGGGCGGCGGCCACCGGACGGACAGTGCGCTCGGCGCTCTCGGGCTCTCCATCTCGATTCTTGCCGATGCCGTGGCCCGCGGTGGCTGCGGTCGGGCTGGTCGCGGTCGTCACGATTGCGCTGATCGTGGGCCACCCATGGGACTGGATGCGTCCTGCGGTGCCGGGCACCGATTCGACGAAGAATGCAGTTCCGGCGACCGTTCCCACACAAGATCCAGAGCCGGCGGCAGGGCTGACGCAGAATCGAGAGCGGTCGACCAGTCCAGCGCGGAGCTTGGTGCCGACGGCCGATTCCACGCAGAATCGAGCGCTGCCGGCCGGCCCTACGCCAGCTCGGGCGCCGTACATCCGGTCCGCGCCGAAAATCTTTCCTCCGTCCCTGGCCACCCAGGTGCCCCAAGTCGGGACTGACGGCAGTCCGGGCCGGAGCAAACCAGGGTCCGCGGCGGCAGGGGGTCGCAGCCACATGGCTGCCGTCACTCCAACGGAACAGGCTCCCTCGCCGACCGCGGGTCGGAGCCGGATCGGGCTGCCGCGCCCCGATTCGGCTTCGGCTCCGCCGGGCTCCGAGCCGCTCGCCGACGCGACCGGCGGCAGACCGGCCGCCACGACCGATGCGGGATCGACCGCCGATCAGGCTTCGAGAAGGCCTGACACCCCCCGCGTCACGGTAGAGCGGCTTCCCTTGGTTGGCGATCGCCCGACGGTCGTGCACACCGGTGGTGTCGCGGGCACGATCCGCGGCCGGGTGACCGACAAGCAAGATCGGCCTTTGGCGTATGTGAATATCGTCGTCGTGGGAACCGGCTGGGGAGCATTCAGCAAGGACGATGGTTCGTATGCGATCCTGAACGTCCTTCCGGGAACCTACTCCGTTCTGACATCCAGGATAGGGTACGGCGGCCAATCGGTTGACAGCGTCGTCATCGTGGCGGGCGGGACGGCCACGGTCAACTTCGCGCTCGAGGTGAAACCGACGACCGACCTGTGTGAGGTCGAAATCGTGGCCCCCCGTGAGCGGATGAAGCTGAAGAGCTCGCGGACAAATCGCCTCGATCCCCCTTCGGGCAGCCAAGGCCTGCCCGTGAGCGACATCACGGATTTGGTCGGTCTGCAAGCCGGCGTTGTCAAGGGCTCCACGGTATTGCACATCCGCGGTGGCCGTTCGGGCGAGGGTCGGCTTCTGGTCGACGGTGTACCGGTCACGAATCATCAGGTTGAGCTTCAGGTCAAAGGGGAGCCGACCGGCGTTCCGCAGGCGGGGAGCGGAGGACATGGAGCGCCGAGCGGGAGTCTCGGAACTGCGGTACGCGGCGGGGGCCCCGGTCCTTCGGCTCCCAGCGCCGGCTTCGGCGCCCCGGCACCCGACGGCACACCCCGCGTCCCGACGACCGGGGGCACCACGCTGCCGAACGACGAGGTCTACGACTCGATGTTCTTCGAGCACTACGGCGTGAACCCGTTCATCGCTACCGACGAAGACCCGCTCTCGACCTTCGCGGTCGATGTCGACGCCGCCTCCTACACGGTAATGCGCCGCTACGTCGACGGGGGACACCTGCCGGATAAGGATGCGGTGCGCATCGAGGAGTTCGTGAACTACTTCAAGCAGGATTATCCGCAGTTCAACGACACCGACTTTCGGATCATGATCGACGGCGCCCCATCCCCGTTCGGCAAGGGCTATCAACTGCTGCGCGTCGGGATCAAGGCGCGCGACATCGCGGCGGCGGACCGCCGGCCGGCGAACCTGGTCTTCGTCATCGATGTCTCAGGGTCGATGGACCGTGAGGACAGGTTGGAGCTGGTCAAGCGCTCGCTGCGGGTGCTGGTCGACCGCCTGACTCCGCGGGATCGGGTCGGTATCGTGGTCTATGGGAACGTGGCGCACACAATCCTCGAGCCGATCTCGCTGGGACTCGACAGCAGGGACAATGCCCGGCCCGACGGCTTCGCGGAGCGGCGGACTTGGAAGGCCCCACCGCGGGAAGATGAGGCTCCGGGCGCCGCGCGCGAACGAATCCTGGCCGCCATCGAGAGCCTGCACCCGGAGGGCGCCACCAACGCCGAGGCCGGGCTCCTCCTCGGGTACGAAATGGCGCGTGGAATCTTCCGGGACGGCTTCATCAACCGCATCATCCTCTGCTCAGACGGCGTGGCCAACATCGGCCAGACCGGCCCCGAGTCGATCCTCGAACGGGTGCGCGGCGAGGCCTCCCGCGGCATCCAGATCACGACCATCGGCTTCGGCATGGGCAACTACAACGACGTGCTGATGGAGCAGCTCGCCGACCGGGGAGACGGCAACTACTATTACGTGGACGAGATCGGCGAGGCCAACCGTGTGCTTGCGGAGAACCTCACCGGCACGCTGCAGACCGTGGCGCGCGACGCGAAGATCCAAGTCGAGTTCGACCCGTGCTGTGTGCAACGGTACCGTCTCATCGGTTTTGAGAACCGCGACGTGGCCGATCGGGATTTCCGCAACGACAAGGTCGACGCGGGAGAGATCGGCGCGGGGCACGAGGTCACGGCCCTGTACGAGGTCAAGCTCGTGGAAGGGAAGGACCGCGGACGGATTGTCACGGTGCGCTTCCGCTACCTTCCGCCGGATCGGAAATCGGAGTTCGAGCCGAAGGCCCGTGAAATGGAGCAGACCTTCGATTCCTCCGAGCTGCAGCGCTCCTTCTACGATGCTCCGGCGCGCTTCCGGCTCGATGCCGCGGTGGCGGAGTTCGCGGAGGTCCTGCGGCACAGCTTCTGGGCCAAGGAGAGCCGCGTCGCGGATGTTCTGCCGGTGGCTCGCTCGGCCGCGCAGGATCTTCCGGATGACGGCGCGGTGCGTGAGTTCGTGAGGTTGGTCGAGAGCGCGGTCGGTCTTGCCGAGACGCTGAGCCCGGAAGAACAGCGAAGGATCCAGGGCCGTTAGAACGCTATCGGGAGCCCGTCCGGGTGGGGAGCGAGATGCCGTTCACCACCCGGGCGGGCTCATGGTCTCCCAGCGGGACGACGGGATGTTGGCTCTGAGCGTAAATGGGTCTTCGTGCCACTGGCCCGGCCGGCTACTCATGCGTGCGTGCACCATGATGATTCCGTCACGACGACCCCGGTTGGGCTGCTCCCGTGGTCGTCGAAGACGTGAATGCATTGCTGGCTAGCAGGTTACGCGACCGAGAGCCGAATCACCAGATGGAGGATCGACGGCTCAGGACTTACGGTCGATGTCTGATTGCACCGGGTTCTCCCCGAAGCGCGCCTTCCACAGGCGCGGGGTGAGCAGCGCGACGTCCTTGGCCGGTGGTTGGGTTCGGGCCCACTGGAGTAGGATTCCACGGGAGTATCGCCCGAACGCCGCGAGCCGGCCGACCGCCCTCCTCGCGTCCGATGACCTCGTGGCGGCTGGCATCTTGTTCTCTAGGCACCGTCGGGATCGCCGTCAGAAAGAAACTTCGGACTAGGGAAACAGACAAGCGACCACCGGTTGGGCCACAGTCAGGTTCGCCTCGGCAATCCCCAGAGGGACTCACCACCGGCACGCTCAGCCCAGTCCCGGCGCGTGGCCCCCCGGCGATGTACTTCCATCCGGCAACCGTGTTGCTACTGCCGAACAAGACGGCATGTCGAACGGCGCCAAGCGGAACGGGGGGGCTTCCCGCGCCTGCTGACAGTGCTGTTCGACGTACGTTAGGGGGTGTTCGAGATGGCCGAAATCCCGAAAGTCCTTCCTGTCACCGGCCTTCGTCAGGATGCCGCCGCGGTCCTGCGTCGTGTCCGCGGGCTCAAGCAGCCACTCATCATCACGCAGCGAGGCCGTGCGGCGGCCGTGCGGCTCAGCGTGGACGCCTACGAATGGGGTAAGCGGGAGCGCCAGATCCAGCTTCTTCTCGCCCGGAGCGAACAGGAAATTGCCGCTGGCAAGGGGTACGGCCCGCTCGCCGCGCAACCTGCACCTGGGCCTTGCCGTACGGGATCCACGGTCCTTTCGGGGGAGGGCCCCACCCAGGAGGACGCAGCCTTGAGCCGCCGAAACCCACTCATTCTCGGCCTTCTCTCCGTCTCGATCATCTCCTTGGAACTGAGCTGGACCCGCATCTTCTCCGCCGAGTTCTTCTACACCTTCGCGTTTCTCATTCTCTCGCTGGCCATTCTCGGGCTCGGCCTTGGGGCTCTCGCGCTTCGCCTGTTTTCCGGCCTGGACAGGGACGAGTCGCTGCCGTGGCTTCTTTCGTTGACAGGAGCGGCCGTGCTGGCCGGCCCTCCCTTGGTCTTCCGGTTGGGCCTCGACTTCGCCCAGACCTTCCATTCCGCGGCGATGGTGGCGAAGCTCCTGCTGGCGATCGCCCTCCTCAGTTCTGCGTATCTTTTCGGCGGATGCGCCTTGGCACTCCTCCTGCGCCGGAACCACCGGGATATCCCGCGCCTCTACATGGCCGACCTTGTCGGAGGTGGCCTCGGCGTCCTGTTGGTCATCCCGTCGATGAACCTCCTCGGCACCCCCGCGGCCGCCTTCGGCTGCGCCCTGCCGGTCCTGCTCGCGGCCTTCCTCGTGGCGGGTCGCCGGCTGAGGATTCTCCCCGCCATCCTGGCGATCGGCATGCTGTTCCTCGGACAGCACGGCGCTGATCTCCTGGAGCTCAAGCGGGAGGAGCCGGCGCCGGTGATCTACCGGCACTGGGATGCGGTGGCCAAGATGAAGATCCTGGACCGGGGGGAGGGGCTCCGCGGCCTCAACATCGACAACGCCGCCAACTCCCCCGTCTTCCAGTTCGACGGCAACTGGGACCGGCCCGACTCCCTGCGGTTTCAGTTCAACATCGACGTGACGAACCTCGTCCACCGGTTCGATGCCTGTACCTTCCTCTCGCTTGGTGCCGGCGGCGGCGGGGACGTACTGCAGGCACTTCAGGCGGGCGCAGCGAAGGTCCATGCCGTCGAGGTCGTGCCGCAGGCCAACTGGCTGCTGACCAAGGGGCCGCTCGCCGCGTACACCGGGCAGATCTACGCCGACCCGCGGGTCATTGTGGCGACCGAGGATGCCCGGGCCTATGTCCGCCGCCACCCGCAAACGTTCGACGTCATCTACTCGCTCAGCTCCAACACGTTTGCGGCCCTGGCCTCCGGCGCTTTCGCCATGGCGGAGAACTACCTCTTCACCACCGAGGCGTTCGAGGACTACTGGAACGCGCTGACTCCGCACGGCTTCCTCTCGATGGAACATCAGTTCTACATGCCTCGGCTGGTGAGCGAGGTCCGCGACGCCCTGCGCCACTTGGGCGTGCCGAACCCCGAACAGCATTTCGCGATCTACAAGCTCCCCTCCCTTCGCCGTCACATCCTGCTTCTTTCCAAGGATCCTTTGACCGACGAGATCCGGGAGAACGCCTACGGCGCCGAGGCGTTCCACAGCGAGGAGTACCTCCAGCTCCTTTACCCGCCCACGCCGGGAAAAGACGCAGGCCTGATCGCCCGGATCGTCGCGAACGGCTGGCGCGCCGAACAGGACTCCGCGGCGATCAACCTCTCGCCGGCCACCGACAGCCGTCCCTACGTCGCCCAGCTCGGCCTCTGGAAGAACCTCCGCCTCACCGGGCTCGACAAGATCACCCCGTACGAATTCAACGGCTTCCCCTTGGCCCGGCTTCTTGCGGTCGTGATCCTTCTCGTGGGACTTCTTTTCGTGGTGCCGCTGACTCTCCTGCCCTATCTGAGAAGCGACGAACGGCTGCGCCCGGTCCCGTGGCTCTACTTCTTCACGATCGGGATGGCTTTCATGATGGTCGAGGTAATCCTGATCCAGAAGTACACGCTCTTCGTCGGGCCGTCGGTCTACGGCCTCGCCACCATCCTCTTCACGTTGCTGTTCTGTTCCGGACTGGGAAGCCGCGCCTCCCGCTCGGTGGATGACCGCGTGCCGTTCGTCGCCATCGCCGGCTGGCTGCTCCTGGACATCTTCGTCTTTCCGCGTCTGCTGACCATCCTGGGCGGGCTGACCCTCCCGCCGAGGATGGTCATCGTCGCCCTGTTGGTGGCGCCCCTGGGCTTCGCCATGGGAATGCCTTTCCCCAAGGCCGGACTCCGCGTGGGGCCGCTGATCGACTGGGGCCTCGCGGTCACCGGGACCGCATCGGTCCTGGGATCAGCCACGATCCTCCTCGTGGCGTTCTCGTTCGGATTCGGATTCGCACTGGCGGTGCCGGCTCTGTTGTACCTGGTCGCTCTCGGAATGCTGCGCCGAAAGAGCGCCTGGTAGAGAGCGTTTCCTCACGATGCGATCACGTTGGGCCGCAAAGCGATAACCCCGAGCCCACGAAACCGGCCCGCCCATTCCTCGGCATGCGGTATACTGGCTGGGCTGCCGACTCGATCCGCGCGTCCGCCGGGGAGAGGCCGTGCCACCGTAGGAATCGCCCATGCAGAGCACCCGTCCCCAATATTTCCGCTTTCGGTACATCGACCGCGAGGTACGCCGCGGTCGCTATCCGAACTGTCCCCAACTGGGAGAGACACTGGGCGTTTCCACCCGGACGATCCCGTCGGCGCGGCGCCGACTGCGCGAGCCGTTGGAGCGGATCCGCGAGCGATACGAGCCACCCCCGCCGAGTACTATGCGGTCCCGCAGAAAGGGGCAGGGGACCGGCCGCGTCCTCAAGCCTCCATCCCCTGCGAGGATGCCGGTCTGACCGGTCACGCACCGACCCAATCATCGACGGCAACCGGTTCGCCCGCAGGGGACTGCGGAGAGGATCACGCAGGGGAGAATTCCATGATTCCAGCAACGCAAATCAAGGTAGGCCAGGTGATCATTTTCAACGGCGGGCCGTGTCGCGTGGTGAAGACGCTGCACCTCACGCCGGGCAACTGGCGCGGCATGGTCCAGATGAAGCTCGCCAACCTCAAGACCGGCACCGGCTACGAGAATCGCTTCCGCTCGGAAGACAAAGTCGACCTCGCCGAGCTCGACAGCCACACGCTGAAGTATCTCTACCACACCGCGGAGGAGTACCACTTCATGAGCACAGAGACGTACGAGATGATGATGCTCACGAAGGATGAGTTAGGCGACACGGCAAACTACCTCATCGAGGATTCGGAAGTGACCGCCCTCTACTACGAGGGGCGCCCGGTCTCCATCGAGGTACCGAACTTCGTCATCCTCACGGTCACAGAGACCGATCCGACCCTGCGCGCGGCCACGGTCAGTTCCTCCCCCAAGCCGGCCACCCTGGAGACGGGGTTGCAGGTGCGGGTGCCGCAGTTCATCAACAATGGCGATAGGGTGAAGATCGACACGCGGGATGGGACGTTCGTCGAGCGGGCCTGAGTCGCATCGCTGGCGAGGGGAAACAGCAGGAGGCCCGGAGCGACGCCGTCGTCACACCGGGTCTCTTCATGTGAGACCCGGCCGCACCCTGCCATTCCGCTATTCTTTTTCCTCGGCCTTCGGCTTCTTGAACAGGCCGTTGATCGCGCCGGGCTTGGGCTTGAACGTCGAAAACTCCTGCTCCAGCTTCGCGACCCGTTCCTTTCGCCGGAGATCGGCCTCACCGCCACGGAACATCCGCTCCATCTCCTTCTTCTTCTCTTGGAGCTGGGAGTGAAACTCCTCGAGTTCGCCCTGGATGGAGGGGCCAGACCCTCCCCGCGGAAGGGCTTCCAGAGGTGCCGGATCTCCGGGATCGAGGCGCATCTCGAACGGCCCTTCCAGCGCTTTCAGGATGCCGCGCTTGCGCAGCTCATGAACAAGGATGTTGACCTTCTCGGGAACGAACTGGATGAACGCCGCGACCTCGGCGGGGGTGGGGCTGCGCCCCTCGCGGTGAGCGAGAACCCTGACCGCCGCCACCAGGAGGTGGCTCTCTTCGTAGCTGGGGATGAATTCCATACCGGTAGGATAGCAGGAGGTCTTCGGAAGCTAGCCCGACTTTGACAACTAGCCCCCGTTTGCTGAAGCGGCTCCATCTAGTTGTCCGTCCCGAAAACCCGAAGACCAATTGCAGCATTGGGTTGAGCCGGTCACTGGCGCCTCAGGCTCTTGCTGCGGGTGGCCGCCCGGCCGCCGCGGTGCTGGTCTTCGTCCAGCCCGAGACGGTCATCGCTTGGCGACGGCGGAAGTTCCGGGAGCACTGGACTAACCTGAGCAGCCGCGGCCTCGAGCTCGACGCAGTTGCCGCCGATCTCGTGCGCTCCCCGGTGAATCTTCGCCCTCACTTCGCCCCGATCTTGCCTCAGGCGTCCCGAAGATACCATCCCGGCTGTGTGGGATCACAGACCCAAACGACCGAACTCCCGCACTTCATTGAACAGTCCAATTCGGTTACCTGAAGTCCACTTCTGAGCCCCGGACTATCCAGATCCCCATTGACCCCGGCAACGCTTCCAACCCCGAAGCACCCCTCAGCCGCTCAGTTCACTGCTCGGGACTTCACCGTTGACTACGCCCTCCTGTGGCCTGGCTATGTAGCGAGAAGCCGCCGCTAGCCGTTGCGCATGGATCTTCTGGGCAGATTTCTCGGCTGGCCACCCTATCACCAGGGCGTGATTCATGTTCTCCGACACGGGGTCCGGCTTGGCGTCGAGTCCGTACGTTCTGATGATCTCGACGCCCAGGATCGCCCGGCCGTATAGCGTACCCGAAGGCGACTGCCCGCGCCTGATCGACGAGTGGCAACTCGTGCCCGCGGTGTGGAATCACATCCGCCGACGGGTGGACGATCACCCAGACCAGACTGGACGTTTCATCCTGACCGGGTCGGCGGTACCCGCTGACGATGCAACCCGCCACAGCGGCAGTCTGCGCTTCACCCGCTTGCGCATGCGGCCGATGTCGCTTTCAGAAACCGGCCACTCCACGGGCCAGGTTTCGCTCGCCTCACTCTTCGACGGCGGTGAGCCACACGAACCTGCACCCATCCGGTGAACAGCCACCAAGCCCCCCTCGCGCTATCGTCCTTGAGTGGACCGCACTCAGTCACGCGGGGCCGGCCCGCTCTGACCATGGTCTCGTACTGGAAGCGAACCCGCCCGCACGTTCGCCTCCCGCGCGCACGGCGCGGCGGCGTCACGGCGAGAGGTCCTAGCGACGTTCATGGTCCGGGCAATCCGTTGCGCGCGCCGCAATAGGCCTGTAGTCTGTCGCCGCGATTCGGACGAGCACGAAGGGAGGCCTTGGGCCGTGGAATTCGAGTGGGACCCGGAGAAAGCGGCGTCAAATCGCCGCAAGCATGAGGTAACATTTCAGCAGGCGGCCACGGTGTTCGATGATCCGCTGGCCACAACATTTCCGGACCCCGACCACTCCGTGCGCGAGCACCGCTCGGTGACCATCGGAATGTCGGAAGACGGGAGACTCCTGGTCGTCGCCCACACCGAAGGGAAGGACGCTGTTCGGATCATCAGCGCGCGACCGGTGACCCGGCGTGAGCGGAGGTTCTATGAAGAATCCCAATAAGGCAGCCCCCGATGAGCTGCGCCCCGAATACGACTTCTCCGAGATGGCCGGGGGAGTGAAGGGAAAGCATCTCCGGCGCTACCGGGCTGGCACCAACCTGGCGCTCCTGGAGCGGGACATAGCCCGGGCATTTCCGACCGATGAAGCGGTCAACAACGCCTTGCGGGCACTGCTGCAGGCGGCCGCCTCGATTCCCCGGGCGAGAAAGTCACTGAAGAAGCCGCCGCAACCGAAGGCGATCAGGACAGCTCGCGGTTGAGTCTGTGGCCGGGCGCCCGCCCCGCGTCCGGTCCCGAGCGCACCCGGGCCTACCCGAACCCCGGCTATGCAACATCACAGGTGCAGCGAGTCGAGACCGCTCCGAGTTCGAGAACCGTCTGGAGTGGCACCCCATTGCAGACGGGTGCGTCCACCACTTCGAAACAGAGAATCGAGAAGGAGAGAGTTTCGCCGTCTGGGACGCCGAATGGGGCATACAACCCCGATCACCGTTCTCTGCCGTCCCGAACAAGAGAGTCCGCCCGCGCACGGGACCATCGCAACTCTCTGCGCCAACGGCGGATAGAGTGCGACCCCGTCAGCTCACACCAACGGGACCTGCGTCAACCACTCGGGCCGCTGCAGTTCGTGGTCCGAAGACTTGCCTCCCCGCGCCGAACACGAACCTGGACCCTTCCGGTGAACACGAACACGACGGCTCCGCCCGGTCGGTCGGCCCCCCCCCTCTTGGCTTTCGTCCCCACCAAGAGGAGAGCGCCGACGCTCCATCGACACGCGGAAGATCAGCAGGTCCGGACCGACTTCCAACCCCTACTCCGCCCCCCCCACCCCCACCCTGACAAACCGCTCCGGCACGATGTACTTCCGCGCCACCACCGAAGCCTGCTCCCCGGTCACCGCCCGAATCCTGTCGGGAAATGTCCGGTACCCCTCCAGACCCATCCCGCTCAGCTCGTACCAGACAAGGGCGGAAGCCAGGCCGCCGCTCGTCTGAACTTCGAGCGTGTAGGCGGAAAGAATCTTCTCCTTGGCCGCAGCCAGCTCCGTTTCCGGAATCGGCTCGGCGGCGAAGCGAGCCAGATCCGCGTCGACCTCACTCGCGATCTCCCGGTACACCCCCGGGGAGACTCCCATCTCGTTCTGGATCGATCCTTGCCCCAGGCGGTGGGTCATGTAGAACCAGGAGCGGTACGCCACTCCCTTTTCGTAGACGTACTTGAAGAAGAACCGGTCTTGCAGGGCCCTCACGGCCACCCGCAGGGGCACATAGTCGGGATCGCGCACCGAGACCGCAAGCCAGCCGGTGTTGTAGGCGGTCTGTTCCTGTTTCCGCACGATCAGCGTGTCTAAGGGAGAGAAACGGACCGGCTCCTGTGGGGACACAATCGAGATCGGACTCCCGGCGGGCAGGCTCCCCAGCCATCGCTCGGCCCAGGACCGGATCGCACCCGGATCGACCGCGCCGGCCACCGCGACAACCACGTTCGCGCCGACCATGTTCGCCTTGTAGCACTCATTGATATCGTTCCGGGTGACTCCCCGGATCGACGTCTCCGTCCCTTCCACCGGCCGACCATAGGGTGAGTGCCTGTACAACGCTTGATAGAACGCCTCGTTGGTGTTCGCAAAGGGGCGATCGGGCAGACTGCGGATGGAGGAGAGGACATCCTCACGGAGTTTCTCGATCTCCTCGACCGGGAAGGTGGGCCAGGTAAGAACCTCGGCCAGGAGATCGAGCGCTTCAGCCTGGTTCTCCACCGGCGCCTCCAGCCGGACGGCGATGTAGTCGTGGTCCCCGCCGGCATGGAGGGTCGCGCCGAGGGCGTCCAAACGGTCGGCGATCTCGACCTGGGTCTTACCCGCAGCGCCTCGATCCAAGAGGCTCGCCATGAAATCGGCCAGGCCCCACTTCCCCGCCGGCTCGGCCCACTGCCCCCCTCGCACCTGGACGACGACGCCCAACATGCCGGAAGCGGGCCGAGGTTGCACGACCACCGTGAGCCCGTTCTTCAACTGAAAACGGACCGGCGCGGGAAGGACGGAGACGACCGGCGCCCCACCCGTACCTCCCCACCGTTTCCCCCACTCCGCGGTGAATCCGCCCGGATCGAAGGGCGCCGCGCTGTCCGGGCTGACCAAGGAGAGATTCGCCCGATCGGGCCGAAGATACGTCTGGACGACCCGCGTGACATCCTCCGGCTTCACCGATCGGATCAGCGCCGAGTAGCGGTCCACATCCTGCGGCGATCCGTAGATGGCGGCCGAACCAAGCGCCTCCGCCCGGCCGAAGAAGGTCTCGAGCGAGCGTTCCCTGGCCGCGAGCAGAGCGTCGCGGGCGCGGCCCAGTTCATTCTCGGTGGGCGGCCGATCTCGAAGGTCGGTGATTTCCCGGCAGGTTGTCCGCAGGGCGTCTTCCAGACGGCCGGGTTCGATTTCCAGCGAGAAGGCCCAGAATCCCGGATCGACCCGCCGGTCCACCCAGTCGGAGACGGAGATGGCCTGATTCGATCTGATCTTGAGCGCCTCCCAAAGCCGCGAGGACTTGCCGGAGGCCAGGAGCGCGGCCGCCAGATCACAGGCCGGTAGATCGGCATGGGCCGCGGAAGGTAGCGGGAAGGCGAGGAGGGCCTTGGTGTTCGAGGTCTGCATCCTCTTCTCGGCGAAGCGAAACTCCGCCTGTGTCGGCTCCATCACTCCCCTCTCGAAGCAGGCCGGGCCCGCGGGCCGCGTACCCCAGGTCTCCGCGACCAGGCCCGCCACGGTGTCGGCCTCGAAATCCCCCACGATAGAGAGCACCATCTGGTTGGGCGCGTAGCGCTCCCGGTAGAAAGTGCGGAACGTATGCAGATCGGCCTTTTCGATCGCCTCGCGCGTACCCAAGGGGCTGGTCCGGTAGGGATGCGAGCGATAGATGAGCTTGAGTAGCCCGCGATAGACCTGGTCGTCGGGCCGGTCGTCGTCTTGGTTGTACTCCTCCAGAACCACCTGCCGCTCAGCCGCGATCTTCTCCTCGTTGACCACCAGATCCAGCCAGTCGTCGGTCGCGCGCCGGAAGGCCTCGGCAAAGTTCTGCGCGGGCGCGGTGAAACCATAGTTCGTATAATCGTCAGATGTATAGCCTCCGCTCTCCTCGCCCAGCTCCTGCATCTTCCGCCGGAATTCCAGCGGCGCCATTTCCTTGGAGCCACCCCGGTAAATGAGGTGCTCGTAGTAGTGGGAGAGGCCCGAGATCTCCGGTGTCTCCGTCCGGCTGCCGCCGTTGACGCAGAGCGAGACGGCGATCAGAGGCTGGGTGTGGTTCTCTTCCAGGATGAGCGTGAGCCCGTTGGGCAGCTTCTGCACGAGGAGGCCTTCGCGGGCCAGAGCCGGGAGAGCGAGGAGGCCCAGCAAGAGGACCGCAGCCGGGAGCGAATGGCGCCAACGCCTGGGCGGATAGGACACTGGACTCTTCACCGGGTACCTCCGAAGCAAGGGGCCGACATTCCGGGGCCAAGTGTCGATCATCGCAGCATTCTGAAGATCATGGGAAGCCATCAGTATTCGTCCGCGCCTCGCGCCCCGGCATAGAGTCTGGTGCCTTCCTCGAAGAGGCCGAGCACCCGCTGGGGTCGATGATTGGTCGTGGACGAGGAGCGCGGACTGCCCAACCCCAGCAGGCGAGACAGGTTAGCGCAGAAGCCGGGCCGCGCCAGTCGGTCGTGGATGCAAGGCGCGCGCAGCCCCGGCGACGCAGGCGTACGTTTCGTACGTCGAGGAGACGCGGCTGCGCGCAACGAAGCAGACGCGGCCGAATCGCGCGGCCCCGGCGGGCGAAAGGGGTTGCCTGGGGGCCCCGCATAGGTCATGATTGGAGACTGTGAGCCTGATCCGCCCCCGGCCGCTCGTGGCCCGGGCCGTTTCGGCACAGCCTGAACCTGGAATACGCCGAAAAGGAGGACCCCGATGGGTCGTGAGAAGCGGGCCGCCCAGAGTCGGGCCCAGGATCTGACGGAAAAGACCGGACGAAGCGGCGACGGGATGGTCGGATCCTCCGCGGCGGCCTCCATCCAGGCGGCCCTTCAGGACCAACCGACGACGAGCACACGGAAGGCGATCGTGCAGATCATCCTTCTGTACTTGGTGCCGATCCTGGTCGTCATCGTCATCGGCAAGGTGTTCTTGAAGCTGTAGCCACCCTCAAGACCCCCAGCCCACCCCCTAAGCCCAACCCCTGAGCCCAGCCCCCAAGCCGTCCCATCCGGGGGCCGAGGGACTACGGCAGCCGGGTGAGGTCGTGCCCGACCTGGACGAAGAGGAACGAACCCCGCCCCTTCTCGAAGGCCCCGCCCACCGTAACCGGCCCGATGGGCGTCCGCTGGAGCAGCCCCGCCTCGAGCCCGCGCTCCGCCCGCGCCGTCAGGATGTCTCGGATTCGCGACCGCCGCACCACCGCCGAAACGCGTCCCCACGTAAACAGGTTCGGAGCCAACCGCACTGAGGGGACCACCCAGGCCTTCCCTGTGAATCGGGCATAGAGTCCTGGCTCGAACCGCCCCGTCGTGGCGCGCGTCAGGTCTGCCCGGTGCCACAAGCGGAACGGCCGGTCGGCGGCGGCGTTCACGTCGTCACGGTCGAGCCCCGCGGCCTCCACGCCCGAAAAAAACGAGAGCCGTCCGACCGGCACGCACTCTGCCAGCAGGCCGGAGAACGACGCCGGTGGCTGGTGCCGCAGATCCCGAAGCTGCATCTGGTAGTGCGCAACAACACGGTGCCCACGGGTGGGGAGCTCCCGCTCCTCGGTATCATCCGAAAGGAAAGTGGTGTAGAGCCACGATCCTCGGGCGTCCCAGTCGCCATCCATCACGCGGTTCCCCCCCCCGTCGCCCCCTTCCGCACGGTTCTCCCCCTGGTCACGAACGAAGCGATAGCCGGCGATGAGAAGTTGATCGTTCCCCGCCGACAGGGCCGTGCTCAACTGCACCATGCGCTGGATGTGACGGAAGTCGCCGTGATTGACCTGCTCGTACCGGAGCCGTTCGGAGCGCAGCAGCAGGTCGAGCCCCACCGGCACGCCTCGCAGGTGGCTCGAGCGGATCCCCGCCTCGGCCCCGTCGCGGTAGTTGCCCACGAAGAGCGAGCCATGAAACGTCTCGCCCAAGCGCAGCAGGTTGTCGCGCAGGAACTCAATGTCGATGTTGGCCCCACGCTGATTGTCATAGAGGAGGCCCAGCGAGACGTAGGCAGGCGCGCGTTCCTCAAGGTCGAGGCTGATGCCGACGCGCCCGCTGTCGACGAGATTGACAGTGGGCCAGACAGCCTCGTAGTGGCCGGTACCGTAGAGTCTCCGAACCCCGCGCCCGAGGAGGTCAACGGAGAACGGATCCCCCGGCCCCAGGTGAAGTTCCCGTTTCGGCACCCACGTGTAGGAGCTGGACCGTCCCTCCAACCGCACCCAGGCGACGCGGAGAGCACCCAGGCGACGCTGCACCTCGGCGATCCCGGGCCGTCGCTCGCGCACCGGAAGAGTGCCCGGCGGAAACCACGATCGGATCCGCGGCAGAGCGGCCCGCGCCGCCGTCCGCCCCGCCTGAATGAATGTCTCCACCCGATCCCAGTCCATGAAACCGGCGCGACCGACATCGGGCTCAATCCAGGTGTCCCAGCCAGTGACGGTGGTGGAGTCAACGCGTTGCGAGAGGACTCGAAGGAGGTCGCGAGCCACGAGCGAGGCGTCCGTACCGATCTCGCGGTCATCCCAGGTCCCGACGCAATTGACGGCGATCACGCGATCCACCCCCATGTCACGGGCGAGCCGCACCGGAAGGTTGTTGACCGGACCTGGATCGATGAAGAGCCGATCCGGATTCCGCGACGGGATCGGCGGGAACGCCACCGGCACCGCCATGCTGGAGCGGATCGCACGGGCCAAGTCGCCGCGACGCAGCGTCACCACCTCCCCGCTCTTCAGGTCGAGCGCCTGGGTGCGAAATGGCAGCGGTAGGGAGTCGAAATCGGAACGGGCGAAGAGGTTCGCGGGCGTGGCGTGCTCCACCAGCATCCGGTTCACATTGACGTCGCTCACCAGCGCGCGCGGCAATCGGTATTCCCAGCCGCTGAAGTAGAGACCAAAGGCGCGGGGCCGGGTGATCCACTTCTGGAAGGCGTCGAGGTTCTCCCAGGCGCCGGGTGAACGAAAGAGGTTCGGGTCACGGGCGATATCGGCGAGGCCGTCGGCGTCGAACCCCGCAGCGTAGATGCCACCCACCACGGCCCCCATCGAGGAGCCGACGATGGCATCGATCGGAATTCCTTCTTCCTCGAAAACCTGGAGGACGCCGACCTGGGCGAGACCGCGCGCGCCACCGCCGGAGAGAACCAGGGCGATGCGGGGGCGGGCGGGTCGCGTGAGAGTGGGCGCGCGGTCGAGCGCCGGATCGAGCACAGGGTTGGTCGCAGGGCCTGCCCAAGCCGCCGTGGGAAGCCAAGCCGCGATGACCGCGCAACGCCAGGCGATGTGGATGATGACACGGAACATGCGAATCGCGGAAGACCTCCCGCCCGTCTTGCATGCGGGCACGGGAGGGATTCTGGAGCAGGACGGCGGGTGCGGCAAGGGTCCTCCTCGATGATCTGAGATTCGGAGCAGGGCTCGGGCTTGAGACTTCGGGCTTCGGGCGTCGGGCGTCGGGCGTCAGAAGGGCACACCACATAGAGCAGGCGCCGGGCTGCGCCAGTCGGTCGTGGATGCGAGGCGCGCGCCGCCCCGGCGACGCAGGCGTACGTTTCGTACGTCGAGGAGACGGGGCGGCACGCAACGAAGCAGACGCGGCCGAATGGCGCGGCCCGACTCAAGGGTTTCGCTCGCCGCGCCGACTGTCTACACTAAGCCGAATCGCACTCGCCCCGGGCGGCGCGCACAGGAGCGCGTGGACGCCGGGGGCGGGCTGTCTGCTTCGGGGTCCGGTCAGAAACCCGCGAGCCCCATCGTACCGGGAGAACATTATGCAGGACAACGAGATCGACCAGGCCGCCGGAAGTCTCTCGCCCGAGGAGGCGCGCCTCTACCGGATCCGTCACTCACTCGCCCACGTTCTCGCCCAAGCCGTCATGGAGCTGCGGCCCGGGACGAAACTCGGGTTCGGCCCGCCCATCGAGAACGGCTTTTACTACGACTTCGATCTCCCGGAGCCGATCACCGCCGACGAGTTGCCGAAGCTGGAGAAGGCGATGCGCCGGATCATCCAGGCGAAGCAAGCCTTTGTCCGCACCGAGCTATCCCCCGAAGAGGCGGCCGGCAAGGTCGCCGCTCTGGGACAGCCGTTCAAGGACGAGGCGGTCCGCGAGCTGGGTGCCAAGGGCGTCGCGATCATCTCCTTCTACGAGAACGGACCGTTCGTCGATATGTGCGAGGGGCCGCACTGCGAGACGACGGGCGATCTGCCACAGGAGGCGTTCAAGCTGGACTCGATCGCCGGTGCCTATTGGAAGGGGAGCGAGAAGAATCCGATGCTGACCCGCATCTACGGGCTCGCCTTCCAGAAACGGCCGGAGCTGGACGCTTATCTCGCCATGCGCAAGCTGGCCATGGAGCGCGATCACAAGAAGCTCGGCCGGGAGCTTGACCTCTTTCACATCGACGACGAGGTCGGCAAGGGGCTGGTTCTCTGGCTGCCCAAAGGGACCGTCCTGCGCGATGCGGTTGAGGACCTGATGAAGGAGACCGAGTTCCGCTACGGCTACCAGCGCGTGGCCACGCCGCACATCGCGCGGCAGGAGCTCTACTATCGGAGCGGGCATCTTCCGTACTTCAAGGACAGCATGTTTCCGCCGTTGGTCGTCGAGGAACACACCCATGACGAGGCCGGGCGGCCGACCGCAGGGACACCGGCCGAGGGCACGTCGGCAGGTAGCGCACCAGCAGGCAGCGCAGAGCCTGCGGGCGCACCGGCGGGAACCGGCGCGGGCGACGGGAAGCGGCAGGAAGTCTTCTACCTCAAACCGATGAACTGCCCGCACCACCATATGATCTTCCGGGCGCGGCCTCGATCCTATCGCGACCTGCCGCTGCGACTGGCCGAGTACGGCACCTGTTACCGCTTCGAGCAGTCAGGCGAACTGTCGGGGCTGCTGCGGGTGCGCTGCTTCTCCATGAACGATGCGCACATCTACTGCGCGCCGGATCAGCTCAAGGAGGAAATCGTCTCCCTGCTGACCATGTACCGGGAGCTCTACACGCTCTTCGAGTACGACCGCTACTCCCTGCGCCTCTCGCTGCACGACCCGTCCCGCACCGACAAGTACGCGGGCGAAGAGGACCTGTGGCAGCGGGCGGAGTCGATCCTGCGCGGAACCCTCGACGAGCTCGGCATGAAGTACGCCGTCGGGTTGGACGAGGCGGCGTTCTACGGCCCGAAGATCGACATCCAGTTCAAGAACCTTCTCGGGCGCGAGGAAACCGTTTCAACCATCCAAGTAGACTTCCAGGCCGCGCAAAAGTTCGATCTGCACTACATCGACGAGCACGGCGCGGAGATGCCGCCGGTGGTGATCCACCGCGCGCCGCTCTCCACCCACGAGCGGATGATGGCCTTTCTCATCGAGCACTACGGCGGTGCCTTCCCGACCTGGATGGCGCCGGTGCAGGTGCGGCTCATCCCGATCGCGGATGATCTTACTCCTCAGTGCGAGGCGATGCGCGACGCGCTGCGCGGCGATCGCGTGCGGGCCGAGATCGACACCTCCACTCACTCGTTTAACAAGAAGATCCGCAACGGCAGCACCGAGAAGGTTCCGATCCTGCTTGTGATAGGGCGTAAGGAGGCGGAGGATGGGACGGTGACGGTGCGACGGTACAAGGTGGCGCAGCAGGAGACCGTACCGTTTGCGGAGTTCCACGCTGGGGTGCTTGAGGAGATTCGGGAACGGAGGCATGTGAAGCCAGAGGAGTGAGGGGCTCGGCTCGGGACGCAAGGGCACGGAGATCTCAGCCCTCTGAGATTCGGAGTAGTGCCCATGCCGCCGCAACCGTCGGCTCCGCGAGCCATGAAACGGTGTTTCTTGATAGGGAACGAACACGACTGGCTTCAGACTTCGGGCTTCAGGCTTCTGAATCCTGACTTCTCTCTACTGTCTACTGGCCGCGAGGCGTCGAGCAGGCTCTGGAGGCCACGAATCAGCTCGCCATCCTTCGGTTTCATAGTCCTCAGCAACCGGCGGCAATGGTCCGATAAAGATGAGATAGCGCCGCGCCGACGGCAGCCGAAGCGCACGTGCGAAGGGCGCGCGTCGCCCGGCCACCCCCTCTTCCGGGAGCAAGCGGCCGACGCCGCCGCAGGTGTCGATGAAGCTGAGCCTAAAAGTCGCCGCGGTCATCTGCGCTTCGTTCATCGCGCTCGGGGGACTCCTCTACCTGACGGCCGCCCGTATCGTCTCCGTCAACACCCGGGCTTCCGAGATGGAGGCCGCAGACCTGGCCCTCCAGCGGGTGACTGACGCCATCGCCGAACAGTTCCGCAACCTGAGCCGCTCCGCCGTCGACTATGCAGCCTGGGACGACAGCTACGGCTTCATGCAGGACCGCAACCCCGCATGGATCGAGTCGACATTCCCCGACAGCGTTGCGCAGACCAGCCCGGGAGACTTCGTCCTCTACCTTGACGAGCAAGCGCGCGTCGTCTTCGGTGCGAGCTTCGCCAGAGACACCGGCATGCCCTGCTCCCCACCGCTCGCACTCGGTGAGCGATTCCCCCATGTGGAGATACTGCCGGACAGCCTCGACGAGGAGGGCTCCCCCGGCGCAACGGCGATGCTCGGCGACCGTCCGGCGATGATGGCGGCCTGCCCGATTCTCCGCAGCGACAACACCGGCCCCGCCCTGGGTCACGTGGTCTTCGGGATCTTCATGGACGATGCTCACGTCGCGCGCATCGCCCGAACAACGCACATCGCGATCTCGGCCCGGACCCGGGATCGCGTCGCCACCGACCCGGACTTCCGTGACGTGGCCGGGACGACGGCATCCCCGAAATCGACGCTCATCCGGATCCGGGACGAGCACACCATGGCCGCGTACGGCTGGATTCCCGACTCGAGGGGACAACCTCTCGTCTGTCTCCGCCTCGAACTGCCGCGACTGGCCGGCGACCAGGAGCGCCGGATACTGCGTTACTTCGCCCTCGCGCTCGCCGGTGCCGGGATCCTGCTCGGCGCGTTCACGCAGGTGCTGCTGCGCCGGATCGTCATCGGGCGCCTGCTCCGCCTAGCCGGCGCGGTTGCATCGGTCACGGGGAGCCGCGGCTGCTCGCGGCAGGTCCCGGTCGAGGGCACCGACGAGCTCTCGGGATTGGCATCCGGGATCAACAGCATGCTGGCGGCCCAAGCCTCGGCCGAGGCCGACCTGCAGACGGCCCGCGCGCAGGCCGAGGAGGCGAACCGCGCCAAGAGCGAGTTCCTCGCACGCATGAGCCACGAGATCCGGACCCCGATGAACGGCGTGGTCGGCATGACGAACTTGCTCCTCCACACCCGGCTCACGAAGGAGCAGGAGGAGTACGCCACGGCCATCGGGAGCTCCGCCGAGCACCTCCACAAGCTCATCGACGACGTCCTCGACTACTCGAAGATCGAGGCCGGACGGCTCACTCTGGAGCGGATTCCGCTCGACCTCTTGGAGCTGATCGAGGGACTGGCGGCGGTGCACGCGGTTCCGGCCGCGAAGAAGGGTCTTGAACTGACGATCCGCTACGACCCGGGATTGTCTCCCCATCGGCTGGGCGACCCGGTGCGGCTGCGTCAGATCGTGGGCAACCTGATCTCGAACGCGGTGAAGTTCACCTCCGAAGGGCACATCACCCTATCGGTGGAGCGCGCGGCTGGAGACCCGGCCGCGGTCCGCCTGCGCGTGTCGGACACCGGGATCGGGATCGAACCGGAAAAGCAGGCGTCGGTCTTCGACGTGTTCATGCAGGCTGAGTCCTGGGTCACGCGGCGCTACGGCGGCACCGGGCTCGGACTCGCGGTCTCCAAGGAGCTCGTCGAGCTGATGGGCGGCGAGATCTCCCTGCGGAGCATCCCGGGCGAGGGGGCCGAGTTCTCCTTCGAGGTCCCGCTGCCGGAAGACCCGGACATCGCCGCGTTCGCTCCCGCGGCAAGCCGGCGCGCCACCGCCGTCCCTGCGGCAGCCGGCGACACTCCCCCCTCCCCGACAGCGCCCGAAGGCGCGGAAACGCCCCCACGCGTCCTGCTGGTGGTCGAAAACTCGGAAACCTGCCAGGCGCTCGATCAGATGCTGACCGGATGGGGAGCGGAGTGCGTGTCAACCACGTCGGGTTCCTCGGGACGCTCCGCCCTCGTGCAGGCGCGACCGACCGGGGAACGGTTTGACCTCGTGCTCTGCGACCAGGCCGGCTCGGAGGAGCTTTTCCAGGTGTGGGCGCCATTCGACGAGACCGACGGCGACGAGCCGGTCCCAGGGCTAGTGCCCGCCGAACCGGTCCTCGGTCTACTACAAGACGAGCCGATCGTGCTCTTAGTCGCCGCGGACGAGACCCCGCCGGCGGAAGACGTGCTCCTGGAGGCGGGCGTCGTGGGGATCTGGCGGCGCCCGGTCCGGCCCAGCCTCCTGCGGGACACAGTGGCGGCGGCCCGTTCCGCGCGCGCCCGCGGGGTGCCCCTGACCGAGGTCTTCGCGGCCGAAGTCCGGGAGAAGACCGGCCCGCTGTTCGAGGCGATCTCATGGCCGACCCCCGGAGGTCCGCGCATCCTGGTGGTGGACGACAGCGCGATGAACCGGCGCGTCGCCGGCTGCTCCCTCAGCGAGCTTGGGTGCACCATCGAGACGGCGTCCGACGGCAGTGAGGCGGTGCGTCTGGCGGCCCAGCGGCACTATGACGCGATCTTCATGGACTGCATGATGCCGGAGATGGACGGCCTGACCGCGACACGGGAGATCCGGCGACAGGAAGGCAACGCGCGCCACGTGCCGGTCATCGGTCTGTCGGCCAGCGCGGCCGCGCGGGACCGTGAACTCGGGCGCGCAGCGGGCATGGACGATTTCCTTGGCAAGCCGTTCCGTCCCGAGTCGCTACGCGCGGCCCTCGTCCGCGCACTGGACCGGTCCGCGGCGACCGCGGAAGCGCCGGAGGACCCGGTCAACCCGCTCGCGAACGACCGTGACACCCTGCCGGTCGCGGATCCGGACGACGAGTTCGAAGACTGGACGGAGCTCGACGGCCGCGTAACGGCGAACCCCGCGGGCATGCAGGAACTCGCGGGGATGTTCTTTGAGGAGGCAACGGAAAACCTGGCGGCGATGGAACGGGCGGTCGCGGCACGCGAAGCGCAGCAGGTGCGATTTCAGGCCCACGCGCTCAAGGGACTCGCGGCGCACCTTTCCTTGCCCGGGCTGCGGCAAGTCTTTCTCGAGATGGAGGTGATGGGGCGCGAGGATCACCTCGAGACGATCGAGGAGGTCTGGCGCGCGGCGCGGGAACGCTTCGATCTCGTCGCTGACGCACTGCATCGGCGGTACCCGCGGGCCGCGTGATCTCGATCGCAGGCGCCTGATCACGACCACTCCCATGGCACCCCGAGCCAAGCCCGTTCCGGGGGCAAGTGGCCTGCGCTCGCCATCCGCCGCACATGGCCGCGCGCCACGGCAACGATCCTGCGACTTCCCTCACCGATGGACGCATTTCCCCCTTCGGGGGGGCACCTATCGCCATCATGAGCCCGCCGTGTCCCCTTTAGGGGGAGAAGACGGCCTTGTACGGGGTGGTTCAGGGAATCGAGAGCCCCGTGGGCTGACCAGCTACCCCTGGCTGTTGAGACGGCTTTTCCGTCCGCCGTTTCCGGTGGACCGGTTGAGGCTGCCAAGAGAGCGCGGCGGCGCGGCACCCGCCGGACCCCCTGGTTCTGTGCGCCCGGAGAGATTCGAACTCCCGACCCGCAGGTTCGAAGCCTGCTGCTCTATCCAACTGAGCTACGAGCGCCTTGGGATATCACATCATATGTAATCGAAAGGATCGTTGTTGGCAAGTCATCTCGAAGTCCGACTCAGGTCCGCACAAGAGGCTCCGCAACGTCCGTCATCACCAGGCCCCACGCCCGCTCGAAGTAGGTGAAGACCAGATCCCTCTCTTCACCTTCGCCATAGCCGTGATTCACCAACCGCACGCGGCAGCGACCGAGCCTGGCGTCCTCAAGATAGAGAATCACCTGCGTGCGGAGCCTCCGCACCAGCGGAAACTGGGGCGGAGCGTTCCAGCCGTCGGCCTCTCGTCACCATGGAGACCGGAGACTGCGGCGTGCCGAGTCGCCGCGAAATCTCCGGCTATCTTCTGCCGGTGGCCAGCACCCCCAGGGAGTCGGACTCCAGCGGGTCGAAGGGGTTCCCGGTCAGCCCGTCGAATAGCTCTACCCGCTCGAACAGTTGCGCCAGGAGTGCGGCCACCTCGACGGCCGGAACATCGTTGTACTCGCGGGCGCGAACCTCGGCGGTCCATCCGCTCTCCCCGTGCCGCAGTTGATAGGAGTGGAACCAGAGCTTGTCGCCCGCCTCGAAATGATGGCGCACCCAGATATCCCCCGTCGCGTCATCGCTGCCCTTGGCCACCAGGCGACCGCGGGCGTGAATCCGCTCACCGTTCAGATACTGCAGAATCAACACTCCTCCAGGGCTGGTGCGGGCCACCAGGGCCACTAGGCCGCGATGCACCGCGTCGGCATCGCCGAAAGCGGGCAGAACGTTGCCGAGCGCCAGCACGGCGTCGAAACGGCGGCCGCCGATCGCGGCCGCGTCGGAAATATCGCACTCGACCCACTCGACGGCTGCGGTGCGCGGTGTCTCGGTGTCTTCCGCGTCAGCGCTTCGTGCCTCGGCGATGCATGCCTCTGCGCTTGATGATGCCCCGGCGATGCGTGCCTCTGCTTCACGGGCCTGCGCGAGCATGGCCGCCGAGGCGTCGGCGCCGGTGACGCGGTGGCCCGCCGCGGCGAGCGCCCGCGCGTGGGCACCGGTTCCGCAGCCCGCGTCGAGGACGGTAGCACCCGCGGGAATCCTGGCGGTAAGGAACGGCATCTCTTTCTTCAAGCGGGGCTCCCACTCGACCCAGCGATCGTAGTGCGCGGCCACTGAGGCGAAGCGATCCTCGGCCGGGGACATCGCACCGCCCGGCGCGGAACCCGGCGACTTCGGCCCACGGCGCTTTTGGGCGCTCACGGATTCGTCCCCCAGATCTCAATTTCCTTCACCGTGGCGCGATCGTCCGTGCGCAGGGCGGCGAGCACGGCGAGGGCGACATCCGCCGGCTGGATCATCCGGTCGGGATCGAGGGCCGGTCCAAGGCGTCGCATCAGCTCGGTGTTCACCGACGACGGGAAAACCGTGGTCACACGAACGCCGCTTTGTCGTGTCTCGTAGAAGAGGGATTGCGCGAAGCCGTCGAGGGCGAACTTGGCCGCGCAGTACGCAGCGCCGCCCGAGAACCCTCGGCGGGCCGCGGTGGAGGCCATCATCACTATATGACCCTGTTTTCGTTGGAGCATCCCCGGGAGAAAAGCGCGGGTCAGGCGAAAGACCGAGGTGACATTCAGCTCCAGGGTGCGTTCGAACTCGTTCTCGGTGAGCTCGATCACCGGGCCGAACGCTCCTCCGCCGGCGTTGTTGATCAGGATGTCGATCCCGCCGAACTCGGACTCTACCTTCCGCACCAGGCCATGGACCTCGTCGGGGCGTGTCAGGTCGGCGGGCAGAACCAGGGCGCGCATGCCGGCCGCGGTCACGCCGGCGGCGACAGCATCGAGTTGTGACTCGGTGCGGGAGACAAGCGCGACCCGACAGCCACTGCCGGCGAGGGCCAACGCGAGAGTAGCCCCGATGCCGCGACCGCTCCCGGTGACGAGGGCGCGGGCTCCTTCCAACTCCATGGGATCCTCCTTCCAACAGGTCGCCGACAGTAGTACGGCAACCTGCGGATCATACGCCCGTGACCGAAAACGATGTGACGCTATCGGTGGACGGTGGATGGCGGCGTGGCAGGAACCATGATACCGTCGACCGCATGTCACATCCTTCTGACAACGATGGTCACGCTCCCGATCGTCGGCCGAATCACCTCCTCGGCGAGACCAGTCCGTACCTGCGCCAGCATGCGTACAACCCGGTCGACTGGCACCCGTGGGGAGAGGAGGCCCTGGCGAAGGCGCGCCGCGAGAATAGACCGATCTTTCTTTCCATCGGCTATGCGGCGTGTCACTGGTGCCATGTCATGGAACGGGAGTCGTTCGAGGATGCGTCGATCGCCGCGTACCTCAATGAGAAGTTCGTCTCCATCAAGGTCGACCGGGAGGAACGCCCCGACCTCGACGAGATCTATATGTCGGCCGTGCAGCTCATGAGCGGGCACGGCGGCTGGCCGCTGAGCGTCTGGCTCACCCCGGACCGCCGGCCGTTCTTCGGTGGCACCTATTTCCCGCCCCGGGACGGTGGCGGTCGCGCCGGTTTCCGCACCGTGATCGAGCGGCTGGCTGAGATCTGGCGCACGCGCCGCGGAGAAGTGGAGTCGAGCGCTGGGAGCATCACCGAGCGGGTCGCTTCCTTCGCCGAGGTTCCCGCAGGATCCGGCCTACTCTCCACCTCACTGCTCAGCGGGGCGGCGTCGACCCTGGTGCGGAACTTCGACCGCCGGCACGGCGGTTTCGGCAGCGCGCCAAAGTTTCCGCACTCGATGGGTATTCAGCTCCTCCTCTGCCACCACCTCCGGACGGGCGATCTCGCGTCCCTGGAGGCCGCGATCGTCACCCTCGACCGGATGGCCGCCGGCGGGATCTACGACCACCTCGGCGGCGGTTTCCACCGTTACTCGGTCGACGCCGGCTGGCTGGTGCCGCACTTCGAGAAGATGCTCTACGATCAGGCTCTGTTGGCCGTGGCGTATCTGGACGGGTACCGGGTCACCGGCACTACGCGGTATCTCGATGTCGTGCGCGAGACGTTGAATTTCGTTCTTCGAGACCTGCGGTCCCCGAATGGGGGTTTCTACTCGACGCTTGACGCTGACAGCGAGGGGGAGGAGGGGGTCTTCTACACATGGACGCCCGCCGAGATCGCCGCCGTCCTCGGGCCACGGGACGGGGCGCTTCTGGCGCAAGCGTATGACTGCACCGAGGAGGGGCACCTCCACGGCCGGTCAATCCTCCACCCCGTGACGGACGCCGCGGCCCTTCCGACACGGACGGGTCGTGACGCCGGCGAGGTCCCGCCGACACGGACGGGGCTCGACCCCGACGAGGTCCGGGTGGCGCTTGTCTCCGGGCGCCGAGAACTTCTCCTGGTACGCCAGGGTCGAGTTTCCCCCGCGCTGGACGACAAGGTGCTGGCGTGTTGGAACAGCCTCGCCATCTCCGCATTCGCCCGATCCGGGGCCGTGATGGAAGAGCCGCGGTTCCTCGATGCGGCGGCTCGGGCGGCACGGACGGTCATCGAGACGATGTGGGTCAATGATCTCCTGCTCCGCGTGTACAAGGACGGCACAGCCAAGATCCCTGGTTACCTCGATGACTACGCGGGGATGGCCGCTGCCCTCGTCGATCTTTACGAGGCCGACTTCGACCCCCACTGGCTGATGGCGGCGGAGCGGTTGGTGAAGACGATGCGCCGCGAGTTCGCCGATTCCGCCGGCGGCTTCTTCAATACCGCGCCGCGGCACAACGACCTCATCCTGCGCGTGAAAAACGCGCAGGACGGAAGCACGCCGTCGGGGAATTCGCTGGCTGCGGGAGCGCTCCTGCGCCTGGGTCGCCTGCTGGGCCGCGCTGATCTGGAGGAGGAGGGAGCCCGTACATTGCGCACATTTCAGCCGCTGCTGGACCGGGCGCCGGGTGCGTTCCACCAGTCCTTGCTGGCACTCGACTTCTTCCAGGGTTCACGTGCAGAGGTGGCGATTGTCGGTCCGCGCGACGACCTGGCTACGAGGAAACTTCTGCGCACCGTTCGGGCTCGCCTGTGTCCGCACTTTGTGCTCGCGTGGGCCGTCGGCGATGGCCTTGTGCCTGCTGGGGCGCCGCCATGGCTGGAGGGGAAAGTGCTCGTTGACGGTCAACCAGCCGCCTATGTCTGTCGCGATCGCACGTGCGCGCCGCCTGTCACCGAGCCGGCGGTCCTGGCGCGGACCCTCGGCGCGATTGATGGAGTGCGCTGACGCACCGTCGTCTATCCCAACCTGCACTCCAGGTTATGTACCGAATCCTGTTGACCGATCGCCTACAACGGCGCGACCACCAAGGGAATGCACGGCACCATCGACGACCTGTTCGATCCGCCGCGACGAGGGCACAGTTTTCGCTGGTTGTTCTGTGATGTCGAGATCCCAA